>NZ_JBQEPI010000008.1:0-438541 GCF_052045695.1 Mucilaginibacter sp. 22184
GGGTCACTTTCACGTGGCGAAGAGGGGTCACTTTGCTTTGGCGAACGTGGTCACTTTCAACTGGCGAAGGGGGCCTTTTTGATCTGGCCGGATAGGGTCATTTTCATGTGTTTTATCCAACAAAGGGAACAAAACCGAAAAACTGGTTGAATTCGATCCTGACACCAGGGAGTTCATCATATCTGATACCGAAAAGATCCTGGCACCTGATATGGTCAATAACGAGTTTCTTACGCCGGCCCAAAAGGAAAAATATCGCCGCGGGAAAGAGGTTGAACTTGCCGATCGTACTGAATTTTCTTACTCTGCGATTGATCCACAGGGTATGCGGGCAAACCGGCTGGCATTGATCGCCTCAGTCCTGATTGATGGGGGATTGTCCTACATGTTGTACCAGGGGCTAAACGCTCTTTTTAATAAAACACGTGACGCCAAAGAGGCCGGGTTTGAAAGTCCCGGCTATAAAAATGCTTTAATAGACATGGAAGATCAATACCGGCGGGTGCCGGAACAACAAAAGCGCGCTTACTCGCGGAGCGGCGGAACAAGGTGATGAAATCGTTCATGGAAAGGCTTAGGATCTCCCCGGAGATCCAGGCCTTTTTTCACATCGCTGATTTCCGGTTTGATTACGGTACTGAAACTGAAATCTTCCAGGAAGGGTTGCACCTGGTTCCTACCACCACCAATGCCTGGCTCGCAGGCAACCAATATGCGCCTGAAGTAATCATCACCCATTCTGCAATGGAAGCCATTGCCTGGTATGTCCATCATTCCCATCGATACCGTGACCCCTATAACCTGGCTTTTGTATCTCTTGGAAACCTGCCCTGCGAAGAACAGATCAGTTGGTTAAGGCGCAACTTTGCGAGGCGAAAATTTACGCTGGTTTTTGGGAACCAACTGCTGGGAGGGCTGACCGATATATGGGTAGCAAGTGCTTTGAAAGGAAAACCGGCCCTACTGCGCTGGCAGAAAGAAAAAACAGGTGTATCCTTTATGGGCCGTTATCAGGAATTTTTGGAGACCCAGTCCAGCTTGCATGCTTTTGAAACAGCGTTTAATATCCGGACCGGGATCAGGACCAGTAAACCCACCCGGCATTCCACTTATTTAGCACAATTAATACATGATGCAGAACATTGAAATCAAACTTCGACCAGCGGTTGGCTTCGCGGTCATTCAAATCAGCCCGCTAATCCTGCTGAGCCTCACTTTGCTACCACTGGCATGGACGCTTTCTCCCATATTTATCCTTCTTAGTTTGCTGATCCTGTTGGTGGCATGGTACCGGCTGCTCCTCATTCGAAGCCATCGCTGCCTGATCAATTCGGAATATTTACAGCTTACTAAAGGCATTTTATTCAAACGAACAGATCAGTTGGAACTTTACCGCATCAAAGATTACGTCTTAACCCAACCCCTGACCTTACAAATCCTGGGGTTAAGCAACCTCAGCCTAAAAAGCACGGACGAAGAAAATCCGGTCATCAACCTGTTTGGTATTTCGAATCAAGGTATCCTGGAACAGCTGCGGGAAAGGATACTGGCCGCAAGGCAGGCAAACCAAATTATTGAAATGATATAATTTCCCGAAAACTTGCGCAGAACTAATATTATTAGTATTTTAGTAAAAGAGTTACAGCTGTTTATGAAAAATTTTGTTCACCTGATTTTCACCTGCTTTGTCTCCACATTTGCTTTGTGGGGTGCCCTCGCCAACAAACAAAATCCATGGCCATGCTTTGCCATTGCCTTTAGTGTTTGGGCTATATTCCTCTGGAGACTGAGTGCACGTGCCAAACGTTCTGCCATGAAACGACGCTATGATGAGTATCAGTTTCGTGAATACATGCGTGGGAAGGCATACCAGAGAAACCGTTAAATTCAAATAATATCCATAAAGAAAGCCCTGCGAATTTCGCAGGGCTTTTATTTTGCCCCGTTCCATCTTTCGTAATTGGAATTAATTTTCGCCCCATTGATACGGCGGTTATGAATTGAACTTGATATGCGCTATATAAGGAACCAAACGCTCATTGGAACCAAAGGCTTCAATCCACACAATTTGATTGCTGACGGTATAATAGAATGCCTCTACATAAAATCCCCCGACCCGATACAAAGCGACCTTGTAATCCCCCTGAGACCGGTCCCCAAGAAAATTCCCATCAAATGTTAAATCTCCCTGCTCCTTCAAATTCAGTAAGTTAAACTCTGCTATTGTCATTTGTACTAAAATAATAAAATATCCTGTATACAAACTGTTCTTTAAAGTTTCCCCACCGAACTTGCAGGAAGGTATCCGAAGGGTTCTTAAATTAGTCCGAAATGCAGGCCTTCCGATAACTTAATCCATTTCTGAAATTACAGTTTAATGTAAAATACCTTGGAAATTAGGATAATGTACATTTCTTTGATTTTTCAAAAGACAATTTTATCTAAATTTGTATTATAAATTTCTTTTAATGACAAAGGCAGAACAGACAAAGCAGTTTATTATTGAACAAGCAGCACCCATTTATAATGAAAAGGGAATTGCCGGTACTACAGTAGACGAAGTGCTTGCGGCAGCAAACGTTGCGCGTGGGTGTCTTTATAATCACTTTGAAAACAAGGATGCCCTTTCTTATGCGGCAGCAGACTTCCTGCTGAAAAAAAATGATGAAAAAGTGATTGCCGCAGTCAGCAAAGGGAAAACAGCGAAGGAGCAGATTCATGCTTACCTGAACTTTAGCAGGAACCCGCTGGAAACACATATTTCAGGTGGATGCCCGATCTTTAACCTGGCTGCGGAAGCAGACGATAATAACCCTATCGTGAAGGAAAAAGTGAAGAAGTCAATGATCGGAGCACACCGTTACTTTTCATCTATCCTGAAGGAAGGTGTAAAGAATGGTGAATTCAGCGAAGCACTTGACGTGAGCGCCTTTGCTTACAAAATGTTTGCATCAGTCGAAGGTACCATCCTGATCTGCCGGGTATTGGGCAACAGCCAACCTATGCAAAGTGTTATTAAAAGCCTGAAACAGGAACTCAAGACTTACGAATTACAGCCTTCTACTGAGGAACCCACTCTTTAATTTTTTTTGATCATTAAACAGACTCATATCGCTATGGTTTAAAATAGACAAAATTATCTATTTTGAATTTCTTCTTTAAAATACTCAGCTAATTATCAAAGTAGCTGATAGAAATTGCATTTATACTTATGGAAACAGGACTCCGGAAATGGATCATCGTCATCACGATTATCACTTCCACCATTATTGAACTTATAGACACGACCATCGTAAACGTTTCGATAAACACCATGAGCGGTAACCTTGGCGCTTCATTGGAGGATACGGCCTGGGTGATTACTTCGTATGCCATTGCCAACGTAATTGTAATTCCGATGACCAGCTTCTTAGCGGAAAAAATTGGAAGAAAGCAATATTACGTCGGCTCTATCATTCTGTTTACACTGGCCTCTGCCATGTGCGGACTTTCCACAAATCTCTGGGAACTGGTGGCTTTCCGGTTTTTACAGGGACTTGGGGGCGGTGCCTTGTTATCCACTTCACAATCAATTCTTTTTGAAACCTTTAAAGTGGAGGAAAGAGGATTAGCAAGCGGGATCTTCAGCCTGGGGATTATAATAGGACCCTCTATTGGGCCGGTATTAGGCGGTTATATTGTAGATAACCTATCCTGGGAATGGATATTCTATGTGAACGTACCGATCGGAATCCTGGCAACCGTACTTTCCATTATTTACCTCCGCCCCAGTAAGCCATCTTCCGAAGACCGCGAAATCGACTGGCTGGGGATTATTCTGCTTGCGGTGGGGGTAGGTGCATTACAGGTAGTGTTGGAAAGAGGGGAGACCGACGACTGGTTCTCGGCTAACTATATCATTGTTCTTACCTGTATTTCTGTCGTTTCGATCATTGTATTAGTATGGTGGGAATTAAGGGTACCTTTTCCTGTAATTAACCTGAGAGTACTAAGAAGTGCTACACTTTCTATTTCTGCGATCATGACCTTTGTGCTGGGTTTCGGGTTATTCAGCGCGGTCTTTGTATTTCCGCTTTATACGCAACGTGTTATTGGTTATACAGCTTTCCAGACCGGTACTATGCTTTTACCAGGAACTTTGATGGCAGCTTTGATCTCACCCTTTCTGGGCAAAGCGCTGCAATCCGGATTGCGTCCGCAGTATCTGATCATTACAGGTTTTGCATTTTCGGCCATTTTCGGCTTATTAATGTCCAAATCAAACCTCCAGACCGGAGATGCTTATTTTTTTATACCCTTGATCTTTCGTGGCCTTGGAGCCGCTTTATTGATTGTTCCACTAACCGCACTCGCTGTTTCTGAACTTGAACCAAGGGATATCCCTCAGGGGGCTGCTTTAAATAATATGATGCGGCAGATGGGGGGCTCCTTCGGGATTGCGCTCATTAATACTTTTATTGCACACCGTGCGGCTTTTAACCGGCAATCACTGGTCAACCATGCGACATCGGATAATCCCGCAACCATGGACAGGTTACGGGCTGCTGTATCTAATTTCATGGCGCATGGCTCCAATGCGTTCAGTGCAGGGAAACAGGCAATTGCTGCATTAGAAGCCACCGTGAACAGACAGACTTATTTAATGAGCTATATGGATGCTTTTCTCCTGCTGGCTTCCATGAACTTTTGTTGCATTTTCCTGGTACTTATCACCATCAAAAAGAAACGTAAACCGGTATCTAAAGTGATGATTTCAGACCATTAATGCTGATGGGCCATCCGCTTCCTGATCCTGCTCAGGGAGGGGCCAGCAATGCCGAGGTAGGAGGCTATATGGTAAAGCGGCACCGTGCTGAAAATATCAGGATGTTGCCTGAGTAATTCCTTGTAGCGTCCTTCTGCCGTGTCGAAAAGTAAACCTTCGGTTGCCGACATTACCGCATGAAAGGCCTGCTCCGCTACCATCCGGCCAAACTTTTCCCATTTATGGGACTGCTCGTATAGTTGTGTTAAAGCGTCAATATGGATGTAAAGGATAGTGGAAGTGGTCAGGGACTCTGTGAAATAACTACAAGCCGTCTGGCTCAGAAAGCTTTTATAGGAAGCGATAAATTCCCCTTTCCCAAAAAATAACATATTCCTTTCTTCTCCCGTCAGTTCGTTAACCCGATAAATCCGGAATACACCGTCGATGATGAACCCCAAATGTTTACAGATATTCTTGTATTCGTTGTAGAACTCGCCCTTTTTATAGGTTTTGAGTTGCCAGTATGGCTTCGAAAGTTGGAAGGTCTCCCTGTCCATACCGAGATGCTGAACAAATACTTCTTCCAGTTGGTCGATTGGTGCCGTCATATTTTAATGCAAAAAAACCCACTGGATTATCCAGTGAGTTCATAGAAATATATAGATCAGTTAATAGTTCTTATTTGGTCGCTTGGATGATATCTTCAGCAAGTTTTACCGGTTGTGAAATGAACGGTGTATGGCTGGTATTTAATAAAAAGGTCTTTTTAACATTTGAACCTTTTACCATTGTTTGCTGAAATGGGTAGCTGACAGCGTGATCATTCTCAGTGAAGATGTAAGCTTTGGCAACTTTACCAAAGTTCGCGTCTGTCAATGTTACTGGTGTAGCAAGCGGAGCTAAAGGTTCTGTTTTCCAATTTGCAACCAGGTAATCCTGAACTTGCTTAGGAGCATCTTCTGCAAATACATCCACAATACCATCTTTACCAATGATCGCTGCGCCGTGTTCTTTATCAACAGTCAGGTATTTACCGGTATGACTGCCTGCATCCTGTTGGGCTAAGCTCAACAAGCTCTCACCATTTTTCGGAAGATAAGCAGCGAGGTAAACAAGCTCCTTAATCTGGGTTGGGATTTCTTCCGCAACCTGGCTGATTACCAAACCAGCCATGCTATGGCCTACGAGGGTCACGTTCTTGCGGTCACCTATAGCAGCTTCCACTGTCTTAACATAAGTTTCCAGACCGATTCCCGCAAATGAGGAAGTGTCAGCGCCGTGACCGGAAAGGTTCACCGGGATAACTTCATATCCTTTGGCTTTTAAAAGTGGTACCACAGCATTCCAGGCAGTGGCATCAGACCAGGCACCATGTACCAAAACTATTGTTTCCATTTGTTTTTTTGATTTTGTTTGTGCAAACGTGGCTAATCCGGCTGTTACTAAAACCAGGATTAAGATTACTTTTTTCATAGTATTAATTTTTTATTGTACCAACAAAGTTAGGGGAGTGGATGCCCAGAACTTTTAACATGGGTTAAAATCGACAGTCTGTTACTTCTCCTGATGGTATTTTACCTCTTTAATTTCATTATTATTTCTTATAATAAATTGATAATTAAGTGTTTGTAAATAAAATTGAAATTTTCTTTATTGGTCTTAGAAAAGATATTCTTGTCTATTTTATAATCTCGTGACAATTGTAGCAGCCGAAAATTGGCATTTATTAAAAATTGAGGACTATTTTGCCTGTTGAGCGACCGCTTTCCAGCAGCGTATGGGCTTCAGGCATTTGATCAATACTGAATTTATTAATTACATGGGATCTGATATGACCCTTCCTTAACAGATCGGCAATGACATTCATCTGCCCTCCATTTGGTTTAACCTGGATATTAAAAGCGTTTATCCTTCGCTGTCTCGCCTTCTCCATCAATTCCGGTGTAAATCCGAAAACGATACTGACGCCAGTTCCTCCGTCCTTGATTAAATCCAGTGAAATTTCGGTGTTCTTGCCGCCTAAAGGATCAAGGATGAAATCAAGATTACCCGTTACTTTTTCCAAAGACTGCGATTGATAGTCTATATGTTCATCAGCCCCTAACGATAACACGAAATCCCGGTTTGCGGCCGAAGAGGTAGCGATTACATAAGCCCCTAAGTATTTAGCCATCTGGACTGCAAAATGTCCTACACCCCCGGAAGCTGCGTGGATAAGGACTTTTGAACCTTTTTCAATGTGTTGGTTGACCGTTAAAGCTTGCCATGCGGTTAATGCAGATAATGTGGCTGCCGCAGCATCCTCGAAACTTATTCCTGCCGGTTTTATGGCTAATTGATCAGCTTTGGCTGCGACAAATTCCGCATAAGCCTGTCCCAGCCCAGGATAATTGATCATCGCGAATACTTCGTCTCCTGTTTTAAAATCTTTCACGGCACTGCCTACTCCCGTAATGATACCGCTCAGATCCCATCCAAGTATCAATGGCAAAGGATCCGGGGCGCGTCCGACCAATTTAACCCCTTGCCTGATTTTAGTATCGACAGGATTTATACTAACGGATTTTACCAATATCAATACTTCGTCAGATTTGATCACTGGTAACGGGACAGATGCGGACTGAAGATGATCCGGACTGCCAAAACTTTTAATTTCAATTGCTTTCATAGGATATAGTTTAAATACGAATGATCCCCAACAAATGGGATCTGATCACTTTTGGACACCGCACGGCCAGATCTTTAACGGATCAGATAAAAATATCTATTCTGCGGAGCGAAGGTTATCCATAACAGACCGATCTAAATGAATAACTGTCATTCCTCTGTATAATTAGCGTATGGAACAATGTTGTGATTCAAAAATAGACAAAATTATCTATTTTTGATTAAATGATATCCGGTTTTTATAGATGCGGTAGGGAGTGATGATAATCGAAGGAATCATTTTCTAAGCAGTTATTAATCGGATCAGAAGTTAGGTCCTGGTTGCAAACCATCTATGATTTATAGATGGGGTTGTGGAGGAAATCATAGTAATACGCAATACCTTAAATAAAACATATAATGAAAAATCCAAAAGAACTGTTCCTTGAATACCTGGTTAATATCAAAGACATTGACCGGGTAGTCGATTTATTCGCAGAGGACGCTGTGATTGAAATTCCCTACCTTGAATCCATCAATATCCCCTCAAGAAATGAAGGTAAAGAAGGCGTTAGGGCCTTTATTAATTTCGTATTCAGTACTATGCCTGACTTTAAATTTGAGAATATCGTTGTCCATATGGAAACCGAAGACCAGGCTTTTGTGGAATACCACGCCAATGCACTGGTGCCTGCAACCGGTAAATATTACAATCAGCATTTCTTTGGAAGGCTCGTGTCCGAAAATGGTAAGATTAAATTCATAAGTGAATCCCTGAACCCTGTGATTTCTGCAAGGGCCATGTTTCCAAATGGTACTGGTGGAATACCAGCTTAACAGACTATTTGTAGCTACGTAAAACATCATTAAATTAAGATATTATGAGACTTACACCGATAAATCCGGCCGAACTGAATGAGCGTCAGCAGGCCTTATATAAAGATATTAACGAAGGCATCGAAAAGAACTTTAAAAGCTTTGTCGCGAAAAATGGTGATGGAGCACTTTTAGGGCCGTTTAATCCAATGGTTCAGTTTCCGCAATTTGGCGCTGCGCTTTGGGATTATAATAAAGCGTTATCAGCAAATTCTACCTTATCCAAATCGGTTCGTGAAGTGGCTATTCTTGTCGTTGGGGCAAAATTTTCGGCACGATACGAAATTTACGCGCATGAACATATCTCCCGCGCAATCGGCATGCCTGAACATCAGATCGCTTCATTAAGCACCGGGCAACGTCCGGTCGACCTGTCAGAACAGGAAAATCTGGCCTTCGATATCGCTTCAGCGATAACAAAAGGCGGGCAACTGCCGGAGTCGGTTCACAATTTGGCAATTACCAGCTTTGGGAACAATGGCTTCGCAGAATTGATTCAGCTGATAGGTTGCTATACTTTGATTTCATTCCTTCTGAACGCCTACGATATTCCGGTTCCGGACGCCGGTTAAATGACCGTAAATAAACAGGGCGCTCCGGAATTTTCCGGAGCGCCCTGTTTTGCTTGAATGAACAGTTGGTCACCTTTATCCTCTAAAGTAAGGTGAGGTATTAAAATTTCCCTATTACATCGCCCAGGTTTAATTCTGTGTCCCCAGGGAACTGAAAACCCTTTTCTGCGATTATTTTGAACCTTTCTTTGGTCTCTGAACTTTGCGTCGCCTGGAAAAATAGGTCTGCGTCTGTACGATAATCACTTACGGGAGCAAGGCTAATCGCATTGATCCTTTCTTTGATATCCTGAAGGCCCTGCTGTGGGTACCGGGCAATCCGGTGTGCAAGATCGCTCACAAAGGAATCAAGTTCCTCGTCTGGGATTGCCCGATTGATCCAGCCATAACGTTCAGCCAAATCAGCGTTATAATCCTGACTGCTCGTAATAACCTCAAATGCGCGGCCTCTCCCTAAAGTGCGTGTGAGATGCTGGACACTGCCTCCACCTGGTATTTGCCCAAATGCTGCCTCGATATGACCAAATACCGCGCGTTCCCTGGATGCAAACCGCATATCGCAAGCCAGGATTAATTCGCTTCCTGCACCACGTGCGCGTCCGGCAATTTTCGCAATGGTAATGGCTTTCGTTTCACTTAGTCTCCTGTATAAAAGCGATAGTGAAGGTTCACCGGTTAGCTCCGTCGCTGCTGCTCTATATTCTGTGATCTTATCAACGTCCACATGCGCAATAAAAAAATCAGGATTGGCGCTGGAAAAGACTACGACTTTAAATTCTTCACCTTTATCCAATATCTGAATGAGTGCAACCAGATCCCTGACCAAGCCGGGGCCAAGAAGATTGAGCGGAGGATTATCGATTTCTGCAAAAAGCACTTGGCCTTCTGAACGTGTTTTTAATACTTCAAATTTCTGCATGGTAGGAGGTATTTTGAAAATGTTATAAATCGGACCGTCGCATCATTCACTTGATGGCTTGTGATCTCCGTAAAATGATTTTTTTGATATTGTACTACTTTCAAGACTTGCACCGGTTTATAAGTATTTAATTTACAGTGCTATAAATGCGGATTTCCGAACAAGATTACTGTAAATCGTTGATTGAATATAGAATTAACTATATAACGTAAAACAGGAAAAGTGTAAAAGCAATTTAGTAGTCTGCAATGGTTAAACAGGCAGCTTCCATTGTTTCCGCCATCGGGCTTTGGAAAGAAGTGATCGGCCTTGTTTCGCGATTAATCTTCTCTTTCATTCAATTTAATGGATCAGTAATCAGAGCGTTATGATGTTCCGTCTGTTAGTATTTAAGTGAATTAGGGCTTTACTTTATTTCGGAAATGGGGATGTTGAGATCCCGATATAAAGTGAAAGCTTGATCTCTTTTGATAGTTACTCGTCACAAAACCAGCTCATTATAAGGAGGCATGCCATTTGAAATTTGTGATGCAGATCCCTCATGGGGACAATAAGAAACGCACAGTAAACAAATTATCAATTACAAATTAAAATTCGTCTTATGAAAATTCTATTTATTGCCAGTTCAAAAACGTTTTGGTTGGCTGAACTTACCCATCCTTACTGGAATTTTTCTGAACGCGAGCACGAAATTGTTATCGCCAGCCCGCAAGGTGGAAAAATTAACCCGGATCCTTCAAGTGATCCTTATTTTAAAGATTCCTGGGAGAAAGAAGATATCGTTAGCAAAGGTTTTCTTTCTGATCCCAAATTAGTTGCTTTATTGGAAAATACCCAGGTTTTAAATGAGGTTGACCTGGAATCTTTTGACGCCGTGCACGTCGTTGGCGGCGGCGGTGCTGCAGTAGACCTATATCCAAATGATGAAGTAAAAAAGGCACTGGAACACTTCTGGAATGCAGATAAATTTGTTGGAACCATTTGTCATGGTTCAATCGCTTTGGGTAATATTCCTGATCTGGTTAAAGGCAAAGCGGCAACTGGTTTCTCTCGTGCTGAGGATGCCATGATCGAAGAAGTTTTCGGTGCTAATTTCATCCCGAATTTCCCGCAGCCGATTATGGAAGAAGCTGGCATTATTTACGAAAAAGCAGCAGAACCATACCATGTACATGTAGTCGTAACCGGAAAACTGATTACCGGCCAGAACCAACAATCAGCTACTGAGTATGCGGTAGCTTATAACCATTTATTGGCAGGGGAAAGCCCGGTTGTTTACAAATAAGTAAGGGACGTCTCCTCATGCTTGGGCAGTCAGGTAATCTGAAAAGGAGACTTTCAATTGATACCATTATTAAAAAACTACCGAAATGGAAGACCATTCAATAGAAAATTTGCCGGAGGTTCTAAAATCAGTTAGAACAAGACCTTTAATGGTATTGAAACTTGTAATTGCGCCACCGCAGATCGTCGGTAAAAGTCCGCGCGTGAGCAGGCTTGTAGGCGTTGCTTTAAGCGGCACTTTTGAAGGTGAGCGTCTCTCCGGAGAAGTGTTGCCAGGTGGAAGCGACTGGCAGGTGGTTGGCGATAATGGCAGTGCCCAGCTCAATTGCAGGCTGATATTAAAGACTGATGATGGAGAGCTGATCTCTATTCAATACCAAGGCGTACGATCAAACCCGCCGGCTGTAGTGGCACGGATCGCAAAAGGGGAGAGCGTAAGCCCCGACGAATATTACCTGCGGATCACTCCCATTTTTGAAACAGCATCGGAAAAATACGGATGGCTTAACAATGTGATTGCTGTTGGTATCGGTGACCGCCGTGAACATGGTCCTACTTATAGCATTCATGAAGTGTTATAAACGGTCACTTAGCCTTTAATTACACCGAGGATCATATTCGTCATATGAAATATATCATCCCGAAATTTGGGGGATTTTGTTTTAACTAAAGAGAGCCTGTCAACTGACAGGCTCTCTTTTTTGCAGCCTAAATACTTACGTAAAATGCCTCCTACTTTTGTTTAATATCGCTTCTTTTGATATTATATTTAAGCATTTTTGAACTCAGGGTAGATCCCGGAATTTTAAGCAACTCTGCTGCCCCTCCAATACCGGATATTTTGCCATTAGTTCTTTTGAGAATGGAAATAATATAATCCCTTTCTACTTCTTCGATAGTCCGGATCGCTGTATCTGGCAAAATTTCCTCCATTTCCTGACGGGTAGAAACGGGCAAAGAACTTTGTTTGATTGTGGTACTGTTGGCTAATAAAACGCTTCGTTCAACAACGTGTTCCAATTCTCTGACATTTCCCGGCCAGTTGTAGGCGACAAGCTCTTTCATTACCTTGTTTGAAAAATGCAGGGATTCCATACTCCCTTTCTTTTTATACTTCGCTAAAAAGTGAGTGGCCAGAGATGGTATATCTTCCCGACGGTCCCGAAGTGGGGGAAGTGTAATTGGAAATATATTAAGCCTGAAATAGAGATCCGAACGGAAGGTACCCTCTCTGACCTCCTTTTGCAGATTCCTGTTAGTAGCAGCAATAATTCGAACATTTGTTTTGATTACTGATTTTCCGCCGATACGTTCGATTTCTTTTTCCTGTAATGCCCTTAGCAGCTTAACCTGCAGATCGAGTGGAAGTTCACCAATTTCATCCAGAAAAAGTGTACTGTTATTTGCCAGTTCAAATTTACCGATACGGCGTTCGATGGCCCCGGTAAAACTACCGCGCTCGTGACCGAAAAGTTCACTTTCTACAAGATTGGCAGGAAGTGCAGCGCAATTGACTTTGACCATCGCTTTATCTTTCCTTGATGAGGCATTATGGATGGCCCTTGCGATCAGCTCTTTTCCCGTACCGGTTTCGCCGAGAATTAAGACCGAGCTCTGGCTATCTGCCACCTGTGAAACCAGATGGAAAATTTTATTCATTTCCGAACTGCTGCCTATAATTTCACTATAGTTATAATTCGTTTGGATTTCCTCCTGTAAGTACACGTTCATGTTCTCCAGTTGCAGTTTAAATTCAGAAATTTCTGCGAATTGCTTTTCTATCTTTTCATTGGCGATGATATTTGTAACCGTCGTAGAAAGCTGTGAGGAAACGCCCTGTAAAATCCGGAGCTGATTTTTATCCATTTTGTCTGCAGCGTCCGTGAAGATTACCAGCAGGCCTGTCTTCTTTCGGCCAATGCTCAACGCGTTATAGATTACTTCCTTTTTTCCACATTCATAATTCATCCGCAGATAGTCGGGCAGGGTGGTCGTATTTGCTAATTCAGTTAAATTAAATACCTCCATATGCTCAGATAGGAAAACCTTATCAGCGATCCAGTCGCTCAAGGGTATGGTACTTGAGGTGATCTTTTCGTATTCCGGGTGGCTCCGGCAAACCGAATCAGGGTCAAGAAGATATGGATAATACTGCCGCTCGTCGTCCATCATCGTGAAGATTAAAAGGTGGCTGATCGGTAACACCTTCTTCAGAATTTCCTTGTTGAAACGGAGCAGTCCTTCTTTATTCCTGATCTGCGCCATGTCATTGCTCAGTGAAAGCAAAAGTGTCTTCTCCCGTTCCCGTTCCATGATTTCCTCTGTGGCCAATATGTTATCCACGGCATTTCCCAAGGCTGACGAAATCGCCCTGATCAACCCAAGCTCCTTGGAAAGGAAACTTTGTTTTTTTTCGGAAAATATCATGAATGCCCCAAGATGTTTTTTTCCGGAATTTAAATGGGTGACGACCATTTCGCGTATGCCGCTCTGGTGATTCATGGTGATCCATTCAGGAACATCGGCATGTTCCATCAACTCATCCAGGTCAAAAACGACCGGCGTGGATGAGGCAAGGACTTTCGACATCACCGGGTCCGAGATCATGTATCGGGCATCACAAATCCGCTGATAATCCGGATGCTTTCTTTTACTTATCGAAGCTGAATCAAATATAAGACCGGTATAGGTTTTGGAAACCGGGTCCGTCAGGGACATTAGTGTATGACTAAAGTTAAATAGTTGTTTAAGGCGTTGATGAAGAACGGAAATCAAGGTATTCTTATCCCGAATGGCCGACATGTCATTACTGATCTCAATCAATGTTGATTTATCCCTGTCGCGGACTGTAATTTCCTGCCTTACCTGCTCCACCTCCTGCTGGCAATCCATACTCTTCATTTTTTCAACGGCGCGGAAGCACGTGAAAGCAGTTGAGACCAATTCAGCAACTCCTTCAAGAACCGGTGCCAGCGAAACAAATGCCCCTGTTTCGGCGCCTTGGAAAAAGATGATCAGACCATTAAAATCCTGGCCTGTCCGTAATGCTGCAATCGCCACCTGGCGATCTTCCGTTATTGGTGAATTTTTAAGTTGCGCATGCAGCCAGACAGAAGCTGCTAATTCGCTCCTGTTATATAACTGAAGGCCACTTCCGGGTTTTAAATCATTTAACAATGGATCGTCACCGGGAACTTTTGTTTTAGTTTTTAGCCGGAAACGTAGGGGGGGCGCGGATAGTCCTCCGCTCAAATATTCATCAACATGATCCTTCCCATCAGTCCTGATAATCAAAAAGGAAGATACATTTGCCAGGTGAGGTAAGGCATCGTGAATTACTCTCGTAATTTGAAGGCAGTCGCTCGTCCTGCTCAAGGAAATCGCAAGGTCGTCTAAAAAATGTCTGTCCTTAGGAGCAATTGCCCGCAATTCCGGTTCAGATCCCGAAAGTTCCAGCACGGTTGAAAATACCTGCTGGGTGATCGCATCAATATGTATTAAGTTATCCTCTGCTAAACTTGGCTGCATAAGCATTGTTAAGTCGTAAGCGGTTGTGGTTGTCCCGAGCTCAACGATAACTGTTCGTTCCCTCACCAATTCCATAATGAATCTAATAAACTATACTTAAAATTCAAAACTTAAAGCGGCTTATTTCAGGAACATTTTTTGACTGCATTCTTATAGCTGAATATATGTTCCTTCCGGCTTAGTGGCTTGTCAATACATCCACCAGGTCATTGATAAATATCTGGCAGAATATAATGGTACGTTCTGTAGGATTGTATTGTTGTAAACTGTCGTAAAATACCGTAGAAAACGCATCAAGTACGGTTAATCTGTAAATCAGATCCAGACTATTCCATGTTTCACTAGCCTGCCTGATTGCTTTTATGCGATTAATGTCCGGAAAAGTCTCGCAGAAAAATGCTAACTGACCCTCGATGTTCAATTCATGCCTGATCCCGTTCACACCAGCCAGATTTAAATAATTACAATATAGCCCGGAAGACATTACAGTTTTCAATCGCTGAATCAGGTCCTTGGTCATTTGGTCTGAACAATAGTCAAGGATCAGATCTTCTCTATTTTCAAATTTAATTGCGGTCATATCAATTGAGTTTTCAGGATTGTTTTATTATTCGAAATATTAACGAAACTTGAGGTCATAGGCGGGCCGGACCAGGCAGGATGGATAATGATATCCTGGTTCCCGGTTAATATGGAGTCGGTAACCACAATTCCACGCTCGCCTGCGACGGTTTCGGCTGTATGGAGATAAATGAATTTTTTTAGCAATTGGTCATAATACTGGCTGACCACCTTGATTTTGTATTCTGAATACAGTAAATCTTTCATCGGGCCATAATGGTCTCCATGACATCGATTGGTTACTGCAAAATCTTCAGTGTACCCGAGTTCATGTAACTTAATGATCATATCTGTCAGACCGGGGTTTACCCTGCGGAATTTACCATTTTCACATGTCATCGCTTGAGGGATTAATAGACGTAAATACCACTATTCACTAATAACTTTCCGGCAAGTCATAATAAGTGATATGCTGGCCGTATGTGCAATGCAATTTGACGGCCAATTATTAAGTAGTTGAATATTAGTTGTTTGTAATATATTGCATTGGCGATTTTTACGAATGGTCGTTTTTTTAAAACTTCTTTTCACTGAATAAAATGAATTTCATGAAGTTTGAAGATCCAGCCTTGGAAATCTTTGTGAGCATCTATTCGATTGCGATTTTTTTGTCAGATTTTCCGTTTGCTTTCGATTTTAACATGAGTTAAAGTTTTTAGACGATCGTCGGGATAGTTTTGTAAGCCTGAAATAATCAGGCGTATTTAATATGAAAAAGCTAATTTACTTTGCAATAATTGCAATGACCATTTCGGTCCTATTTGCTGCATGTTCGAAAGATCATAGTGCAGTACCCATCGTCTCAAGAACCTATGTGATAGTCCCAGGTGCCTTTCAGGGACCCTGGGCCTGGCAATCTGTCAAATCTGACCTAGAAGCCCGGGGGCAAAATGTAATTGTAGTACAACTTGCAGGTCATGAGAAAGATAATACTGATCCGGCAACGATTACTATGGATGTTTATAAAAAACAAGTCGTGGATGCCATAAATGCAGTGGATGGAAAAGTTATTCTGGTTGGCCACAGTCTTGGAGGGATGGTGGTTGCTGATGTTGCTGAACAGATTCCATCGAAGATCGACCGATTGGTTTACCTGGCTGCTTATGTACCTGCGTCAGGCCAAAGCCTGCTGGATCTCGCGCAAACAGATGCGGGATCATTACTTGGACCAAATCTGACCTTCTCTTCACAGGTTACGCTGGATGTTAATCATGATCAGATACTGAATATTTTTATACAGGATGGCTCAGATGCCATAAAAAGCCAGGTGTTGGCGAACTGGAAAATCGAGCCTGCAATTCCATTCACCAACCCGGTAACACTTACCGCAGCCAATTATGGATCGGTGAGCAAATATTATATTCACACCGCACAGGACCATGCCATTTCTCCTGAACTTCAAAACAGAATGGTTGCCTCTGCCGGAATCAAAGCGACTTACAGTTTATCGACTGGTCACAGCCCTTTTCTATCTAAACCGGATTCAGTAGCTACTTTATTACTGAAAATTGCAAAATAATTGAATTGATTGAAAAGCAAGGGTCTGGTGAAATCAGCCCCTTGTTTTTTATAATCTTTTCAAATATAAAAAGGCACTTTATTCCTCTTTGGCCTGATTGTTAAGCCCTTTGGTGATATTTAACCTGAGCATTTTGGAACTCAGGGTTGTTGCAGGGATTCCAAGCATTTCAGCGGCGCCCCCAACACCTGAAACTTTACCCTTACACTTTTTAAGTACTGCAATGATGTGATCCCGTTCTACTTCGTTCAAGGTTTTTATTTTATCCTCCCCTGGCAGGTTTTCCATTTCTGACGGATTGCCTGGTAGGTAGACATTGTCAATTGCACGGCCATTGGATAATAAAAGGCTCCTTTCAACAAGGTGCTCCAGCTCCCTCACGTTACCCGGCCAGTCATAGCTTAATAATTGTCTCATGGCCCTGTTAGAAAAGGATATCCCTGCTTTTGCGCTGTTTCTGGCATGTTTGACCAGGAAGTGTGCTGCTAATAGTGAGATGTCCTCCTTTCGTTCACGGAGCGGGGGAATATTGATCGGGAAAACATTTAGCCTGAAGAAAAGATCACTTCGGAAATTGCCCATTTGTACCTCCTTTTGCAGATCCCTGTTGGTTGCCGCTACAATTCTGACATTGGTCTTAATGGTAGTTCTCCCGCCGACTCTTTCAATTTCTTTTTCCTGGAGGACACGTAGCAGTTTTATCTGTAGGTCTAAAGGTAGTTCGCCAACCTCGTCCAGAAAAAGTGTACTATTGTTCGCCAATTCGAACTTTCCGATCCGTTTCTCGGTGGCTCCGGTAAAACTTCCCCGTTCATGGCCGAAAAGCTCGCTTTCGATAAGGTTTGCAGGTAAAGTAGCGCAGTTGACCTTAATCATTACTTTGTCTTTTCTGAGGGATGTACTATGAATTGCACGTGCAATCAGTTCTTTTCCCGTACCTGTTTCTCCGAGGATCAAGACAGAACTTTCTGATTCTGCGACTTTGGAAACCAGGTCAAATATTTTTCGAATATTGCCACTGTTACCTATTAGTTCGCTGTAATTATGGGTGGTTTGTATTTCTTCCTGAAGGTATAAGTTTTCGTCCTCCAGCCGTTTTCGATATTGACTGATCTCATCCAGTTGCTGCTCGATTTTCTCATTCGCCCGGATATTGGCTACCGCGATGGACAACTGGTCGGCCACCCCTTGTATCAGATCAAGATTATTATTATTCAGCCTGGTTTTCTCATTCATTATAATGATGAGAACGCCGTTGTTTCTGCCACCATCTTTTAAAGGCGACATGATCGCCTCTTTTAAACCGACATCATAATTCATTTGAAGATAGTGCGGTAATTCACCATTTTCGTTCATTTGGTCAAGGTCAAAGACCAGCGGCCTGTCAGAAGCTATGATTTTCTCTACCAGGTCACCCTTTACCGGGTACCTGCTCGAAGTAATGACAGCATAATCCTTATGGTTTTTTGAAGCAGAATTAGGATCCAGAGAAAAGACCGTGTACCATTTATTATCCTCGGTGATATTAAAGGTGATTACATGACTAATGGGCAGCACCTTTTTTAATTTAAGATTGATGATGTTGTGGAGCTCGTCCTTATTCCGGATCACGGCAAAATTCTTGCTTAACTCCAGTAGGGTAGCTTTCTCCTCGTCGCGCATCACAATGTCCTCATTAGCAAGAATATTTCCTACAGCAACAGATAATTGCCAGCTGATGCCTTGGATCAGCCTGATCTCTTTTTCCCTGAGCTGATTGACCTGATCTGAAAATAAAATGAAGAATCCGATAAGTTTTTTTCCATTCAACAACGGAGCAATGACCATTTCACGAATTCCTACACGGTGGTTCATCGCGATCCATTCGGGTACATCTTTATTCTGTACCAATTCGTCCACCTTAAACAGAACAGGCTCCGGGGAGCGAAGGACGATTTTGATCAGCGGATGATTTAATGAGTAGTCGGCATAGACGATCCGTTGAAAATCGGGATCATTCTTGCTGCGGGAAACGGGATCTACCACAAGGCTTCGGTAAACCTGTAGTTCTTCATCGGCAATAGCGGTTACCGCATGGCTGAAGCTGAAAAGATTCTTAAGTCGGTCCTGCACGGTATTAAGCAAATCCCTTTTATTGCGAATGGCTGCCATATTATTGCTAATGGTTAGCAGAATCGACTTTTCGTTTTCACTATCGAGAATCTGCTCGCCATTTATGATATTGACCAAAGTAATGGTCAGTTGGTCGGCAATCCCCTGAACAAAAGAAAAATCTTCATCCTTGAGCCTGGGGTCGTTTTTAGAACAGATATATACACAACCTAATAATTCCCCGGCAGCACGCATGGTAACAGCGGTAATGTCGGTCACGCCTTGTTGGATGAGTTCCTCTGCAAACAATTGAGCAACCTCCGGACATTTCAAAAGCTCGGAAAGAGGTATGTTGATTGGCCCACGGCTATGAATAATCTTTTCATTGATCGTCTTTCCGAATTTTGTATCAGCAGGCAAAAGTGCCGGCACAACTTTTTGCAATTCGGCCTGACTTGCTGGTTTCTCATCGAAAATATAATGGTTACTTGTTCTGGCGTCATAAAAAGACACCAAAACGGTTTGGATCGAGGATTTATTTTCAAGGTTGATCTTAACCGTTTCCTGAAGTTGTTTTTTCGATTTTACAGATGCAATTGCATTACTAAGATCCAGAAGGATAGATTTTTCGCTTTCATGTTTTAGGATCAATTCATTCGCCTGGATATTGGTAATTGCAACGGCCAGCTGACTTGAAACACCTTTGATGATCGCAAGATGCTCTTCTTTAAAATTCCCCTTAACCGTACTGGTAAGATAAAGTCCTCCGATCAATTTCTCTTTGCCACGGATGGCTACCCCTACGAAATGCTTAAGTCCGTTTTCCTGATAGTATTGCATGTAGGGAGGAGCCAAACCTGCGTCCACCATCTCGTCAATATCAAAAACAACAGGTTCGTTGCTGTCATGGATCTGGTTTAAAACATTGTCCTCAACAGGGAATTCGGCCTGGATGTAAGATTCATAATCCGGATGGATCAAACGATAGGAGTAATACCTGTATGCCCAGATAAAATGACTGTTCCTTTCCTTATTATAAACTGTAATGTTAACGTCGTCAAAGGGGACCAATGCTTGCAGATGATCGACAAGAACCTCAGCAAGGTCGTCTCTGGTCCTTGTAGCAGCAAAATCGTTGCTCATTGACAAAAGTACCTGAGACATGGATAAATCGCTTGTCAGGTCATCTGGTGATGGGGCGTGTTGATCTTTGATCATATTTGATTGAATTTACTGTCCTTATTGTTCCCGAATACAGGCTGTGCATGAGGATTCGCGCGCGAAGCTTTTAATTTGGGAAATCATAAATCGAGTAAACTCTTTACGAAGATTATGCCATCATTTAATTATTTGTAAATCAATTATTTAAATTGATTTTACTTCAAATGTTTTTACGATATTCAGCTAAAACTAATTTTTTTACCTGAATATCGTTTTTTTGGAATACCGATATTCAGGTAATTATTCGATTTTAAATTAGAGATTTTGTTGCCCTGCGCAGTTCAATCTGCGCACTTACAATAATTTCGTCCTCCAGTTTGTCATCTCCCGGGGCTATGTCAATTTCACTTCTTCGAATGCAACCAAATAAGGCAACCGTACATACAGGTTTGGTTCCTCCC
This sequence comes from Mucilaginibacter sp. 22184, assembly GCF_052045695.1. NCBI lineage: Bacteria > Pseudomonadati > Bacteroidota > Sphingobacteriia > Sphingobacteriales > Sphingobacteriaceae > Mucilaginibacter > Mucilaginibacter sp. 22184. Next base: position 20,426 of record NZ_JBQEPI010000008.1, read on the forward strand.
TTTTTGACTTGGGCAAAATTTACAATTAGGGTTAAGGGCACTGAAATTCCTTTAATGGTCAAAACTCCTGTGATCTCACGGATATTACCCTGGCTGAGCTTGCAGCCATCTGCTGCAGTAAAAGTTATTTTAGGATAGTTTATTTCGTCTAAGCACTCCGCTTTCCTAACGGAACGGTTTTCCTGCTTGCTGTTTAACTCAATTCCGTCAGTCTTTAGCGATAGCAATATTTCAGCATCCTGAAACCCTTCATAGGCGGAAACGCTACCGGAAAATTCTTTGAAAATCCCTGAAATACTGCTGATCTTATAATATTTTACTTTGAAGGTAATGGTGGACTCTTTAGCTGAAAAGATCCAGGTTGACTTTTCCATTTCCGGTTTCATGGCCAATTAGTTAATTGTGGTTTATAATCCGGGATTTATTAAAGACAGAAATAATTTCTTCCTTTAAAGAAATTCAGCTTGGCCTGTTCTTCTCGATTGACAAATTGACTACATAATCTATAAAGAGATAATGTCGTCTTTTTTGTATATGGGCCAATAACCGGTAACTTGTAATCTTCTGTTAATTATTTTGTAAAGAACATCAGTTCATTGTTGCCGGGTTAGCGCAATCTTTTTACGGATCACCCTGTATTTTCTATAGTTCCCTGATTAATTAATGAATCTTAAAATTGATGCCGATATTTATATTGCTGTTATATAGTATGTTAAATAATGCCTTGTAAACTTTTTTACGATATTTAGTTGATTTTATATTTGATTTACGAAAAATCAGGATTTTATTGCCTGCCCGTTCCTTTATTTTCCCTTAGGGTATTAGCTGCTCAAAATATTTCCTGGTCTTTTAAGTTGTATTACGATTAGATTGACATAATATAGACAAAAATGTCTATTTTGTATTCGCCTGAGTTTATGAATATTGTAACTTTGTGCCTAGTGGATTCTGTGATTGTAAGGTTCTCAAAGATGGTAGGTAGGTTTTTAATTCTTTTCTCGTTAATCTTTTTTGCGGTTCCTGCCAGATCGCAGAGGGTGCTTTTTGAGAACGCTTACCCTTTGCAAAATCAATTGGAAAGAAGTACAGAGGATACCGCCCGGATTAAGCTGATGTTGAGACTTGGCGAATACTATATGTACAAACCTGGCAGAAACCGTGGAGATTTGGACAGTGCAAGGTATTTTCAGCTTGGGGCTGAAAGGTTGGCCGGGCATATTGCTGACCCAAAATGGAAAGTCTTGTGTAGTGAGGCAATCGCCTCCCGTTTAATTAATAACGGAAATTTTTCGGCTGGGAAACAGCTTTACCTGGCTATGGCCGGCAAGTTTAAATCCCAAAATGATATTGAAGGGGAAGCAAGGGTTTGGTTGGAATTTGGTAAGTCCATTCCTGTCGAGTACACGGATTTACTAACTGATAAAATAAAGGCCTATGAAAACGCAGCGAAATTATTTGGTCAGTCAGGTAATAGAATCCAGGAAATTGGTGCGCGCAAAGAGATTGCCGACGTACATCTCAACGAGGGACAGTTGGTAATTGCCGAAAAAGAGTTATTGACAGTCTTGTCGGATTACCGGGCAATTCACTTCCCTAAGCTTCATCATACCTATTTTTTGCTTTCAGCTGTAAGCCGACTGCGTAGCGATCTTAAAAAGGAACTCTATTACGACCTCGCTGTCAGGAAAACAATGATCGCGACCGCGGATACAATTGATGCCGCATTTTTTCTTTGTAAGCTGGGTGATTGCTATGATGACCTGGGGATGCTGGATCATAGCCTGAATGCATACAGCGAAGGCCTTTATAAATATCATTCCGCGAGTGATATCAAGTACAGTATCGTTAAACGCATGGTTAAGGTGATGATTGCACAGCAAAGGCCATCAGCAGCACTAAAATTTCTTAATGAGTATAGAAAGAAAAACGTGCCGGCTAATGCTTTTGAGGCGTCCGCTATGTTTGGGGCGATGGGGGACTGCTTTTGGGCAATGAACGAGCTGCCGAAAGCTGAAAATGCCTACAGGAAAATGATCGAATTAGGCGACCACAATTTTAGGTCCCGATTTTTGCCGGTTGAAAGTTATGTAAAATATTATCAGATCATTTGTGACTTTTATATCAAAACGGGCAACTATCGTAAAGCTGCCAACTATTTGGCAATCCTGGAAAAAACGCCTAAAACACTGTTTAGTTCCATTATGATGGCCCAGCTCAGGCTGCTGCGGTTTAAAACTGACTCTGCTTCCGGCCGTTATTTAAATGCAATTCAAAACTTTCAGGCCTACAAGAAAATAAATGATTCCGTTTTTAATGCATCCAGGATTACAGAGGTTTCAGAAATGCAATTTCGGTACGATATGGAGGCAAAAGACAGAAACCTCCAGGTTCAGGCTAAAAACCTTCAGTTGCAAAAGAAGGATATCGAATTGCTGACTAAGCAAAACCAGCTGGAGCATTATATGGTAGAGCGCAGCGGTATGCGGGTGAAACTCATTGGAGTACTGATGCTGGTATTAGTGCTGTTACTCTCTGTAGTTTATAACCGGTACAGGTTAAAAATTCGGGGTAATAAGGAATTAGAACTGAAGCAGGCACAGATTTCCACCAAGAATGTGGAGCTTGAGCATTTACTAAACGAAAACCAGTGGCTTTTAAAGGAAGTACATCATCGTGTTAAAAATAATCTGCAGATCGTTATCAGCCTGCTAAATTCGCAGTCAGCATATTTGCGCGATGAAACTGCATTAAATGCTGTAATTGAAAGTAAAATGCGGGTACAGGCAATGTCCCTCATCCACCAGAAACTCTATACATGCGATAACGCATCAACTATCTTTATGCCGGAATATATCAATGATCTGACCGGCTATTTAAAAGATAGTTTTAAAAGTGCCAGGCATATTTTTGTGGACCTGGAAATAGCTTCAATCAGTCTTGACGTTGCTCAGGCCGTCCCGCTGGGTCTGATATTGAATGAAGCAATCACCAATGCCTTCAAATACGCTTTCCCTTTGGGTAAAGGAGAACTATCCATTAGGTTGAGCCAACAAACCCCATTGAATTTTAAACTTACTATAAACGATAATGGTCCCGGCATCCCGGCTGGCATGGATCTCAATAAGGTGAAATCATTTGGCCTTAAATTAATGCGGGGGTTGACTGAAGACCTTGGAGGGACCATCGATATTGATGGCCGCTCGGGGATGAATATTTCCATCGGTTTTAGTATTTTGCCTTTACTTCAACGTAAACCGGCTCGAAACGGATCACCTGTAAATGTCTGATCCCAATCTATCAAGAATGGCTAACCTACATATCGTTACACCCTGATCGGATTTCCGAAATTTCGTGAATAGGCAATGTTTAATGTCTGATAACATACTTATCTACAATTGATTATGGCTTGGCATTTTAAATGCACTTGCTAATGGTCTCCGGATCTAAACAGCTATTTGCTTGACCGGGAAATTTTTCTGAATGATTATGGAATTATTTGAAGTTAACACGGCACAACTAAAAAAAACAGAGGCATTTGTAAATGTTCCCGAGGAACAATTAGAATGGCTCATAGAAAACTGTCACACATTTTTATTACAGGAAGGCGAATTTCTTTTCCTACCCGGAAGACCTGTTGAGGATACTTATATCATTATGGAGGGCCGGATAAGACTCTATTTGCTTCAGCAGGATGAAATGTTGGACATTTACACGTTTGAAGCCGGTTCAGTAACTGGTAATTTACCTTTTTCAAGGGGCTGGACAAGTACTACCCACGGTGAGGCTGGCGCGAATACCCAAATTCTTGTATTGCCATCAATGCGGTATCACGATATGATTTGTACTAATTATGAACTGACGCAAGCCTTCGTCCAGGTCATGACAACAAGGGTTAGAGATTATACCTCTCTCCAGCAGCAGAACGAAAAGATGATGTCATTGGGCAAGCTGTCGGCTGGACTGGCACATGAGCTTAACAATCCTGTTTCCGCAGTGGTAAGGGGGGCCACCTCCCTGAAAAATCATATACAGAAGGTCAGATTTGCCTTCCAGAATATCGTAAGGCTGGGAATCACTTCAGAGAAAATCGAAACTATCAACGGTTTATTAGATACTATCGTAAAAAAAGACGAGCATCCGACCCTGACGATGCTGGAAAAGAGTAGGCTTGAAGATGATTTGATAGATTGGCTTGAAGATCACGATGTAAAGCAAGCAGATGAAGTAGCCGCTAACCTAATGGATTTTAATATTGGTATTGCGGAGTCAGAAATTATCCGGGAAGATATCTCTGCCTGTAATCTTTCCGCCGTGTTTAACTGGCTAAGTGCAAGCCTCGTATCGGAAAAGATTGTAAAAGATATTGATGAAGGCTCTAAGCGTATTGCAGGTATCGTAGGCGCAGTAAAGAACTTCACCCACATGGACCAGGGAAGGGAAAAACAATTTGCCGACATTCATCAGGGATTGAAAAGTACACTGACAATGCTCAACCATAAAATCCAGTGTTCAGGAATTAAAATTATAGAGCATTATAATTATGAACTACCGAAAGTTAAGGCTATGGTAGGGGAACTGAACCAGGTTTGGACAAATTTGATCGACAATGCGATTGACGCACTGGATAGGGTACCTGCCGCAACCATTGAAATAACAACCAGTAGAGATAATGATCTTGTTTGTGTGACAGTTCGTGATAATGGCCCCGGGATCCCCCAGGAAATAGTCAGCAGGATATTTGACCCTTTTTTTACGACCAAAGCAATAGGAAAAGGCACCGGACTTGGACTTGATGTGGTCCAACGTATCCTTAAACAGCATAAAGGCCGTGTTACGATCGCGTCGGTTCCGGGAAACACCGCCTTTAATGTCTGCTTTCCGATTAATGGGTAATAATTATAAACTTCAAAATCAAAGAAATGAGCTTACCAATCATATTTTGCATTGACGATGATGCCCAGGTACTACGGGCTTTGACCCGTGACCTGAGGAGCCGGTACAGGAACGATTACCGGATATTAAGCACAACCCTGGTTAAAGAGGCATTGGATAGCCTTTTGGAGCTGAAAAATAAAAATTCGAGCGTGGCACTTTTTCTTACAGATCAGCGAATGCCCGAAATGGAGGGTGTGGCCTTTCTTGAAAAAGCCATGAAAATCTTCCCGGAAGCTAAACGGGTATTGCTTACAGCATACGCTGATACACGTGCGGCTATAGAAGCGATCAACGCTGTTCAGCTTGATTATTATCTCATAAAACCCTGGGATCCTCCGGAGGAAAAACTTTTTCCGGTACTCGATGGCATGCTTGATGACTGGCAACAAATGTATAAACCTGCTTTTAGCGGGATTAGGATCGTCGGTCACCAGTATTCTGAAGAATCCTATAATCTGAAAGACTTCCTTGCCGGAAATCTGGTGCCTTACTTATGGCTGGATATCCGGTCAAACGAGGACGGGACAAAGTTATTGAACCTTAACGGTCTTTCTCAAAATGATCTTCCGGTGGTGTTTTTTGAGGACGGTTCATTCATTGTCCGTCCCAAGATAACCGAATTAGCAACCAGGGCAGGTTTAACCCCGGAGATCAGGTTCGATATGTATGATGTTGTCATTATCGGTGCCGGTCCCGCCGGGTTGGCCGCAGGGGTCTATGGCGCATCTGAGGGCTTGAAAACGCTTCTGATCGAACGTCGGGCTCCTGGCGGGCAGGCTGGAACCAGTAGCCGGATAGAAAATTATCTCGGATTTCCGGTAGGGATCAGCGGTGCGGAATTGACGCATCGGGGAACAACCCAGGCTACCCGCCTGGGAACCGAAATCGTTTCACCTGTTGAAGTTACCGGTATCCTTAACAACAATGGATATAAAACTGTATTGCTTGAAAACGGTACTGCCATCAACACCCGGAGCGTTATTATTACCACTGGCGTTAATTACCGCAGGCTCGAACAAAAAGGTGTACCTGAGCTCACCGGCGCAGGCATATATTACGGTGCCGCTATGACGGAAGCTGCCGCCTGTAAGGATCAGGATGTATATATCGTTGGTGGTGGAAATTCCGCAGGTCAGGCAGCCATGTACCTTTCCAAGTTCGCAAGCCATGTATACGTTGTGATTAGAAAGGAATCATTGGAAAGTACCATGTCGGCTTACTTGATCGAACAACTTCACTCCACGGGAAATGTCAGCATTCTTCCTCAATCTGAAATTATCGAAGCCCGCGGTTCGGAACGGCTCGAAGGTCTTTTGATCAAGAAATTTACTGATGGATCTGAACTTAAGGTAAATGCCGGTGCTCTTTATGTCTTCATTGGCGCCAAACCTTTTACCGACTGGATAGCGCTCGATATTTTAAAGGATAGTAAAGGCTTCCTGGAAACGGGAAACACGGTTAGGCAACATCCTTCCTTTACTAAAATCTGGAAACAGGGCCGCGATCCTTACTTACTCGAGACCAGCTGCCCAGGTATTTTTGCAGCAGGGGATGTCAGGTCAGGCGCCATGAACAGAGTCGCCTCCGCGGTGGGGGAAGGTTCTATGGCAATCAGTTTTGTACACCAATATCTTGCAGAGGTAAAGTAAAATTAGCGCTTAGGACTCTTTAACTATATTTCGTTAAAGCAGATCGGATTTACGATGGTTCGTGAAATTCGTTTTTATATTTTGTGTTAAATTACTGATAATCAATATAATATATTGGGTATGGCGTTTGTAAGAGAAAAAGGACCGATAGTACCCTTAACAGGGCAATTGTAAATAGAATGAGCGAAAAAATTCTTATAGTAGAAGATGAGTGGATCGCGGCGAACGACCTCCAAATGGTACTGGAAAGGGAAGGGTATGAAGTCATCGGCATTGCAAAGTCCGTTGAAGAGGCGCATATTCTTTTGGAAGCGGACCGTCCCGATATGGTGTTATTGGACATTTTCCTAAAGGGCGATCAAAATGGGATTGACCTGGCAAAGTCACTTGGGTTGCTCAGTATCCCTTTTATCTATATGACGGCTAACTCGGATACCCATACACTCGAGGCTGCAAAGGCAACGCAACCCTACGGGTTTTTAGTGAAACCTTACCGCGACAAGGATATTTTTGTTGCACTCGAAATCGCAGGGTACCGTTATAAGAGCCAGCGGGAACTAATCTCCAGGCAAGAAAAATGGCTTTCTAATACCCTCACGGGTATACGGGAATCTTCGGATGATCTGGAGGAAAAACTAGTTCAGCTGGCAAGGGCATTCAATCCATTCCTTTCGTTTTGTTATATGATGATCGACCTGAACATCAATCAGGAGAACATGTCCGGAACCTGGGTGCTAACGCGATCAGGGTATGATGAATTTAAACTTCTGGAAGGCTGGGATATACTCGAAACAATTGCCTCAAGCTGGAAAAATTACGCGAAATTTAGGAAAGGAAACCTCGAAATCGGGCACATTTGTCCGGACTTTATGCAAGCCGGAAGTACCAGAGAATTAGCCCGGCCTTTTGCCGAAAGGCTGCAGAGCGGCTTTGATATTTGTTCCAGTCTCTATGTCCCTTTAAATTCTTCCCCAGGGCTCAACGCCTCCCTATATTTTTTCTCACAGGAACAGGGTAGATATACCAGGGAGCAGCTTGAGGTTGTCAGTGCAGTAACTGAAGACCTGGCTGAACTGGCAAAGGATCTGGTCATAGCTGAAGAAAGGAAACGCACGCTGGGAGCAAAGGCTTCTACCGGATCAGTCAAGAAAATTGTAACACAGGAAATTACGGGCATAATAGGAAAAAGTTCCAGTTTGATGGATGTCTTGGGATTGGTAAGACAGGTTGCCCCAGTGGACACCACTGTTCTCATTTCCGGTGAAACCGGTGTAGGAAAAGAAGGTTTGGCAAATGCAATCCATCAGCTGTCCGACCGTCAAAAAGGGCCCTTCATTAAAATTAACTGCGCGGCTATTCCGCCTGGACTGATCGAAGCGGAGCTTTTTGGTTCAGAACGAGGCTCTTATACGGGTGCCTCTGAACGTAGGATCGGTAAATTTGAACAGGCACAGGGAGGAACCATATTTCTCGACGAAGTGGGCGAAATTCCCCTCGATACGCAAAGTAAACTTTTAAGGGTATTGCAAGAAAAGGAACTGGAGCGGATTGGTGGGAGAAATACGATTAAGATAGATGTCAGAATAATTGCCGCAACGAACCGTAATCTTTACGCAGAGGTAGGGGCGGGCCGGTTTAGGATCGATCTTTATTATCGTCTGAACGTATTCCCAATCCTTTTGCCTCCGTTGCGGGAAAGAAAGGACGATATCGTTCTTTTGGCGACACATTTTCTTCAGGAGTCGGCTGCCCTCCGCAACTCGAAACCTAAAAAACTTTCTAATGAGGCCATTTCCCAATTGATAAGTTACAAATGGCCTGGAAATATCCGTGAATTGCAAAATCTTATTGAAAGGCATGTACTGGTTTCTGATCATTCCGTGATTGAACATTTCGATTTACCAGAGGAGGAACTTAGAATTGAGCCTGTCAAAAGGTTAACTGAAATAGATAAAGAGGCTAACGAGAAGGAACAAATCAATGCTGCACTTAAAAAGGCCAATGGCAAGATTTCCGGTTCTGGAGGAGCAGCCTTATTGCTTGGGCTCACACCTGCTGTTCTTTCAGCTCGGATGCGAAAATTAGGTATCGTCTGGAACTATGATTACCAGTAAACTATCTGATATAAATTATGATGCCGCCCAATTACTATTTAAATTTTGACTTTTTTAATATCCACAAACAAACAGTACTGGCGGTAATCCCAAATGATGCTGTCTACTCGATATTGTTATTATTTTTCGTTCTGATCATCGTATTAATTTTCAGTCTGTTGGCATACCGGGGCAGAATGAGGAACAGGCAGTCATTAAAACGCAAGCAGGAAGAAATTGATTCCAAAGATATTACCCTGGACCATCTATTGAAGGAAAATGCATTGCTGCTCCAGGAATTACATCATCGCGTAAAAAATAACCTGCAAATTGTGACCAGCCTCCTGCATTCTCAATCTTTCTATCTGAAAGATGATGCTGCTATAAGTGCGATCATGCAGAGCCAGCACCGCATTCATGCAATGTCCCTTCTTCATAAAAAGATTTATCAGACCGGGACTTTGAGCATCGTGTTTATGCCAGAATATATCCAGGAATTGGTAAGTTACCTGGTCGATAGCTTTAACCTCACCAATTTCGTTTCCTGCCATCTGCATGTCGATAAAATTCGGCTGGACATGGCCAGCGCCGTACCCATCGGCTTAATACTGAATGAGATCCTGACGAACGCATTTAAATTTGCCTTCCCTAATACCGTGGATGATTGTATTACAGTGAATTTTTACAATTCACTGCCTAATGAACTTTGCCTTGAAGTAAAAGATAACGGTAGGGGACTTCCCCCGGATTTTAGTTTAACCACTGACGATTCTTTTGGCATGATGCTCATGAAAGGACTTACCAAACAACTTGACGGCGAATTCACGATTGAAAATGAAAATGGAACACTGATCAGGATCTGTTTTAAAGATGTTAACGGTCAAAAAGGAATTGATGATTTTTAGAAGGATCAAACCTTTTTATATATGATCGGGAATGTTCCTCAACTCTGAATTTTTCCTTTAATGATTCATTTTATTTAGAAAACCAGGGTCTTAAATTTCCGAAATATCGTCGGAGTAAGCTTGCTGGATAACGCAACTTGGTGATTGACAATTGCTTGTATAGTGGCCTCTGAATTGGCCTAAATGCTATGGCCCTCTCTTTAAAGTGCCAAATAGTAATGCATTCCAATCAAGCAAATGAATAACAAGAAATTAATCTTTAAACCCCAACGGGATCATGACCCGAATATCCTGCATGAAACCCTGTTACGCCAGGGAAGCTTTTATGTTCTGGCCTTCCTGTTAGTTTCCGCGTTTTCTCTAAATGACGTACGGGCACAGGGCTTATCGCGGGATAGCGTACTTAAACTGGAAGATGCTTACCGGCTTGCGCTAACTAATAGTTATCAATTAAAGATTAGCGATAAGAATAAAGCGGACGCCAGGCAACAAGTGGAAATTGTTAAAGATGCAAGGCTGCCTCAAATAGGAACGGATCTGGCTTTTGGCTACATCAGTAGCGCGGACAGTTGGAATCCTTCATTCGGCGACCACAGCGTTTCCCCGATCCCTCACCAGTTTACTGCTTTTTCAGTACAGGCGTCCCAACTAATTTTCAAAGGTGGGGAAGTTAAAAACACTATTAAAAAGTCTGTTCTCAGGGAAGAAATTGCCAGTTTATCAAATGAGAAAAATCAGGAAGACATCAAGCTGTTGGTCGCTGCCAAATACCTGGATATTTTTCGGCTCGTAAGCCAAAGGAAAATTTACGAGAACAATATCAGGTTGACCAAAAACCGGCTGCAGAATGTGCTGACGATGCAGAAGCAGGGAATGGTAACTCAAAACGATGTATTACGTACGCAACTGACGATTTCAGATCTCGAACTCGCACTCCGCAGGAACAATAATGATATGACGATCCTCAACAGTCAGTTGAATTTGGTAACCGGCCGACCGGATACCGCCGTTCTGTTTCCTGACAGTTTATTACTTCAAAACAGGCATGAATTAAGGATGATGACAGAATATCAGCAACAGGCAGCAATTTCCAATCAGGATCTTAAAATCTCCGGGATCAATAATAAGATAGCCGCAAATGAAATAGCCTTGCTGGAAAGTGAAAGACTTCCTCAGATTTTTCTGTACACCAGAACTAATCTGCAACGCCCTTTTACCGGTGTGGTGCCTGCTGTGGATATTTATTCCAACGTCTGGCAGGCTGGGATCGGGTTGCACTACAACCTTTCTTCGACCTACACAACCAGTAAAAAAATCGAAAGCGGACGGATCGAACTCGCTGCAGCGCAAGATCGGGAAACATTGGAAAAACAGAATTTATATTCCAATGTGAAAGCGGCCTTTATAAAATTCAAAGAAGCAGGAGAGGATCTCCAAACGCTCACGTCCGATTTGCAATCAGCCGAAGAGAATTACAGGGTGGTGGAAAAAAAATATTTTAACCAGCTGGCCTTGCTCACCGACATGATCGATGCCACGAATACAAAAATTGAATCGGAGCTGAAAGTGACCAATGCCCGGATTAACCTGGAATACACCTATTGCCAGCTGCTTTATCAAACAGGAACGCTTTAAAAACAGAAAAATGACTGAACAAATATCTTTTAATCGAGGTTCTGATGGAAAATGGAAAATCAGACTTGTCAACGGACTATTAATCTCCGGGGCGGTTGCCGGTATCGTCTGGGGGGCTGTGACTTATTTACACCTGAACGATGATCTGTATACCAACGATGCTCAGGTAGAAGAGTATATCAATCCAATCAACACACGAATTCCTGGCTATATCAAAAAAGTTTATTTCCAGGAACATCAAAGGGTGATGAAAGGGGATACCCTGGTAACAATCGATGAGCGGGAATATCAGATCCAATTGGAGTCAGCTCAGGCGGCTTACTTGTCTGCACTCGCATCCAAAAAAGTCAGCATGTCCACCGTTCAGACGGTTCACAATACCATAGGGATTTCTGATGCGAACATCCAGGCAAGCAGGGCCAAATTATTGAATGTTAAGAAGAACCTCGGGCGTTATGCTAATCTGCTAAAGGAGGGAGCCGCCACCCAGCAACAATTTGATCAGGTACAATCAGATTATGATGCGGCAGAAGCCCAGACGCGAGCTTTGGAAGAACAAAGAACCTCGGCAACGCTTTCGACCACGGAGGCAAGTGGAAGAACCATGGTGAGCGATGCTGAGGTCAAAAGAGCGAAAGCGGCTTTGGATATGGCCGCATTGAACCTTTCCTACACGGTGATTCGCGCCCCCTACAAGGGGACAACCGGCCGCAGAAGCATACAGGAAGGTCAACTGCTACAGGCCGGACAGACCTTGCTTTCCTTCGTACGCAATGAATATAAATGGGTCATCGCGAATTATACCGAAGAACAGGTTGCCAAACTGCACATTGGACAGACTGTAAAACTTTCGATCGACGGCCTTGATGACAAATACCTGAACGGAAAAATCGTGGCAATTTCTGAGGCAACTGGTTCGAGATACTCAGCTATTCCACTGGATAATTCCACCGGAAATTTTGTGAAGGTGAGGCAGCGTGTACCGGTCCGGATTGAGTTCCTGAATTCCACCGAATACGAATCGGTTAGAACAGCTTTAAAGGCTGGTATGAATGTCATCGTTAGGTTATAGTTAAAGCATATGGAATTTTACGAACTCTTCTACAAATGGGTGCCTGTTTGGGTTAGATTACCGGTTTTAACCATTCTTTATGTGGTTTTATTAACGGCCAATGGCATATACCTCGGGAATACGTCAGATATGGCCTCAAGCCAGGGCGGGTACACTGAACCTTATACCATGGCTTATTATGCCATGTATATTGGAATGGGCCTTGGTAGTATGACAAATTTGAGGATTAGGGAACGGTATACCGCAAAGTCGCTGGTCATTTGTGGCTTCCTCATCATGCTGGTGATGAACGCGGTTTGTGCCACCACCACTAATCCATATTTAACGATACTGGCTTGCCTGCTGTTAGGTGCCGGTAAAGTTGCTGCATCTACTGAAATCTATCTCGTATGGCTACAGGTCTGGAGTAAAAAACTCGATGTTAGCCGGCTCTACCCATTTGTTTATTTTATCGCTTTAGGCGGTATTTATACCATGACCTGGGTAACCAGTAAACTGGCTTTTATCTACACCTGGCGGTATGCCTATGTGGCGATTATGATGTTGCTCTTTTTCTGCTTGCTATTATCTGTAATATTTATAGAAAGACATCCACTCAAAAGACGCGTTCCCTTGTATCAGATGGACTGGCAGGGAATTATTTTGTTAACGGCATTATTGATGGTGCTGAATTATATTATCGTGTTCGGAAAGGTGGAGGACTGGTTAAATTCGTCTCGTATCAGGCTCTCCGGGATTGGAGTATTGGTATTGCTACTATTTTTCATCCGTCGCGAACTGCATTTTAAGCGGCCTGTGTTTCCCCTTGACCTTTTCAAATTACCCAATTTTCGCCTTGGTCTATTTTATATATTCTTGCTCGGTATTTTCGTTCCCGCTACCTTGCAAACAAGTTTTAGCGGTGGCGCACTGCACTACGAAAATTTCCGAAACTCTGAACTAACACTATATCTTCTTCCCGGAGTTACCCTTGGCGCTGTATTTTGCTACATCTGGTTTTATAAGGGCTATCATGACCAGCTCCTGATGTTTATAGGATTCAGTACAGTGATTGTTTACGAGATATTGATGTATAATAGCTTTGGAAATGCTTTTGAAATCAGCAGCTTTTGGTTTCCTTCATTTATAAAGGGAGTCGGACTGGGAATCCTTTTTATCGCTGTTGGTATTTATATTACCAGGGGCCATACTATAAAAGACGTTCTCACGGTTGTTGGGATCGCATTTCTTTTCCGTTCTTTTCTGGGTACCGCTGTGTTCACAGCAGGGTATAACTATTTACTTTATACACAGCGTATCCGCCATCTGGATTATATCGGCTCTAAAACTGATATGTCCAGCGGAACAATTAACTCGGCTACTGCCAATGATTTTTACCAGACTTTTCAAAGTCAGGCCGGGCTTGCCGCCGCAAAGGAACTTACAGGCTATCTCATTATTGCAGGTCTGCTGATCGCTGCTGCCTTGTTGCTTAAAATACTTCATGACGGACTCATGATCCTGAAAGATAAAATGATGGAGACCAAACCGTGAATTCACAGATTTCTTCAATCTTTAAGAACTAAAAAGGCGGCTCGCGCCGCCTTTTTAGTTTCCTTGCCAGATCGATAAATACTAACAGATCTTTCTTTATACACTTTTGAAATCAAAGCCTACGCCCTGATTAGCTCTGGATTAATTTACCTGAAACTGTTAAAGGCAAAACTTCCTGGTTGATGATCTTGGAGATCGTACAACCAACCCTTGCTCTTTCAAGGAAAAATTCAAACTGTTCCTGGGTCGCTCCCGGAATTTCAGACTCTACATTAAAATGCAGGCTTTTAATTTGCGGATAACCGGTTGTGTCGTCAAAACCCAATTCGATATCCGCAGTCGTATAAATACTTGTTGTTTCAAGGTTTTTCATTACGGCATTGTTCGCCACAGCCTGATTGAAACATGCTGCATGTGCGGCTGCAAGTAATTCCTCCGGGCTTCCGCCTGGAGCGTCTTCAAACCGGCTTGAATAAGTTACCGGAGCATCTTTTAAATTTCCGCTTTGAGTGGAAATCGTTCCGCTTCCTTGCTTCCAGCTGCCTTTCCAGGTAGCTATTCCTGTTGATTTTTTCATAATATTATTTATAAGTAGTTGTTGTTAAATTATTTGGAAGCCAAAGTACCCAGGTAATGACCTAACCTTGATTCTGTATCGCTTTCTGTCTGGAAACCCATTTCCATCAATTTGCCAAGTAAAGCCTGTGCCTCTGGTCTTTGATATAATTCAAAGAATTTGTTGCTTGATTCCTGAATTTCAAAAGGATTAGGGCCTCCGCCTGCGCGTTTCAATATAGTAGCTTTAGTCGCCTGCAGCGCTGGCAATTCGAAACCACTGATACGAGTTGCCAGGTTATTAACGTAGTTGTCAAGTTCATTATCGGCAAAAGCACGGTTAATCCATCCGTATTTATCAGCAGTCTCGGCATCAAAATCATCGGAACTAACAGCAACTTCCATAGCTCTCGCATAGCCAGACAATAACGGAAGGTACTCGGTTGCTCCACCACCAGGCATTAATCCCATACCTACTTCGAGGTGGCCGAAGGTGGCTTTTTCCTTACTTGCAAATCGCATATCACAGGCCAGAATAAATTCTGAGCCAATACCCCTAACTCTTCCACGGATTACCGCAATGCTGATTACACCTGCGTTATGGATACGATTAGAAACATCAACCCATTGCGTAACGCCCAATTTGCCAGAAACCTGTGGCAGTTCGCCTCCCCGGATCACATCAAAATGCGAAACGAAATAATCTTCATTTGCACTGTCAAATACAATGACTTTAAGCTCCTGATCAGCTTCTATAATGTCCATTAATCGTTGTAAACCAGCGACCATATCCGGACCCATGAGGTTGATCGGCGGATTATCTAACGTTACCCGCCAAAAGGCAGCGCTGTGTTTTGTAATTATCAGGGGTGCCCCTGGCATCCTTTCTACTGATAAAGGCTCATTTGTTGTGATCATCTTAATTTATTTAAAATTTGAAATGATTTTTACAAGCTTTAGGCCACTATGTAAATTATTGAAAGTCAGGTATTTTGAGTTGATTGTTCCATTCTGATTTACTATATATCGGAAATTTAAGAATCCTATAACTATATATAGGAACAGCCAGGCGATACAGTCCTTTGATGAAATTTATGAGGTCCACGCTGCAAAGCAGAGCTCGAATGAACTCGAAATTTCTACAAAGTTACAGCTGGATTATTTGTATATATTAATATCGCTTGCATGCCTGTCCCGCTTCTTGATATATCGTTAGGTAGGCGTTCTAATCTACTAAATATGGTTAATTGGAAATTTTGTAGAGTTACTAACGCCGTGATTATTAAGTCAATATCGCATGGTATTTTAGTTGGTGTTTAGTGAAAGAAAAGGGCCAACTCATTATCCATTGGCCTTAAATCGAAAAGCATGAATATATTAGCTGAAAACCGGAAGATCCGGGTAGTCATAGCAGGAGGTGGGTTTGCTGGTGTAAACCTTGCCCAGCGTTTACTGAAAGATAAGCGATTCTGGGTCACACTTGTCGACCGGAATAATTACAATTATTTTCCACCGCTTTTGTACCAGGTTTCAACGGGTTTTCTGGATGCGTCCGGCATTAGTTATCCTTTTCGAAAGCTTTTCAGAAACGAACGGCTCTCCTATCGAATGGGAGAGGTGAAGGGCGTTGATCCGGACAATAAACTACTTCATCTCGATAATGGTGACCTTAACTATGACCAACTCGTTTTGGCGACGGGGGTGAAATCTAACTTTTTCGGAATTAAGAGTATAGAGGAAAATGTTATCCCGATGAAAACTATAGATGACGCTTTGCGCATGCGCAATGTACTTTACCAAACCATGGAGGCTGCATCGGTTTCTACAGATGAGGCTGAAAAGGAAATGCTGCTCAACATTGTAGTGGCCGGGGGAGGTCCCACCGGTGTTGAAGTAACCGGGATGCTTGCAGAGATCAGGAAGAACATATTCTTAAAAGAATATCCTGAGCTGAAAGGAACACCCGCACAGATCTATATCGTTGATGGCGGCCAACAACTTCTTTCTCCGATGAGCCAAAAATCACAGGAAGACGCTTATGCCATTCTTGATAAATTGGGAGTCGAAATAATTTTGGGTACCCACGTTCAGGAATTCATTGACAATAAGGTCACGCTTTCCGACGGCACAGTCATCCCCGCTAAAATATTAATCTGGGCTGCCGGGGTCACTGCCCCCATACTAAATGGGATACCTATAAGCAGCCTAGGAATCGGGAAAAGGATGATCACAGATATTTATAATCGTGTGAAGGATGTGGAAAATATTTATGCCATCGGTGATTGCAGTATTCAGTTGGAAGATTCCCTTTATCCCAAAGGGCATCCGCAACTCGCTCAGGTAGCTATCCAACAGGGCCGCAACCTCGCTGACAACTTGAAGCGGTTATATACCGGTGAGGATTTGTCAGCCTTTAAGTATTTTGATAAAGGTGAAATGGCGATTATCGGAAGGGAGCACGCGGTTGTCGACCTTTTTAAACACCGATATCATCTCAGAGGTCTTATCGCACTCTTCGCGTGGTTAATGGTCCACCTGATGTCTCTTGTCAATGCTGCAAATAAGTCAAGAACACTTATTAGCTGGATGGTTGCATACTTGTCGAAAGATCAGTCCCTCCGGATGATTTTCAGACCAGATCAACCGAAAATAAAAACGGAGGATGCAGTCGGTATTCAGGCTCAAAATAATGCTGGGTTGAATTGATAAAAGGAAACCCTTTGCAGGTTTTCCTGCAAAGGGTTTGTTATGTTCCTGATTGATTTTAAAATTCACCAAGGACACGGCCAAGGTTTAGTTCTGTATCTCCATATTGCTGAAGTCCAAGCCCGATGATCTTCTTGTAGCGTTCCTTTGTTTCAGGAAATTGCGTGGCCCTTCCAAATAGTTCCGAATCTTTACGAAGGTCATCCACAGATGCCAGGCTGATCGCATTGATCCGTTCCTTAATATCCATAAGGCCCTGATGTGGGAATTTTGCAATTCTAAGGGCAAGTGCATCAACAAAGTCCTCCAGGTCGCGGTCCGGTATAGCGCGATTGATCCAACCATACCTTTCGGCAAGGTCTGCATCGTAATCATTGCTGCTGGTCAGAACTTCAAAAGCGCGTCCCCTGCCGAGCGTCCTGGTGAGGTGCTGAATAGCACCGCCCCCGGCTACCTGTCCAAAAGCCGCTTCCAGTTGTCCGAATATAGCTTTCTCACGGGAAGCGAAACGCATGTCACAGGCCAGTATGAATTCACTTCCTGCACCTCGCACCCTTCCTGCGATCTGAGCAATGGTGATCGCTTTGGTCTCGCTCAACCTCCGGAAAAGTAATGCCAGTGAGGGTTCACCAACCAATTGTGCAGCAATTTCCCGGTACTCGGCTATCTTGGTAATATCTACATGGGGGATGAAAAAATCCGGGTTTGCACTTGAAAATACAACCACTTTATAGGTATCGCCTTTATCGAGGATACGGATTAACGATACCAGGTCACGTACCAGTGCAGGGCCGAGCAGATTGATCGGCGGATTGTCAATTGCAGCAAATAGCACTTGCCCGTCAGTCCGGGTTTTTAGAACTTCAAACATTTCCATGATTTCATTATTGTTGGTGTACTATTGAAGTACACCCGGGTTATAAAATGATGATGAATTTTAGTTAGAAAACTTTCATTTTTTGAAAACTGAAAGAATCGTTACCAGGCAATTTCGTGATCAAGATGTATAAACTTACCAGTGGGGCCATCCTCGCCAAGCAGAGCCAGCTGGACACTTGTAGCCACTGCCTCAGCAATACTTAACGGCGCGTTAGGGCCACCCATATCCGTTCTCGCATGTCCCGGGTCTGCTGAATTGACTTTGATGCCAAATGGCTTTAATTCGGCAGCGAGGTGAATGGTAACAGCATTCAAGGCTGTTTTTGAGGCATTATACGAGAGGCGTTTTACAGTTTCAAATGGTCCGTTAGGAATATCATGTGTACCTAATGAGCCCAGTTTACTTCCAAGATTTACAATTCTACCTTGTCCGCTCGCCTTTAACAATGGTAAAAGATCATTAGTCAGATAGACCACGCTGAAAACGTTTGTGCCGAAGACATATTGAAATTCATCTTCATCTGTTTCGACAGCGCGGTTTACAAAGAAATCACCTTTGGGTCCGACACCGGCATTATTGATAAGAATATCAAGCTTACCGAATTTTTCGTTGATTAAATTGAATGCAGCCTTGCGGTCCTCCGCATTGGTGATATCCAGCTTTATACCGAAGGCCTGAATCCCCTCGGCCTTTAATTTATTTGCAGCATCGTCTGCTATCTCCTGGTTCCTTCCGGTAACAAGGACAGTAATTCCTTTTTGTCCTAATTGTTTTGCGGTTTCAAAGCCTAACCCGCGGTTAGAACCCGTGATCAAGGCAATTTTTTGATTATTCATATTTTTGTATTTAATAAATTGTTAAAACTGGTTGTCCAGTTTGTATTTTTCTTTTAATATTTCTCCCGTATCAACTTTGGGGGTTTGTTTTGGAAGCTTGTAAAGCAGATAGGATACCACGGTGATACAGATGATTTCTGCACCGAGTCCCCAATGGAATGCAATCAAAAAATTCGCCTTATGATATTGACCATGATCCAGGAAGTGATAAAATACACCTCCTATCAAACTAATTCCCAGTGCGGATGAGGATTGTTGGATCGTGGTATAGACACCCGACGCCGCTCCTGCGAACTCCAGTGGTACAGCCCTCAGTGCCATATTCAGTAAGGAGGGAAGGACAATCCCACCTCCAAAGCCGTAAAATCCAAGCTGTAAATAAATGCTCAGGTAAGAGGCATTTTTATTCAAATAGATATCCTGCAGGAAAAACGAGATCAGCATTAAAAGAGCGCCAATCTGCAATACGATCTTTCCAAAATGTTGAACAGCCTTAATGGAAAGTAGTGATGATATGGTAGCGGATAGTCCAAAAACGACGAAGAATAGTCCGTTCTGATAGGAGTTTATCCCCAGTCCATTTTGAAGATATACACTAATGATCAGTAAATAGGAGGTATGCATCATAAAGTAAAATATGACAGTGGTAATTCCCCTGTTGAAATCCCTGATCCTGAAAAGTCCAAGATTAACCAGTGGCTGAAGGCCATTGGTTAACTTGGTTTGTTGATTTTTCCTGAAATAAATGAATAAAATAGCGGCGAATATTAATAACCCAAAACTCCAGGCCGGCCAGCCATCTTCCCGGCCGATTATGAGCGGTATAACCAACGAAAATAAACTCGCGGTTAAAATCAATGCACCGCTGTAATCCGGACGTCCATCGTTTTTTCGTCCTGTTTCTTCCAGGAAAACGGTTGCAAGGACAATGGCCAGTGTGCCGAGTGGCAGGTTTACGAAAAAAATAAGCCTCCAGCCGGCAATCAGCCAATGGGTATTTGAAAGATAACCACCAAGGAACTGGCCCAGGATAGTTGCAAAACCCATAACTATACCATAAAGTCCCACCGCTTTTGTTCTTTCTGTGGAGCTAGGAAAGATCATCTGCATCATCGCGATAGTCTGTGGTGTCATAATCGCTGCAGATACGCCCTGGAAGAACCTGCATATGATAAGTTGGAAAGGACTTTCGGAAAAGCCGCAGACACAGGAGAAAAATGTAAACAGGAACATCCCTGCAATGAACACTTTTTTACGGCCAAGATAATCTCCAGCGCGGCCGCTTGTGATTTGAAAAGAGGCATACCCTAACAGATAGATGGCAATTACCAACTGCATCTCGCTATCATTTGCCATAATGCCAAGTTTAATGGAAGGGACTGCTACATTGATAATAAAAACATCCAATACCGATAGCAATGGTGCTGCAAGCAGGATGGTTAGCGCGAACCATTTATTGGATATCGTATTCATCCGTTCTGAACTGATTAATAGATTCCCCAGATTTCGGATTCCTTGATCTTTTCTTCCGTATAGGGTGGATAAATGTGCTCAATAGAAAAGTCGGCCGGTGTAGTCAGCACAGATTTTGGATGCGTCAGCGAATCATAACCGAATTTACCGTAATAACTACCTATCCCTGAAGATCCGACGCCTCCAAAAGGTAAAGTTTGAATGTAAAGTTGTACGTTAACATGGTTAACTGCGCCTCCGCCAAATGACAGTGTATGTTTAAGGTAGGTGATGGTTTCTTCATCCTTACTGAAAATGTAAGCCGCAAGCGGTTTTGGAGCACGTTTGATTTTGGCTACAGCTTCTTTAAGATCACTATAAGGCATGATGGCCAAAATTGGACCGAAGATCTCATCCTCCATAATCTTATCCTCCCAGGTTACCGGGTACACCAGGGTTGGCGCGAAGTATTTAGCCTCCTCATCAAAATCTCCGCCAGCAATGACCTTCGCCGGATCGATTAGTGTTGAGAGACGTTTAACAGCTTTCGGGCTGATAATGCGTGAGAAGTCAGGATTGCTTTTTGGGTCTTCGCCAAACATCTCCACAATAGCTTTTTTAGCTTCGGCATTAAATTCATCGATCAACGATTCGTGTACATAGGCATATCCTGGTGAAGTACACCATTGACCGCCCCAGGCCATCGCGCCCCATATTATTTTTCGTGCTGATTCGGCGATATTTGCAGTCGCATCGACAATCGCCGGGTTTTGTCCACCAAGTTCCAGAAGGACCGGGGTGAGGTTTTCCGCTGCGGCCCTCATAATAACTTTTCCAACAGCCACGCTGCCTGTAAAGAAAATAAAGTTGTACGGGATCTTTAACAACTCAGCGACAACGTCACGGTCGCCATCAGAAATGCTCACTGCTTCAGGTTCAAAGTACTTTTGTACAAGTTCCATCCATAAACCGGCGGTTGCCGGAATTCCGGAACTAACTTTAATCATGATCGGGTTTCCAGCGGCAAGTGCGGTAACGGCTGGTTCAACCAGTAGAATGATCGGGCCGTTAAATGGTCCGATAATCAGTGCCACACCATAAGGATCACGGTAGATTGTTCCCTTCCCTCCGGCATCTTTCAAAAACTTAGGAATGGGCGCATCTACGGGTTCCATCCATTCTTTCAAATGCTCACGAATGTGACCTATGCAGCCGATGGATCCATTCAACTCAGAACGCTGTTCTGCACTGCCGGTTTTAAAGTCCTTCGCCAATGCGGTACAGAAAGATTCATAATTTTCGGTCAGCATGCGCTCCATCCTGTCCAGTTGTTCCAATCTCCATTCGTATGATTTTGAAATATCAGAATCGAAGTAGGCCCGTTGTTTTTCAAATAGCTTCTGAAAATCACTCATAATTGCATGTTTTAAGTAAATAACAGCTTGGCTGCAATCGTGGTGCCGGGGCGTTTCTGACTGTAAAACAGATAAATAGATTTGGGATTCTATTTGCTGGTTATGTTATGTCGTTAATTTGAAGTCCCTTTTTACTAAATATAGGAAAATGACAGAGCAAGAAAGTCCCGATGACAGAGAAATCCGACTTGATTATTTTTTTTATTAACCATCATTTTGTTTTTTGCTTTAATTTAAGACGTTTGGTAATGTTTTTGCTATTAAAATGGATAAATTTGTCTATTTATGCCAATAGTGGCTTCTTTCAGGATCCAGCTATAAGGACTTCCATACTAACAGACCAGGATATGCATTATACCCTTTTATTATTTCTTTTATTACTCTCGGGTGCGTTTCTGCTAATCCTTCTTGCGCAGAAATTAAAGATTTCTTATCCTTTATTTTTGGTTATCGCGGGCCTTGCGATCAGTTATATTCCAGGTATCCCGGTGGTTTCTATTGATCCGGATGTTATCTTTTTGGTTTTCTTGCCGCCGCTTTTGTATGAAGCCGCCTGGTATACATCTTTTACCGAATTTTTAAAATGGAAGCGCGCGATAAGTTTATTGTCATTCGGGTTGGTAATCTGTACTTCCGTCATTGTCGCTTTCGCTGCATGTTATTTTATTCCGGGGTTTACCCTACCGCTTGGGTTCCTGCTCGGCGGCATTATTGCGCCTCCCGACGCCGTAGCTGCCGCCTCGGTTCTGAAAAGTGTGAAAGTGCCTAAAAGGGTATTAACGATACTGGAGGGTGAAAGCCTGATCAATGACGCTTCAAGTTTGATCGTTTTCAGGTTTGCTTTGGCCGCCGTAATTACAGGCCAGTTTTCTTTTCATCAGGCAGCACTCAGTTTTTTAGTTGTCACTGTGATGGGTATAATAACCGGCCTTGCAGTTGGTCAACTAATTTATCTCAAACATAAATATCTCTCTACTTCGGCCAATATCGATGCGGCATTTACACTGGTAACCCCATACTTTATGTATCTCCTGGCTGAACAGTTTCATTTTTCAGGGGTCATGGCCGTGGTGAGTGGAGGCTTGTTACTTTCACACCGGTCCCACGAAACTTTTAACAGTGGCGAAACGCGGCTCCAGACTGTCAATGTATGGTCGACACTGGTAGTCATGCTAAACGCATTGGTTTTTATTTTAATCGGTTTGGAATTGCCTGTGATTATGAAAGGATTACATGGATACTCCGTGGCCGAGGCCTGGCGCTATGGATTTCTGATTAGCTTAATCGTCATTATAGTTCGCTTTCTGTGGATTTACCCAGCCACATTTATTCCCCGGATCCTATTTAAAAGTATCCGGGAGAAGGAAGCGAATCCCGGCTGGAAAGGGCCGTTTCTACTTGGTTGGGCCGGAATGCGCGGGGTTGTATCTTTAGCCGCCGCGCTTTCCCTTCCGGCATTTGTTAATGGTGAGACGGCCTTTCCACATAGAAACCTGATCATTTTTATTGCATTTGTTGTGATCCTTGTCACCTTGGTTTTACAGGGTTTCAGTTTGCCGTTTTTAGTCAGGGCAATTAAAGCCGAAGAAATAGACCCGGTCGCATCAGCTGAAAAGGAGGAAGCTGAACTCCGGCTTCGCTTATTACACGTGGCACTTAAAGAGATCGAGGATAAGTTCTATTCGGAGGTTGAAAAAAACAGATTTATTCATAATCTGCGAAACGACCTCCAAAATAGGGTAACCATAACTGCTGATAAATTAGAATCCATGTTGGGAGAAGATATCAAGGAATCTGAACTTGAATTTTATAACAAAGCCGTTATTAGGATTTACGAAGCACAACGGAACGAGCTCTTCCATATTCGTAAACAAAGACTTTTCAGCGATGCCACAATTCGTAAAGAGGAAAATCAAATTGACCTCGCCGAAGCAAGGCTAAACCCGCACCGGCATTAATTCCGCTTGGTTTGAAGTTTTGGCCTAATGCCAAAATTCGCTGTGGTCAGTCTTTGCTCAGGAAGGCAAAAATAAAAGGCAGAACCCATTCCAGGCTGACTTTTCACCCATGCTTCCCCATGATGTGCCTGCGTGATCTTACGTACAAGATACAACCCAACGCCATGCCCTGATTTGGTGATCTGCTCGTGGCCTCCCACACGGCTGAATTTGGTAAAAAGTTTCTGCTGATCTTCAAAGGATATACCAGGGCCGTGGTCCTGTACACATTCGACTGCTTGGTCGTTTACCCTGTTACAGGATAACCTAATCAAAGTTTGATCCGGTGCGTATTTTATGGCGTTATTAATTAGATTATTGATCACAAGCCGTATTTTTATTTTGTCAGCATTTACCTTGATATGGCCTGTATCGTGGTATTCAAAAATATGCGTACCGTGTATTTCCTGATGCTTCAGGAATTCTTCCTTAACCATTGCGCTTAAACTAAATACCTGAGGATAGATCGGTAAGTCACCTGTATTTAAAGAGGAATAATCAAGCAGGTTTTCCATGGTGTTATTCAGTAGATCAACTTCCCGCACTGCGGTGTCCAGGTAAGGTAGCACGGAAGCAACCCGAACCTTGCCAAGCATCTTCGAGGCAAGTTGAATATAAAGTTTTATAGTCGTCAACGGCGCTTTGAGTTCATGACTTAGAATCGTCAATAGGTCACTTTCGTTTGATGTTACTTTAACCGACTTACTGATAGTAGAAAGGATCCCGGACAACCCTATTGCCTCATTTGAATCGTTAAATTTAAATTGCCCTTTTAACAATAGCGGTCCCGGCATATCGTGGGAGCCGGCCGATATATGACGGAACATTGGACCATGTGGTGATGCGCTTTTAATCTGTTCCAGAAAACATCGCCGGTCCTTGTAACTAAATTTTTTGAATGCAGTTTCAAGGTTTGATGGGGAGAAGGTGGATAACCCAAGTTTCGTTTTTGAAATAGCACAAAGCTCCAACTCGCCATTAATTAAATTGGCTGACCAAAATCCCAAATTATCCAAATCCGGCGTACTCCATGAAACCGTTTTCGTCACTTCCATAAATGTTCTTCGAAAGGGGCGCAAAATTATCGCCGTTGCAGCAGGTACTTATCTAAATGGATGCCATTAAGTAAGTTGTTGATAGTTAGCATTCTCTGATATTTTTTATTTGTTAGGTTTTGATATTTCGTAATTTCTAAACAGCCTTGCCGAAATAAAATGAAATAAATGGGTCAGGTCATCAGGTAGTTATGAACTAATAAATTATGATGACATAGTGATTACATAAAAACTTACTTATATATAAGTAAGTTTTTATGTTTGTATCAGAATTTTATGGCAAACACAAGAGATCAAATTGTCACCCTTGGACGTGATTTTATTCAGCAGGTTGGTTATCCATCTTTCAGTTTTCGGCAGATCGCCAGTGAACTGGGGATCAAAAACGCTGCTGTTCACTATCATTTTCCACTAAAGGAAGACCTTGGAGTTGCGGTGATCGAAAAGGATAAATCAGACTTTCTTAAAATGGGACAAGCGTTGTCACAGTATTCGTCAGTAGAAAAAGCGGAAGCCGTTCTGAAACTGTATGAACATTACTTTAATGAAGGCCAAAAGCTGTGCCTCATTGGTATCTGTGGTTCAGCATATTCGGAACTGCCAGTAAAGATGCAGGAGGCTGCTAAAGAACACCTGGGAAATATTTTAGCCTGGCTCTCGGAAACTTTTCGTGCTGGTAAGGAATCGGGTGATTTTAGCTTCCCGGTTGCGCCAAGGGAAATGGCCATACAATGGGTAAACACATTACCCGGTACGCTGATCTCAGGCAGGATCTTCGGTCGCGAATATTTTCTCGAAAGTCTGAGTGCTCTGAAAAAATCACTTATAATGAATTAATAGCTATTGCACTAATCGTGTAATGGAAAAAATAAAGGCCGTTAAGCGGCCTGCTAAAAAGCTTCTTTCAAAATAGACAAAATTGTCTTTTTTGAAACTGACAATAAATTAAATAAAAACAACATGAACATTTCAAACAAAACTGTTTTGATCACCGGCGGTGGTTCAGGCATTGGTCACGAAACAGCTAAACTTTTAAGCGAAAAAGGTAACAAAGTACTGATTATCGGCAGAAACGGCGAGAAATTGGAAAAAGCCGCAGAAGGATTAGCTAATGTACGTACCTATCAGGCAGACATCACCAAAGGTGAGGATGTAACCAAATTGGTATCAAAAATAAAAGCGGAATTCGGCGACCTGAGCATTTTAATTAATAATGCAGCCGCAGCGAACGTTTATAAACATTCGACTGAATCTCTGTCTTTTGACAAAGCAAGCGAAGAGATCCAAACTAACTACTTAGCCGTGATCCGCCTGAATGAGGTTTTATTACCGGTATTGAAAGCCCAACCGGAATCTGCGATCGTTAACGTAACTTCATTGGTTGCATTTGCACCAGTAACGGTGATCCCAACTTATTCTGATAGCAAAGCTGCTTTGCATTCTTATTCGCTTACTCTGAGACATACCCTTGCTGTTGACACAACGGTAAAAGTATTTGAACTGATGCCGCCATTGGTGAACACTGAGTTTTCTAAAGATATTGGTGGTGAAGCAAACGGCATGCCTTCAAGCGAGGTTGCTCAGGCATTGATTGATGGTTTAGAAAATGATGTTTACGAAATTCACGTTGGCCAGACTGCTGATTTCCGTAGCTTTTTCCTTTCAAATCCGCACGAAGCTTTCAATACCCTAAATCAGGCTTAAGTTAAACTTAGGTTAATGTGCCCCTGGAGTAACATATATAAATAACTATTAAGGACAACCGAGGTGATCTACAGCTGTAGTTCGCCTCGGTTTGTTAAATACTGTAGGGTATTTTCTTTAAATATAAAAGCCGGCTTATTTTGGCTTTTTATTCCTCGTACAATTTCCGATCAGATTTTTTCCTGGCTATTTAAAAGGAGCGCTTCCAAGATTCACCTTTATAGTTACTGAGGCGCGTTTTTCCTTGGTTGCAAAATTATAGGTGAAGGGGATGAGTAACCAGGAATCTTTCCCAATTAGAAAACCCAGTTTAGCACTTAAGGTCTGCTGATCCCTTTTTTCATCAGTTAAATAGCCTTCAGTAAGATAATTATAGCCATAACTTATGGATAGTTCCCCGCTCGGCGACGCGGATTCCGTACCATCATCTGCCTTGATTTTTTTGGTTACAAAAACCTGATTTATGCCAAGCTGTGTTTGAATCTGATGTCTGCCAATCGCCGTTTTCTTAATGACTGTATCGTCTCCTAATACGTAACCACCCTTGGCGATGATCTGGGTCGTCCGTTTTTTTATCCAGGAAAATCCCTTTATCCCGTTAAACATAAAGGAGGCCCCTTGCAGGTCGCTCCGGTTAAAAGCATAGGTGGCCTGGGGTGAAAACGTCAAATTGAATCCATTGGTGATATCGCTTGCCAGCTTATCCATCTGTTCCTGTAATTGTTTGACTAATGGCGTGATCCCTTCTCTGTCCAAGTCTGCCTTGAGTGCTGGCGGGAGCTTCGTTTCATCTCCGCTATGTACAAATGCAGTAATTAAATCGAAATTTTTATTAAGTAGGGCGACTACCGCATTTCGATCCGCGGCTGTCGCATTTGGAAGGTCTGGTGTTACCTGAGATCGATAGGCAGCAAGTCTTGCGTTCAAGCTTGAGTGAGTAGTTTGAATTTCGACCGGGAGGGTAGTTAATTTGGGGCTTTCGGTTTTGTCATTATGATTTATCAGGGAAAGGTTAACGCCAAGAGTCAGGTTTGAAGGATCGAACTGATCTTTGTAGTTGAATGTCAAATATGGCTCAATATGCCTTGCAATCTTGTTTCTGGTATATTCCGCACTGCTTACCGGGTCATCATTACCCAACTTTTTCAATCCGAAAATAGTGCTTTTGAACTTGATGGACTTATCATCAGCCGTTATGTCATCCAAGCTGAGCTGATAAAGGTTACCCAATATATCCCAGCCTGATAAAGTTTTTTGTAATGGGATTTTTTTAAGTGTTGCGTCCTGTATTAAGGCGTCACTGACCTGGGCGCTTACTTTTAGGCCACAGCATAAAAGCAGGATTAGTGGTAAGTGTTTGAGGTATTTCTTCATATCAATTCACGGCAAATGCTTTTAGGATAAAGACATTCATATTTTCATCCGACTCGTTCACTAACTCGATTTCCTCCTGGGCTACTAACAGGCTCACTTTTCCCCCTGATGAGCCGGAAACCTGGACCGAATAAACATTTGGCCTCAGGTTAAAGGGATGAGCCATAGGTTCGTCCTGTGCAGTTACATCGAATTGTAAATTGGTGTGGGCTCCCAGAATCTGGCAGTGCACGCTACCTGTTGCTGTACCGCTGAAAGTGATCAGTACTTTAATAATTGCCATGTTGATATTGATTAAGGTGTGATTATTAATCTTTAGCGTTTAGGATTTTGAGCGCCCCAACTGACGTAATCCTCTCACGATATAATGTTGACCGTCGGGTAGAAATGTTTCCCCCTTGGTGAGCCAGGAAAGGCCGAATGCCTCAATGGCAATAGTCTCAAAAGTGTAAACGACTGGAAAACCCTTGACATCGGGTTTTAATAAAAAGTAGAGGCCGAGAATAGCCACACTGACAACCATAATAATACCGCAGATTCTATAAATGCGGTTACGCTTAGCCTTTTTGCTTTTGCGTCCGGCTGCTGTTCTCAACTGTGCGGGTTCATCGGTCAATGGGAAGAAAAACAAGGACATGGCCGCCAAAGACAATAGGAAGATCGCCGCGAAAAGTATGTGCCAGCCTTCTCCAAACAAGTCAAGAAAAAGGCGTCCATCCTCTGTATGCGCAGAAAATTCACAATTACCGCAAATTTTTCTTGTCGGAACGAATGCCACACCCATGCCTGCAAGAGCAGCGGTAATTGTAAGCGCCCTTTCAACCCATGTATAACCTTTATAAGTGATTAAAAATACGCCGATGACGCATAGAAATACGACAAGCAAATCACCTCGATTTGTGAAAAAATAGTCACTGATCGAGGGCTC
The DNA here is from genome assembly GCF_052045695.1 of Mucilaginibacter sp. 22184. NCBI lineage: Bacteria > Pseudomonadati > Bacteroidota > Sphingobacteriia > Sphingobacteriales > Sphingobacteriaceae > Mucilaginibacter > Mucilaginibacter sp. 22184. The sequence continues at coordinate 49,150 of NZ_JBQEPI010000008.1, forward strand.
AATCCCATAAGGTGCGGGCCTCTTTGGCCAAGCTGCAAGTGCTAACGGTAGCAGCATCCCACTGAAGCCGATGATATTTCTCTGTGTTAAGTAGGAGAGCACCAAACCATTGGTTTGCTCCACATTTTTGTCAGTTGGTGAAGTCATCATGATATTGTGAAGGTTTGCTCTGAAATAATTATTTAGTTATTGAAAATCAATCGTTTGTGTTATTTTTATATAAATAAATATCGGTTTTTCTTCCTAGATTGATTTATCGCTGAATTTTTGCGAAATATTTGGAATATTAAAAGGTAATTACTTAAATTAGAGTTCATTAACCTATTCACGATTATGTCTGCTCCCTTTCGTCTGCGGCGTGCTCCTGCTCTTCGGAACAGCGATGAAGCCTTTAAAGATTACTTAAGTCGTTTATTAAAATTAATCCCTTCTGAGATCATCGGACTCTATATGGTCGTAAGCGGATTTATTCCCTCGGATCAAAAAATAGGTATCTTAATTTGGTCCATTGCCTGCTTCTTTCTTTTGATCGGCTCCCGTTATTTTGGGACGAAGGACGAAAAAGCAGAAGAACCTGCCCAGCCAGTTCCTATAGTGCTCGCTTTAGTCGCCTTTGTGGTATGGGTCTATTGGTTAGGCGGACCATTTGAGGTTTACCATATTCATGTCAAATGGGTAGGATCAGCGCTCGTTGCCGTGGTTTCTTTCGTTTCCCCCTGGTTTTTTAAAGGCTATAACTGATGGAAAGACTTAAAGAATTTCGTTTTCAATATGCCAGGGGTATTCGGATCAATTCTTTGGTCCAGTTATTAATTGTGGCTCTGGTGATCCTTTTGATTTTCCCGGTTGATAGTAATTTTCAAGTGGCCGGGGAAATCAGGTTGATTTTGGTCGTTTGTTTAAGTGGTGTTCTTGGTAGTTCGCTGAGGTATACTGGTATCCTGATAGATAATAAAAATAAGGGAAAACTGCCGCTTTACTTGGATGAACTCTTTATGCGACTTTTAAATGGTATACCGACTGCAGCCGGAATCTATTTATTGCTACGTGGTATGATTTTGAGTACCTCCGCCAATTATGAAGTCTTTAATGTTTATGGACTCGCTTTAATATGTATCATCATGGGGTACTTTTCCTACGAAGCTTCAAAGAAGGTAACCGGTCTCCTGCAGGCTATATTGGAACGGGACCAGGTCATCGAGGATAAAATTGACAAAATTGGGAATATACTTGGGCTGGAAACTCTTGGCAACTATCATGGTTATTTTATTGCTGAATTAACCTGTTCGTCGTTAAATGTTCCGCAAGAGCCTTTTGGTCTAACTTCCGAAAATATAGCAGAACCGGAGTTTGAATATATTTTGCGTTGTTGGTTTTCTCCTCATTATTTCCCACTTTATGGTGGCAGCAATGAGACGAGAAAATCATCATTTCCAGAAATTGATATTACTGGCGGCAAGGATGTGGCAATCGTAACCTTCTCTGCGGCGCCGCGATTAAATGGCCTTAAATTTACCCCTACAGTTCTCAATTTTGAGGTAAGTCACGACCGGGATAGTATAGTGCAGGAGTTTCGTTTAAAGCAGAAATCCAATAGCTTGGCGGATTGCTGGATAGAGATCAGCCAAATGAACCGTTTGATCTCTGTCGTCTCGCCTATACGTTACGATAATTTTACTACTGGTAGAGATGGTCAAAATTAACATTACCGGTAATTTTCCATTTCAGGTAAAGGTTAGCAGGGAGGGGGAGGATGACAGAATTTTTCCTACCTACATGGACGCTAACACCTACCCCCAGGAAATTGGACGGTTTTATGATGGTTTGTGGCAATTTCTTCAAAAGGCAGCGGTAATCGATAAAGGTGATTATCGGTCTGCTGGCTTGGCTCTGGAACGACTTCATTTTACCGGACGTGTTTTCGCAGCTTCCCTTTTCGGCCAATCACGATTTGAACTCCAGGACCTTTTTCGCCAAATTTATCCGAAATGGCAAACCAGTCAAATGCAGACGGGATTGTATGTGGATGCAATGCCGCTTATTCTACAGGTTTCGGGACTTGGGAGTGTACATCTGCCTTTTGAATTTTTGCCTGTCTTTGATTTTGAGTGGAATATGGACGTCAGGAATGCCGACGATCTTTTCCGTGCCTGCGCAAAATTTTCTGGTTTTTCCGCAGTAATTTGCAGGCAGCTTTTTGATGTACCGGCACTCCAGGCAGATGCTTATTGTAACGGGGTCATAGCAAATACCGCTGGCCTCAATATTCGTTTCTTCAATCACCAGGGACTTTCGTTTTCGGATAGGGAAAAACAGGATCTGGCCGTTCTGGATAACGTAAATATAATTGATCCCTGGCCGGCAAATGTTCCTAACGATGCGGCATTTCAAAATATTTTGGCAACTCAATTGATGAACAGCCCCGACGATCATATTCAACATCTTGCCTGCCATGCCGACACACAAAGCCATAATGTAGCCAATCATAGTATCGCAGTATCCTATCCATCGCTGGATTTTTTGAGGCGACCCAGAAGGAAAAACGGGGAAATATCATTTGGAAGCCTGGAGTCTTTCTTTGCAAGTGGCCCTGCAAAATTGAAGAACCAGTGCTATCCGTTGATTTTTATGAACGCATGCGCTGCTGCAAAAATTAGCCCGGTTGGTGTATCATCTTTCCCAAAACTGTTTCATCAAAATGGCAACAGGGGTTTTATAGCGCCTGAAATACCGGTTCCGGATGAATTGGCTTATCAATTCAGCGTTTTATTTTATGGTTACCTGGTCAAGGGTGAAATACTTAGTTTTGCGATCCACAAAGCACGAAAGGATATCTTACGATCAATGAATTCTCCATTGGGTATTATTTATACGATCTACGCTAACCCATCATTAAGGGTAGACCGACCCGCAATAACTGATCATCTGGAAAAAAGAAAATGATCTGACTCCTTTTCTGGTTCCGTGCATGCCTGATTTTATCTTTCCTGTTTTCGTTATATCGGAAAATGTTTTTCGATTTCACGATATATAATAACCTTATCAATGGAGTTAAGAGAGCAACGAGGCTCAGGCCAAGTCTTTACCTCATGGTATAGTTCTGGATTGACGATCATTCAATAAATTAATTATATCATGGAAACAAGAATTGGGATAAGCCCCGAAAACCTGGGTAAGGTTGCCCACGAACTCAACAAGATCCTCGCGGACGAATTCGTATTATATACCAAAACAAAAAATGCACACTGGAATGTTGAGGGACCTGACTTTCACAGCAAGCATGTCTTTTTTGAAGATCAGTTCGGACAGCTTGATGAAATAATCGATAGCGTAGCTGAACGGATCCGTTCCCTTGGACACTATGCACCGGCAACCCTTAAAAGTTTTTTGGGTTTAACGCATTTTTCTGAGGCCTTGCACGAAAAAAATGACAGCGTAGGGTTTATACACGAATTGCTGTCAGACCATGAGAGCCTGATCATACATCTTCGTGGCAATATCAATTCCTTCGCAAACGAACTAAAGGATATTGGTACCAGTGATTTTCTTACAGGGCTGTTAGAGACGCACGAGAAGATGGCCTGGATGCTTCGGGCACATTTGAAATAGGCAAAAAGACCCGGCCCGTTTTTTCTTCCGGCCGGGTACTTTTAAGCTATCCTGTTTTCTAAAGTTCGATGGGATTGGGTACCAATAGATCGTAGGCCTGTTGATAAAGTCCAGTGTAATTTCCGCCTTCAATCCCTGAATGAATCCCGATCCTCAATCCTTTAAGTCCTGAAATTCCCTGTAATTCTTCGATCTCGAACTCCTCAATCTCCGGTTTAAGGATACCCAATTGTTGAAGGATGTGGAGGTAGTTGAGGTAATCTACCCTTTCTTCATCCTTTGCATAAACGATGGTTAACTTTTCTGCCTCTGTTATTCGAGTAGATGTGCCTTTTATATGCGCTTTGTCAACCCGCTTTTTTACAATCTCGTAATGAATATCGTAAGCGGCATCCAGGTCAAAGTGCTTTTCGTCCATCCGGAACCGGATACTGATCGGCGAGTTATAGACCAAAATAAGGGCCGTTAATCCAAGCTGGTATGGTAGGAATTGCTTGTTTCTTCGCTGGTCGGTTTCCATTTCGACAGTTACGATCAACTGCCAGAGCCTTACCCGTTCAAGATCAGTTCGCGTAAACGTATTGCCCGGATAGATGGAGTTACCGATGTACAGATTATGTTCAACACCATCGGTTTTAAATCGTTCGTAATAATGCGGAAAGAATTCCTGAATTTCCCGGTGCCGTTCATCCAGAATACCAACCAGCCTTGAATTGATCCGTTTTAAGGTTTCTTCATAATTTCTTCGGTTCTGATAAAAATCGCCGTTCTTCTGGTCAATGCCGGCCAGGTAATCATTGATAGGAGTGGTTAATTCTTTCGCCGAAAGCTCTTTCCAATGCATATGGACATTTAAATCAAGGTATCTTTGGATCTGCTGCTCCGAATTTGACTTTAATCCTGTGTTGAGCTCCGTAATGTTCTGTTCAATCCATATCCTAATACCAAGGATGGTGTCTTCACTAAAAAACGGCAATGAAGTTTGGAATATTTCGTTAAGCCAAATAAGTTGATTTAACAAATCCAGCTGTACGGCTGAATTTCTGGTTACTGATGAATTTTGGATATCAAGCTGCCCATATAACGGGTAAACCATTCTGAACCTGATTTCTTTAAGATAGTACTCCTGGCCCGATTCTGCCGTCCTGAACAAATTGTAAACCTCACGTTCAAACTTCCAGTTCACACTCGGGTGCAGGCTCGTGTAATTGCTTTGTATGATTGCCTGTACCTGATTTTTAAATTCTGTTATCTTGCGGTCTACGGTATCAGTCAAGAACTGCATTACATTATCCAAACGGTTCGCATTTACACTATTGAAATCGTTTTTGGTTGGCGATGCCAACTCGAGGTAACCAAGTACACTACTGTTTTTGATGATCGGTGCCAGTATAAAACTACCGATTTGGAAATTTTCAAAATTTTTAGCGGTGATGCTGGCAGCGTGTGCTGCAATAAAGGCTTCGGTATCAGCGATGGTGAAATACGTATCATGTTTAGAAAGTCTTTCTGTGGCTTCACTAAACATGGATCTGGCCAGATCTTCCTTATTTTTATGGGCTAAGAGGAAGCTTTCAATTTTTTGACCAAAGGATATGTTGCGAAATTTGCCCTGAACTTCATCATAGGATGAAAAACCAATTCTTACGGACTTTATCCTAAATAGCGAGCGAAAAACTGATTCCAGTTTGAGGTGCAGGTCAGGTTCGTTACCGCTTCCCATCAAATCGCTTTTCAATTCAGATACTGCATTTTCTGTGGTCACATCAACAAGCGTCATGATCGCAAAGCCTTTCATTAACCAGGCCTCTCTTGGGAATTTCTGTTTCCAGAGATCAAGGTTATCGTAACTATTGAGAAGTTCGGTAATGTCCGATTCTGAAAGTGACGGTACTTCTCTCAACGACAGGATTTCAAGGAAATCTGCGTTGTACAGGATGCGGTAATGCCTGGTATAACCTGCGGAAGTTGGAATATCGCAGAATAGCGGTCTTGTAAAATCAACGAATTTCCCATAGAACCGGTTTAAGATCAGGCAGCAACTGAAAATGTAGAATTGATGGTCATTGAAATTCCGAATGGATATTTCATAATCCTCACCGGCATCCTGAAGGATTTCCCTAAAACGATCGGAATAATTAAAAATGAGACCCTGGTATGGAACGCTGATCGCCTTGATTTCATTTTTGCTGAGCATGGCCGGAAACAGGGGAGAAGTAAGCTCCCGGATCAACCCGGAATTACGGGTAATTTGTTCAATCTCTGTTATGCCTTCGCTTAGTTCCCGATGTTGATCAATTTCTTGAAGGAGGTCGTTGTAATCGGATCCGGGCAAAGTCCTAAGATAGTCAATGATTTTATGAAAGGACAACCTGATCTGAAAAGGGTTATCGGTGAATGTGGGCAGGGTTAAGTTCTTTCCCATAGTTTTTTTGTTTAAAGTGTCCGGGGGACGATATCAGGCCGCTTGTTGCGGGCACCGACAAAAATCCAAAATGTTATACAGGTCAATATTCCGAATAACAGGTAAGCCATGCCAAGATATAATTGGTCAGTAATATTGATCATATGGGCGAGCCCGTAACTGAACAGGGAAGTTAGGATATATAATCCCCCTCCAGTGACACCACTCGCGGTTCCTGCGCTCTTAGTAAAACGTTGTAAACAATAAGCGAAAATGTTGTTGAAAATAAAGCCTGAAAGCAAATGGATGACCAATGTTGTGCCGATCATCATATAGATGTTGACATAAATGCCTGAGATAATGATCATGAACAAAGCAACAATGCTTTGAATGAAAATGGCTACCGTTAATTTTTTTACGAATGGCCTGTCGATCATTAATTTGGAGATGATTCCACCCGCCATGAAAAATACCCCGGATAGCAGTGAACAATAGCCGGTCACGATCGAGGTAAGGTGAAATCGATGCTCTATGATGAAAGGACTGCTCATATTATAAATGACCAGCATGGCGTAATTCAAACCTACGATAAAAAGCGCCAGCGTGTAATCCTTAGTTTTCAGGACATTTGCATAGGCTTCCAGTATAGGGCCGGCTTTAAAAACTTGCCTGGTAACGATCGATTCTCGCCCGTAGATCATTTCAAAGATCATAACGACCAGCGTGTAAGCCCCTAAAAAGTAAAAATTGGATTCCCATCCGAAAAGTTTCTGAAGGTAAGCGCCGATAAAAGGGGCAACTATGGGGGCTGTTGCCCATATAATAGAGAATAAACTGGTATAATGTTTTAACCGGTCCCCCGCAAATGTATCGATGAAAAAAGCCCGCTTACTTACCACGATCAGGGCAGCGGTAACCCCTTGCAGGATCCGCATGGCCTGGATCAATTCGATATTGCCAGAAAGGGCAACTGCAAAGCTTGCCCCTGCGAACAAAAGTAAAGAAGCTGTTCCTATGCGATACCGTCCAAAACTGTCCAGTATGCTGCCCACAAAGATCTGGGCAATGCCATAGCTTATCATAAAGGTGATCAGGGTAAGTTGCGCTGCGCTCGCTGGAATATGAAGCTGGACGGCCATGGCGGGCAGCGACGGAACATAGATATCGGTTGCAAATCCCGATAGCGGGATTAGTGCAAAAGATAAGATAGTTCTTAAAAGTTCATGTTTGGGTCTGGTGGATTCCATAGTAAATATTTTAAAGGCTTGTAAACATTCCTAATTGGATGATCTCTGAAATGATCCTAACGGTATCACCATAGGCAATACGGTAGTTATCTTCAGTAACGTAACCGGTATGCGGGGTAGTGATTACGTTTTCAAGGGTCCGGAACGGGTGGTTTAAGGGTAGGGGTTCTTCGTGAAAAACATCCAGCGCGGCAGCTGCGATCTTTTTCGATTTCAATGCGCTGATCAAAGCTGTTTCATTAATGATCGGACCACGGGAAGTATTGATCAGGATGGCCGAGGATTTCATTAATGCTAATTCATCCGGGCCGATCATTCCTTTTGACCGCTCACTGAGTGGAAGATGGACCGTAATGAAATCTGATGCCGCCAAAAGTCCTTCTTTAGTATATTTTGCGACACCGCATTTTGCCGCCTTTTCAGCGGTCAGGTTTTCACTCCAGGCGATAACCTTCATATCGAATGCCCTGGCATAAATGGCCATTTTCTGTCCTATGTTTCCCAGTCCAATAATGCCAAGCGTTTTACCTGCCAGATCTCTTCCGAGCGCAGTTTGCCAGCCTCCTGCACGGATGCTGGCCTGTTCCTGCGGGATGTTTTTAGCTGCAGCCATCAGCAAGGCCCAGGAAAGTTCGGGTGCCCCGGTCGACAGAAATTCCGTATTCCGGATCATAATACCCAGCTGCTCCGCCGCCGCCGCATCAATTGATTTATTCCCCGGGCCAGTGGAGACGATCAGGCGGAGGTTGGGTAACCTTGTCAGTAAGCTCTCAGGGAATGGGGTACGTTCCCGCATTACGCTTAATACATGATATGGCAGTAACCGGGCTACGATATCGTCTTCATTTTTTTGATGGTCATTGTATACCGTGACTTCGGCAACCTCTTTTATCGCGGACCAGTCCGCCAGGGACATGGCCACGTTTTGGTAGTCGTCAAGGACAGCAATCTTTATAATTTTTTCCATATTCGGTTCTCTGTTTTTTTAAATGCTAATTCCGCTTTTTTCTAAAGTGGGTATAATCGCATTTCGGATGGTATTTCAATATTTTTTAGACATTTTAATCTATATTTCTGCAAATTACAGACTATGTATATAATTTATTTCAATAAATAGATAAAATTGTCTTTTTTTAACATAGGTTAAAAGTTATTTGTGATGCAAGGACGACCTTTAGGTTTCCGGGGAACCCTTTAAAATAAAGTGGGCTTTTCCGGTTAAAAATCTATGATGAAAATGAAAAATCAAATCACTAAACCCCGCGTGCTTGTGCTTGGGGCAACGGGACAAATAGGAAGCCTTATCGTTCAAAAATTGAGAGAAGATGAAAATGTCGAGCTCAGGGTAACTTCCCGGAAACCTGATGAAGTGAACAGGTTAAAAGCAGAGGGCCTTGATGCTGCTTATCTTGACCTGGATAAACCGGAAACTTTTGCTTTGGCGCTGGCCGGTGTTGATCGTGTTTTTTTGTTAACAGGCTATACCGTGGCCATGCTGACCCAAAGTAAAGTATTGATTGATTCTGCAAAAAAAGCGGGTGTCCGGCACATCGTTCATCTCGGTATTTTCGGCCAGTGGGATTGTACAGATCCGCATTTCGTCTGGCACCAGCTGATTGAAAGTTATATTAAGACCAGTGGCATCAGCTGGACTAATCTCCACCCTAATATGTTCATGGAAAATGTGCTGGCATTTTTCGCACCTAAAGGAGGTGTATTCACCACCTATTGGGGATCACAGCGCATGGGATGGGTTGCCGGAGAGGACATTGCTTCCGTGGCAGCGACTGTACTCAGTGAAGGACCGGAACGCCACCATGGTATGGATTACTGGATGAGCACTGAAGTGCTTGATGCCAATGAAATTGCAGGAATTCTCACGGAGGTGACCGGGCAGGAAATACGTGGTGAGGTGGGTTCCCACGAGGATTTTAAAGCCGTATTCACAAGCGGTAGCGTTGCAGTTGAAAACTGGTATGCCGAAGGTGCCATTGAGTTTACCAGACAGGTGAGTAATGGTGAAATGGGATATATCGGAACTGTCAGAAATGATACTCCTTTTATTACCGGAGTACCTGCAATGGGGTTCCTGGAGTGGGCTGAAAACAACAAGGCAAAGCTTATATCTTTAATCATTAACTAAACGGTACAGTCAAGTGGGCAAAGCGGAACAGACGAAAACCTATGTCACCAGAATAGCCGCTTTTTTGTTTAATAAAAAGGGCTACTTTGGGACCTCGGTGGACGAGATTGTAGTTGCTGCACGGCTCACACGGGGCAGCCTGTACGGTCATTTTGAAAATAAGGAGGATCTGTATATTTCAGCCAGCGAATACCTCCTCGAGGAATGGCTGAAGGGTTTGCGAACTGCCTTAGCGGGTGTAACATCAGCCGGCCATAAAATGGAAGCATTTTTTCAATGGTACGAAACGGAAGCTGTTGCAGCTGCTTATGGCGGGAGTCCTGTGATCAACCTGGCAACAGAGGCTGATGATCTAAGCCCGGCAGTCAGTTCAAAAACCGGAACCTCGATCGCAAGGCTGATGCGTTTGTTAAGCGAGACACTGGCGGATGGGATTGCAAATGGTGAGCTTTCCGATCAGCTGGATCCCTTAGAATTTGCCTGCCTGACCCTGTCAGCCTTAGAAGGAGCAGCTGCTTTAACCAGGGTAACCGGAAACTTGCACAATCTCAGATCGGTTTGTAATTTTCTGCAGGAAGAATTGCACCGACTGGAGAATTTCGATCGATCTGCGAGAAGCAAATAACAGTTGGATTATCAAATTTCTGTAAATCAATTAAATTATAATAAGTAGGATATGAGTTCTTTGAATATTTTGGATAAAATTTATGACTTCAACCAGGTGATGGTGATCGCGGTGGTTTCACACACACCGGAGCATACCTGGTCGCTTATCGGCGATTTTGCGACGGCAGGAGAATTTCTTAATGTCAGCGGGAAGATCGTTGCAGGCGAAGGGGGACCGGGTACGGTAAGGCTAATCGGTGATGGGATATTGGAAGTCCTTGCCGGCGAAGGTCTGTGGTCTTACACCTATGCGCAGATAGCAGGTCCGATGGCTGCTTTTAGTTACCATGGGTCAGTCGCTGTCCGCCCACAGGCCGAAGGTGGTGCTATGATTACTTATGTTCTGACTTACGACCAGCATTCTTTCGACACGGAAAAAAGAAGTTCCGAGCATGATAGACTGACCAAGCGTTTTCAGGGAATGGTGGATGCTATGAAAATCAAGGTGGAAAACCACGGATAAAAGCTTTCTGTGGGTAGCTAAAGATAAAGGGCAGTACATGGTCAACCCAGGTACTGCCCTTTCTTATAAATAACAGATTGATTATTACGCAGTCAGGCCGCCGTCTGCTGTAAAGGTCGCGCCGGTAATGAAACTTGAATCTGGTCCCGCCAAAAAGTTTACCAAAGCTGCGATTTCATGTGCTTTTCCATAACGGCCGATAGCAATCTTTTTACGGAGTGAATCCGCGAAATCACCTGAATCAGGGTTCATGTCCGTATCAATCGGGCCTGGTTGTACGGTATTTACCGTAATTCCCCTGGCTCCTAAATCCCAGGCGTATCCTCTGCTATAGGCTGACGCTGCCGCCTTGGTTGCCGCATAATCTGTCAGGTATGGACCACCAAGGTAATTAGCTACCGCTGAACTGATGGTTATGATCCTGCCACCTTCTTTCATGTGCTTCGCTGCCTCACGAATGGCTGCTGCTACGCCTCTCACATTTACGTCGATTTGTTTATCAAATTCTTCAGCTTTAGCATCAGCTTCATCGATTGAACCTACGATAAAGATACCCGCATTGTTAACCAGGATGTCCAGCGCTCCAAAGTGTGAAACGGTTTGGTTTACTGCTGCTGCGATTTCTTTAGGGTTCCCACTATCTGCTTTGATGGCCAGGGCTTTGCCACCTTTGGCTTCAATTTGGGCTACGATTTCGTTCGCCCTATCTGGTGAACTTACATAGGTGAAGGCAACTGTTGCGCCTTCTGATGAAAGCCTTTCTACTGTTGCCGCACCGATACCGCGGCTACCGCCGGTCACCAGCGCTACTTTTCCATTTAATGTTGACATGTTTTTCTTATTAATGTTTGTTTTAATATAATTTTTGACGGGATGGTACATCATCCCGCTCAGATTACTTTCAATGCATGACAGGTATTCCACCTGTGCTTATTTTTAACTGCTTTTTTAGTACCCGCCCGCCTGTATAAAATATCATCATTGATAAGAGTGCTGATACCGTCATGATGATCGCCAGCGGCACTGGTGTCTTACTTTGGAACATACTAACCGCGAAGCCGGAAAGTCCTGCAATTCCCCATTGTACCAGCCCGAACAAAGAAGCAGCTGTTCCCGCGTTTTGCTCGAAGGGCGCCATCGACAGCGCCGCTGCGTGTGGGTTAAGAATTCCCATGCAACTCAGGAATATAAATAATACCGCGGCGGTACCATATATATTAATCAAGTTGTGCTCAAGGCCATAAAGAAATATCAGGCTGGTAACCGCCATACAAGTAATGGCCCCGCTAATGATCTGTCCGGGACGGAAGCGGCTTTCGAAAAAGCGGTTCAATTGACTGGAACTTACGAATCCGATGGCCAGGGCAGCAAAGATCCATCCGTAGGTTCTGTTGGATACGCCGTATCCCTCCATAAAGATCATCGGTGAATCAGTTACATAGGCAAACAGCCCCGATAATGCTATTCCGCCACCAACCGAATAGGTCAGGAATTGCGGGTTTTTCAATACAGCCAAAAAACCTGATAGAATAGGGCCCGCTCTCAGGGAGTGACGGGGATCGGCTTGCCTTGACTCCGGAAGAAAGAACACCGTAGTCAGCAGGATGGCCAGCGCCAGTATGAACAGGGCGATGAAGATGGCATGCCAGCCAAATGCCGATGAGATAAAACCTCCTAAGGTTGGTGCGATCATCGGTGATGCACCGAGCACCAGTAATAACAGGGCGAAAATTTTCGCGTTCTCTTCCACAGGAAACAAATCCCTGACCATCGCCATGGAAACAACCCCGGCCGCGCAACTCCCCACCGCCTGTACAAAACGTAAGGCGATCAAAGTTTCAATATTAGGGGCAAAATAGCAGCCGGCGGATGCAATCAGATAAAGCGCCAGGCCTGCGTACAAGGGATTTTTTCGACCATAACGGTCCAGCAATGGGCCATACAGGATTTGACCGAGGGAAATACCCAGGAAAAATGAGGACAGGCTTAAAGTCACCTTGCTTATTGAAATTCCAAAACTTGCGGCGATTGCCGGAAAGCCGGGAAGGTACATGTCGATCGAAAACGGTCCTAACGCGGTTAATGCTCCTAAAATGGTGATCAATAAAATACGCCGTTGCTTAGTCATGGAATAATTATAAAATAGATAATTTTGTCTTTTTTAATTGATGCGTTTAACTTTTAAATCGCTTGGATTTTATTTGTTTTCAAAGCTAATTCATAATTTTAAACTACTTTGATTACTTTTTAAATTATACCTTGCTATGACAGCAGAAGTGGTTTATTTTAAATTACCGACAAAATAGTATAGGTATTGATCCGTTGATTCCGCTGACATTCATAAAGCATGAGCGTCCCGGAACCATTCCAGGACGCTCATGGGGCTTATATTTTTTCGAGGTGTTCCAATACTTTTCCGGAATGACTTTTACCGTCAAGGAACGCGCGGTATTGATAGGCGATACGTCCGTTCTCATTAATGATGAAGGTCTCCCTGCCCGTTAAGAAAAGCCACGGTTTAATGCCAAATTGTTTCAGCACCTCATTTTTAGGATCGCTGAGCAATCTGAAAGGCAGCCTGTTTTTTTCTGAAAATTTTAAATGGCTTTCAACGGATGCGGCATTGATCCCGACTACTACGGCACCAAGATCAGTAAAGTCTGCAAAGCTGTCCCGGAAGGCACAGGCTTCTGCCGTACAAACAGCGCTTTCATCTTTTGGATAAAAGTAAATCACCATTTTTTGGCCTGCGTAATCAGCTGTACTAAATTCTTTTCCGTATTGGTCTGTCAATGTAAATTCTGGAATTCTATCACCTATTGCTAAAGTTTTCATGTTGTTATTTTTTTATCAAATTTAGGGGGCGACCTGCCCTGAAAAGTTTAACCCAGGTTAAAATCGTAAACCCGGGTTAGAGTAAATATCAATTGCAAAAGATGGTTATCAGTTGCAGCAGCTCCACGCAATAGAGAATGATGCGCCCTTTCATTAGAATTTTTAATGCTGTTCTCATGGCAGTAATTCATTTAAGATGTAGTACAAAATTAGCTTAGCCTGGATGCTGCATCAATTGCAATAAGTCCTTTTGAATATCCAATTCATCTGTTTCTTACCGTTATGAATCCCGGTAGAGCTTCATTCCTATTTAATGGTCCCCTGACCGGTAGGTGCCAGGGTTGAACCCGCAGGAACGTTTAAAGAACCGGCAGAAATGGGAACTTGTCTCAAAGTTCAACTGCCCTGCAACTTGTTTAACGCTAAGCGTCGTCGTGCTAAGCAGGTATTTGGCTTCCTCAGCAAGACGTTTATGAATCAAATGCAAAGCATTTTCGCCGATTTGGGACTTTACGACCTGCGTGAGGTATTTGGACGATACAAAGAGCAGGCTGGCATATTCCTGCACCGTTTTCATTTCCCTGAAATGCTCGTTGATCAGTTTTTTGTACCTGGACACCAATTGAAATTGTCTGTCCGTTTGCCGGTTCGAGTTTTGCAGGCACTTTTCACATACCCTGTTCACTTCGTAAAGGAGTTCAAGGATCAGCAGCCTGATAATTTGCAGATGGAAGGGTCCTCCATGGCTGACTTCATCGCTGATCTTTTCATAAATGGATTTGATAGACTGCAGGGCTTTATCCGGGACCCCGAATATCGGGGCGAAATCTTCATTCAGGCTAACGAGGTTCTCCAGCATATTCTCCCTTAAAATACTGTCCGAAAGAAATTCTTTCCTAAAAAGCACCTGGTAAACATGAAAATCATCGGAAACCAATTGATGGGAATGCAATTTGCCGGGCGTTACAAAATGGATGGAGGATGGGTAAACCTCAAAAATGAATTGCCCGACCGATTTCTTACATCCTCCATTCAGGCATAAGGAAATGTTGTAATAATCTATTTTCACCGGTTGGCAATGCCGGACTACCTGGGTTCCTTTCAGAATAGCGAAATCACTATAAAGAAAAGATTGTCCGGTGGGCGGTTGAGGATCCGGGTTAACTAAGGAGTGATGTCCGGATATTGTGGAGGGTATATCCAGGACCATAACCTGATTGTTCATAAGTACTTCTTAAAATAAATATTCTCTGCTCAGTTGCTGATGGTAATCGTTCCATGATGATGCCGGTAATTAAAGGGCATATAATCAGCAACTTGCAGGATTTGTCTTATTGACGATGAACGATATTTCGGGGATCTGTACTGCATTTTACGCCTGGTCAATAAACATAAACTCTATGTTGTATGACCTTTGATCAGGAAGAGGAATTGCCGGCAAAAAAGAAAGGCTGCTCAGGTAATGAACAGCCTTTTCTTTACGCTATCTGTGTATCCGGAAGAATTGCAGATCAGCTATGCGCATTCATATTAATATCAAGGTCGATATTCATACCCTTGGCAACTGCCATACCTAGGCCAACGTCTGCCCTGAACCAATGACAAAGTTGTCGGTTGACGATCGTTTCTTTTTTAGGCCCTTCAATTCCGCTCATAGAATGTACGATGTTACTGATCAGGTCCTGCCTGGCCTGCTGACTCATTAGTCGGTACAGGTCGCCCGGTTGGGAATAATGATCATTTTCACCTTCTGCATTCCTGTCGTACCAATCTGCCACGGCATGACCAAGGTCTAAGCCCGGCTCTTTGTAGGATTGGTCAGCAACGATATCATCAAAGCTATTGGGGAAATAATTGGGAGAGGAACCGCCATTTCCATCAACCCGCATCTGTCCGTCACGCTCATAGTTATTGACTGCAAACGGACACCGGTTCACCGGGATCTGCTCATAATTGCTGCCCAGGCGGTAACGATGGGCATCCGGATACGATAACAACCGGCCCTGTAACATTTTGTCGGGTGAATAACCAACTCCATCGACGACGTGCGCCGGCGCAAATGCAGCTTGCTCCACATGCGCAAAATAATTGGCCGGATTTTCATTAAGCGTCAGTGTACCGACATCGATCAATGGAAAATCACCATGAGGCCACACCTTGGTCAGGTCAAAAGGGTTCCAGCGGTAATTTTTCGCTTCCTCTTCCGTCATCACCTGGATTTTTAAATCCCAAACTGGAAATTCACCTTTATCGATACTCGTCAACAAATCATGCTGTGCAAAGTCAGGGTTTTTACCGCGCATTTCTGCGGCTTCCTGGTCAGTGAAATTTTTAATGCCCTGACGTGTTTTAAAATGGAATTTTACCCAATGGCGTTCGTTGGCCGAATTGATCAGGGAAAAGGTATGACTACCGAAGCCATCCATGTGACGGTACCCGTAGGGCGTCCCGCGGTCACTCATCAGGATGGTGACCTGGTGCAGGCTTTCCGGGTTCAAGGACCAGAAGTCCCACATCATCGTGGCGCTTTTGCTATTGGTATAAGGGTCCCTTTTTTGCGTATGTATAAAATCACTGAACTTCTTCGGGTCTTTAAGGAAAAATACAGGGGTATTGTTCCCAACCAGGTCCCAGTTGCCATCCTCCGTGTAGAATTTTACCGCAAAACCTCTTGGGTCACGCTCCGTATCTGCCGAACCCTTTTCTCCACCTACCGTAGAAAAGCGTAGAAATACTTTTGTTTCTTTGCCGATTTCACCAAATAATTTAGCCCTGGTATAGGCGGAAATATCATGGCTTACCTTGAATACGCCATAAGCACCGGAACCCTTGGCATGTACAACACGCTCCGGTATACGTTCGCGGTTAAAATGTGCCATCTTTTCGTGTAAAATGAAGTCCTGCAGCAAGATCGGACCACGTGCCCCGGCTGTCATAGAGTTTTCATTTTCAGCGTACGGTATGCCCGATGCTGTCGTCAGTTTTTTTGAATCATTGTTCATTTTCGTGTCGTATAGGAATTGAGCAAATGCAACTGGCAATCCTAAAGCCAGTTTTTAATTGATTGATTGTGAGGTAACCTGATGAATACACCAATGGCGCAATAACGCTATTTCATGATTTGTCGATCAGGGTTTCCGAATAATCGGGACATTTTTAATGACGATTAACCTGGTCTGTCCGGCCCTTTTTATCGTCGCCTATCATCATGAGCGCAATGAGTGCCCCGGTAAATGCAAGCGCCGCTGAAATCCTAAGAATAGTCTGGTAAACGTGAATGAAACTATCCCGGTATGCTGTCTTTACCATCGCCCCCTTGACTCCGGTGACGACCAGCGGCAATTGGGCATTGCCCAGATTTGCCGCTTCTTTCATGACCGAGCGCTGTTCTGTCAGAGATAGGGAAAGGGGTTTTAATTCCTGTTCGAGGTGTCCGCTAAAAAACACAAAGGCCAGTGCGCCGAATACGGCATAAGCCAATACATTCGCGATTCGCGTGACTGCGTTATTCACCCCCGAAGCGACCCCGGAATATTTTTCGGCGATCGCCCCCATTACCGCACTGGTGAGCGGGGAGACGGTAAAAGCCATACCCAGGCCAAATACAATTATACCAGGTAAAAACGTTGTCCAATAAGCACCGGGCCCCGAAGTCTGACCTACAAGCGAAAGTAGTAACATGCCAGCAGCCGCAACGGCCGGACCCGCGACAAGGAATATCTGGAAACCATTCCGGTCAGCCATTTTGCCTGCAATACCGGCAAATACCAAAACGGATAGGGTGAAAGGAAGGAAGGCCATCCCGGATTGCAATTGGCTGTATCCTTGAACCTGTACAAGATTTAGGGAGAGGAAGAGCATGGCCGAACCTAAAGCTGCATACAGGAAAAAACTAAGCAAGTTGGCTCCCGAAAAAACGCGGTTAGCAAACAAACCCAGTGGCATCATCGGATGAGCACTCCTTTTTTCGAGCCGGATAAACAGTAATAGTAATAGAATTCCTATCCCAATAAAACTCCATGATTTCAGCGGATTATTGACCGCGGAACCGAGGCTAAGCAGCCCGAAGGTTATGCAGGCCAGCGAAATGGCAATGGCTATGGCGCCTTTGACGTCTGCTGGTGGTGCTGGGGCTGGACGCAAAGGCTCACTGATTTTTCGCCATAGGATTAATACAGCGACCACACCGATCGGGAGGTTGATGAAAAAAATATAACGCCAGAGTCCGGCATCTGCAAGCGCTCCGCCAAGTACCGGGCCACCCATCATTACCAGGGTGGTTAGGGATGACCACTGGCCGATTGCCTTTCCCCTTTCTTCTTCATTGATCGAGGAAGAAATCAAGGAAAGGCTGCCCGGGATCATAAAAGCCCCTCCGGCTCCTTGCACAGCCCTGCAAATGATCAGATGCATGGCACAGGCAGAGAATCCACAGGCTGCTGATCCCAGAGTAAACAGGATAACACCACAAAGGAAAGCCCGCTTATGCCCGAAACGGTCACCAACCGATCCTCCGACAAGCATCAGTGCAGCAAGCATCAAAAGGTACGCGTTTAATATCCAAAAGAGATCGCCCCCGCTCGCATGAAGACTCTTTTGCAATGTCGGAAGTACAACATTGAGCGCGGTTCCGTCGATGAAGGCCATGGACGAAGCCAATGTAGCTGCAGCCATGATCCACCTTCCCTCGCTGCTGTTAAGTTTTATTCCGGACATGTTTTGTTGTTTGCTGGGTTTACTGGGTTACCTTCACTTCTTCAAGAAAGGTCGCTTTAATGCCGTCCCCTTTAAGCTTTCCCTGGACAGCTTTGAAAAAATGCTGGGTATGATCAGCGTTTTTATTGATTTCGAAAGCTTCCTTACTATGGTAAACTTCGAAAAATACAAACCTGCCAGGCTCCGCTATCACTTCGCTGGAAGAATAATAAAGGACTTCCGGCTGTTTCCTGCAAATAGCTACCAGTTCTTTAATCAGTTCAAGGATCTCCTGCTCAAAACCTGTGAGTGCGGTCAGGTCTGCGATCACTGTAAATTGTTGCTGTTCCATTTTTTGTCGTTTATGTTTTATTTGTTATTAGATAATCAGTGTTATGTATCTTCAATCGTGTCGCTATACAGCAACTGCTAAATGGTGATGGCTGACAAAGTTTTTGATCCTGCTGAGCGATTGAGGGGCGAGGCTGAGGTAGGAGGCCACATAATCATTAGAAAACATCTGCTGAAGGTGCGGTTCATCCTTTAGCATTTTTTCATATCGCTGGGTGGCCGACATCGTCATAAGCGTGAAAACACGTTCATAAACCGTCATGAAAAATTCCTGGTCCAGTTTTCTGATCCATTTGTTGAACGCCGGTATATGCTCAGCAAGGTATTCGATATTGGCCGTACTTAATTGCACGGCACGGACATCGGTTAGGGCTTCAATGGTAAGGCTTCCCGGCGTATTGGTCAGGAAGCTTTTGTAATCCGTGGCAAAATGATTTTTAGCGCAGCCGTATGGCGAATTAAAATGAAAGAACCATGTTATTTTTTTACCCTGCTCATCGGTATGATAGGATCTGGCTTTTCCCGATAGAATAAAATAGGTATACTTTGAGTGCAGGCCATCCCTGGTCAGTAGCTCCCCTTTGCTAAAACTGACTTCACGGGAATGGGAGGAAATAAGCTCAGCCTCCTGCTCTGTCAGTTCAACGGTTCTGTTAATAAACCCGGTGATCGTATCGCAAATATGTTCTTTCATGCTAAATTGAATTGATGGAAAACGGGATCCTTGATCTGTAAAAGGACCCCGTTCACTGTTGTTAAAAATGCTTAATGGGGTCAGAGTCGGAAATTGAAAGCGATATAAGGGTACCAGCCTTCTTTGGAATGCCCTGCAATGATCTGGATCACGGTCATGCTGGCCGGAGCAAAATAAACCCCGCCGCCTGTGCCGTTATGCCAGGTGTCACTATGTTCACCATCGATCCAAACCCGGCCGACGTCATAAAAACCAGTCAGACCCAATTGCCCCGGCAGGATATATCCTGGAAGTTTGGCAATTTTTAAGCGCGCCTGGAAATCATTAAATGCCATTTGCTGACCGGCAAACCTGTTTTGCAGGTAGCCCAGCAGGTTGCCCTGACCGCCCAAAAACATGGATTGGTAAAATGCCGGGTCTCCGAAGCTCACACCACCACCAATGCGGTCGGAAAGAACTAACCGGGCACCAGGATCAACTTTTTGGAAAATAGTGAACTCCGGTTTGATTTGGGCGAATGATTTGGATTGACCGTTTAAACCGGCGTATCCCTGCAATTTGACGTCTAAGTAATAACCACTTGTTGGCAGGACCTGGTTGTCCTTGGTATTGCTGACGTAATTCACGATGATACCGGCATGCACACGGTTTGCGCTAACGCTGGTACTGTCATAGCTTTTAACCAGTCCCGGGCTGAAAATAGATCTGCCGGTATTATCAGATGCATCGAAATGGTAGTACTGGATAGATGGCCCGGCGCTGATAAAGCTCCTGCTGCCTGTTTTCCAGCGCAAAGCAGGATCAAACTGGTAAAGATCGAAGCGCGTACGATAATGCCTGCGGTAGTTTCCGGTTTTGTCCAGTGTGGTTTCATTACCCTGGCCGAAGAAGTTCATCGTATTGTCCGGCGCATTCACTGTCGCCTTCATCGTGAAATCTGCCTGGCCTACGACCGCCGTCCATTGCCCGTAATAGTTCATTCGAAACGCCTTGGTGGCAAAAGAGTGGGTGACCATGAACTCCTGTTGGGTCGAGAACGGTAATTTTCTGAAACCGCTTCTGCCGATGTAACGGAAACCCACGCCAAGTAAAAATCCGTCATCCTTATTCAGGGTTCCGGTGGCCAGTGGTGTCCAGGTACTATAGGGGTTGGTCGTTAGGAAACGGGTATTGAGGGTATCATTGCTGAGGTGTTTACTGATACGATTCGTTTTGCCCGTAAAGGTGACACTGTCCGTCTTTCCATAAACCTGCAGGCTCCGGCTGGCTTCTTCAATATCGTAGGTTTTAGTTCCTGATGCGCCGATAACACGGAGGCGGATCGGTGAGCTTTGATTGTTAACCACCACTCGGTCGTCTCCATCCCCGGTATATAACCTGATTTCATGAGTGATGTCCGGCCTGTAAGTTGCATTCATTAAGGTATCACCAGCCTTGCCTTTGTTGAACTTACGGATGATGATATGCATACTGCGGGCTTCGCCATTTTGAATATCCACCACTTCATCCTTATCGGTGGCCCTGATATCAACAATCTGGTTGATAAATCGATAGTATTCATCCATCGCGGCCGGGATTGCATCCCGTCTTTGTTTAAGCTCATTGTAAAGGGCCTCATTTCTGATCCCGCTTAATTCTTTGGGAAGTTTACTGATGGCCTGACGTAGCACTCCATCGTTCTCTTCTTTAACGAAATCTTTGACGATCGCCATCCACTGGTCATAACCAATCTGGAAGTCCATGTATTGTTGGATAAACCTGGTTTTGAATAGTGAGTATTTTACCCTTGGAATATCACTGCTGAAATTACCCAGGACCGGGTCAATCCAGGGTAGGGAGGCGATTCCCGGAAATAATCCCTGGTTAACGTGGAATACCTGGTCCCTGTCCCTTGGGATACCAGTGTAAATTTTCTCCTTACCATTTTTCTCAGCTTTCCAACGCCACTGATCTTCGTGGCGGTCCCAGTCACCGACCAACAGGTCCAGCATTCTCGCTTTTAAAAATGCCGCGCCATTGAGATGATTGTTATAATTTTCCTTTAAGTCCTTAATCATCTTTAGGGTATTCACAGAACTGCCTGTCGGTTCCCTTTCTTCCATTAATACGACCCGGCCCGCGAAATCCGTTCCGAATTGTCCCAGCGCAGGGTCAGGTGCAAGCACCCCGATCACCGGGTTCGCATGGGGAACACCAACTGCATCTGCAAGGGGAGGTACGATCAGCGCGGAATAGGGATGCTGACCACTATATTCATCTTCTACCCAGTCCACTGCAAAAGTGCCTTTCAGATTTTCCGGTATGAGTTTATCCGGTACCTTTTCAACACTTCGGATGACCCACTCACTTCCCTTGGCATCCTCCAGTCTGACAGATTTGGTTTGCATACCACCACCGTTTTGCAGGACTTTAAGCCCTCCAGACACCTGGCTGATCCTGATGATGGGTAACGTAACTTTAGCAGCCCACTCTTTCCGGTAATTTTCGCCGAATAGCTTGCGGTGCATACCACTGACATGATCATAGGAAGGATGGATGGTCGTGCTGATGCTATCCGCGTTTTCTGGTATATGCTCCACACGTACCGGCAAATGTTGCGCCTGTACCTGCCCTGAGCCCAGTAGCACGGCAAGCATACAGCTGAAAGTGGTTTTTATATATAGATTTTGTTTCATGATTTTTAAAGATTAAGAGTTTTAGGTGCGCCTGCCGGAACAGCCGGGACAACCGGGTTACTGTGAAAAGCGGAAACGACAATGAATGCAATGACCGAAAGGATCAGTCCGTACATGAAAATATTATAAGATACGCGCAGGAGACGGTATTTTTTGCCCAGAACCGCTCCCTGTCCAAAAACATCCCGGATGAGGGTGCTATATAACAAGTCCTTATCATCCATGATCTTTATCATGCCTGACTTGTAATCCTCAAACGGCATCCTGTAAAAATTGCCGAAAAATAACAGGTTAGTTTTCTCCAGGTCCTGATCCTGTAAATGCAAGCCACCACCATGTGGAATGGATGGTCTGGTAGCGAGAATAGCAAATGTCATCGCACCAAGGCTCACCGCCAACAACAGGAAGGTTGGGTATGCCAGGAATGCATAGGCTTCGAGCCTGCGCAGCAATAAACTGATCAGCGCAGAAAGTATAATGGAATTAACAGTAATCATGATATGGGCCTTATTGTCTGCCATATCACTGAGCCGTTGATTATTGGACGAAGTGATCCTGAACATCGTTTCAATCCCCTTTTCGGGTTTTTCTTTTTCATGGTGATGCTCGTGAGCGGGCTCCTCAATCGTCAGGTGTTTGTTTTTTGGAGCATAGGATTTTAATTCATCATTGATCTGGCTGATGTTTTTTTTCTTACCCGGATTGAGCTCGGTCAGCGCGAAAGAGGTATGGTACTGGTGATCAAGCAAAAATTGTAAGGTATCCTGCAACCATTCTTCATTACTGATACTCTTTTGTTGCAGGATCTCCCGTTCCTTTCTCAAAAGCTCACTTTTTTGAAATAAACTTTTCCTGCCCAGGTTAAACAGGTCAGCATCGCAAATAATTTCCTGTAATATACCAACAGGTTTTTGGGGTATCCGTGTTGCCTCTATCAGCCCTGAAAGTTGAACCAGAAGCTCCTCACTGATAATTTTATCGGCGAAATAATCACGCATGATTCCAACGCTGATTGCCTCGTGGTCAGTCATAGCTACTGTGATCCCGGTGTCATGGAACAAGGCGGCAGTTTCTAACAACCAGATCTCAGTTTCGGGAAGTTTATAGTATTCAGCGATTTCCCGGGCATGTTTGGCCACGCCCAGGGTGTGGTCCAAGTTATGATAAAGCAATCCGGCATGGTTTGCTTCCGCAAAATGGGCTGTCACGTATTGTTTTATTTTTTTGATCGATTCCGGATTTTTCATCGACCAAATTTTTCAATTGCTGTGCCTTGTTTTAATTGATTGACGTTTAGTGTCTTATATTGATGTTTGAGGTTTTGTTTTACGATATTTCGGGGAATTGAAAATGACCTTGCCGATATAAAGTTATTATCGGGAAATGTAAAAGAAGGATCTGAATGATTGAATCAGGACACACCCTTGAATAAAGAATGTATCCTGACCTGATAATTTAAGCAATGCGCTTATTACCTGAGTTTAAAAGAGGAAGACCTGCTTACCTTCACCTGCGTTGGTAAGCGTCAGTGATACCGCCTCCCGGTATTCCTCTATTTTTTGCACCTTGGCTATCTTTACTTCAAAGCCTTCCCGGGTTGAAAGGTTGATCACTTCATCCAGGAATGGCTGGTCCTCCGGCTTTGGTGGGGATAAAAGGTACCGGTAGATATATGGACGGATAGATAAGCCATTGAACAAAATGTGGTTATTGTGCAGTTCAAATTTATCAGGACTCATATTCCCGTTAATAACTACTGTACTGCCGAATGCAGAGGCCTGTATGAGATCCTCCATGGTTTTGCCCCCGACATTATCAATTACGCCATTGATGCCGTTTTGAACTGTTAATTCGAATAACGTACCTCGCAATGAAGCCTCCTCAGAAAGATCAATTACCGCATCTGCATGCAGGTTTTCCGGGCCATCGCCGGATTTTAGTTTACGTACGATGGAAATAACCTTGATACCAAGGCCTCTGGCAAACTGGGCAGCTAATAATGAAACAGTCGAATAGCCCGCTGTAAGAACCAGCCAGCCGTCTTTTTTAACGCCCGAGCCCTTGACCAGGTCCAGCGCAGTAATTAAATTGACAAACTGTGATGCCTTCATCAATGAGTAATCTGCCGGCAGGGAAATTAGCCATCCTTCAGGTACGACGGCAAATTCTGCCCATGTATTATAATATGTGAAAAAAACGAAAGTGCCTGGTTTAATGATGGCATTTTTACCGGTTTTTACCACGATCCCACATCCGTGATTGCCACCTGTCTGATGTGGCAGAACTGGTTTTTTGGGCTCGGGGTACATATTTTGGATAAATAAAAAATCTCCTGGAATGATAGGGGATGCTGACATCTTTACCAGTACGTCATGATCCCCGACCTCAGGAAGTTTAATATCAGATAAATACAAAACATCAGATGGGGTTCCGATAGTGTCAAATACGATCGCTTTCATAATTTTTTAAGAGTAATAATTTGTTTAAATGGTGTCGTTAAAAATTACCTGGTGTTGAACCGTTATAAGAGGCTTCTGGCCACTAGGATTTTCCAGGTAAAAAATAATGTTGCCAAAATAGATAATATTATCTATTTCAAAATATTCCCTAAGTCAAATTAATGCGCAATGAAATTTATGGTCTCTTTTCGAAATGGTTGCGGCTTTTACGCGAGGTCGTTAGCTGAAAATCAAAAACTCGTTATTTCGTAATTTTGATTTTAATAATATCGTAGAAAGTACTGTAATTAAGGAAATTACAACGTGGCATTTGTTTAGGTATCCAGTTGAATAGTGAAGCGGATTTAAAGGTTGAATTATTTTTTAGAAGCCGGTTTGTTTTCCGTAAGGTTTATTACTTAACTGGCAAACTCATCATGGTTCTTAAAAAGATAAAATTGTCTTAATTGGTTTATTTTCCGCTTACCAGATTCGCATGCTTTAAACTTTAACAAATTCCATTTTTATGAAAATTTTATTTATTGTTAGTTCGGCGCAGTTAGGCTTTTGGCTTGCCGAGTTAACCCACCCTTACTGGCATTTTTCAGAAGCCGGACATGAGATCGACATTGCCAGCCCGCAGGGTGGTAAAGTTATAATGGATCCGACCAGCGATCCTTATACCGAGAAATCCTGGGAGAAAGCCGACCTGGTGAGTAAGGGCTTTCTATCAGACACGGTCCTTATCGATAAAATAGAGAACACCATTCCATTGTATAAGATCAATGTATCGGATTATGATGCCCTGCATGTGGTGGGGGGAGGGGGCCCTGCCGTCGATTTGTATCCGAATACCGAAGTGAAAAATATACTGGAGGCTTTTTGGAGCGCCGGTAAATTTATCGGTACCATCTGCCATGGTTCAATCGCGCTTGGAAACGTCCCTGAGTTGGTGAAAGGAAAACATGCTACTGGTTTTTCAAGAGAGGAAGATACCCAGGCAGAAGCCCTTTATGGAATTAACTTCATCCCCAATTTCCCTCAGCCTGTGATGGAAGGTGCCGGCATCTTGTATGAATGTACCGATCCTTGGGAGCCGCGTGTTGTGGTGGATGGAAAACTAATAACTGGCCAAAATCAGCAATCAGCTTCTGAGTATGCCATTGCCTATAATCATTTAATGGCTGGTGAAACACCTGTGTTTAATTATTAGAATAATATAGGTCTAATTGAGCAGCCGGAAGTATTCACTCCGGCTGCTTTTTTACAGGGTTATCCGTTGGTTAACCAATCAGCTCCTTTACTAAATATTCAGCGATCATCATAGTTGGCGCATTGGTATTTGCGGTTGGTATGACTGGCATGACTGAAGCGTCAGCAATGCGCAAGCCCTGGATGCCACGCACTTTTAATTCCGCGTCCACGACCGCTTGTGGCCCATTCCCCATGGCGCAGGTTCCAGTCGGATGAAAATAAGTCCCGCAAGCGTCCTTAATAAATTCCCTGATAGATGCCCTATCCCCGAAATCCGCTGGAGCAACCCATTTACGAATGAGTTTTTTGAGTGCCGGCTCTTCAGCCAGTTGCAGCGCCAATTCAACACCACTGATCATCGCCTCCATATCTTCTTCAGCCTGCAGGATATTGGGCTGGATTTTTAATGGTGCAGCCGGATCAGCGGAGGTCAACCGGACAGTACCTGTACTCTTAACGTCAACCAGGTTAACAAACAGGCTGAATGAGTTCTCCGGTATCGGATGCTTGGCCATGATCTCAGCAGATTGGACCGGATATTGGATCGGTATGTACATCAGATCAGATTTAGTTTTTGCGGTAGTGCTTTTGCCGTACATGATCGTTCCGCCAAGGTTATTGGTAAATGGACCGACAGGAACACTGGCTTCAAAGGTGATGGAAAGCAAAGGATGATCCTGCAGGTTTTTACCGACACCGGGCAGGTCTATAATGGATTCAATTCCTACAGATTCCAGCTCAGTAGCTTCCCCTATGCCGGAGAGCATTAGTAATCTCGGGCTTTCAAATGTACCTGCTGAGATTATTACCTCTTTTCCAGCAAATGCGGTGTGGGGTTGTCCATCTTTAGTGTATTCCACACCTCTGCAGATCTTTTCTTCATCGATTATCAACCTGGTCGTTACTGTCTGTGGAACAAGGCTCAGGTTTTTATGGCCGAGTACAGGTTGCAGGTAAGCGCTAAAAGGACTAGTCCGTTTCCCTGATTTTATGGTCAGGGGTTCCGGGCTCACACCAAATGGATTTTCTCCGTTCATGTCCTGCCTGTAAGGATATCCAAATGATTTAGCTGCCTCAATAAATCCAAGATCGATCTCGCCAAACCCTTTAGCAGTTTCAATGCCGAGCGGTCCGCCGCTTCCATGGAACTCGTCTTCTCCAAATTCCCAGTCTTCAATCTTTTTAAATAAAGGCAGTACCGAATCAAAAGCCCATTTTTTACTGCTTAAAGTCGCCCAATGATCGTAATCTTGCTTATCGCCACGTGCCCAAATCATTGCATTGATACTTCCGGTACCACCCACTAATTTACCGCGTGGGGCGAATATCGTCCTGCCGTTCAGCGTATCATTGGGCTCGTAAGGGTAAAGATAATCGTGGGTGCTGCCGATATTTTCCAGCCATCTCAACGGATTGTCGACGGTATCGAGCTGGGGATTGAGCGCTCCCGCTTCCAGTAAAAGCACTTTAGCCCCGTTGTCAACTAACCGTCTTGTCACTACGCAGCCAGCAGAACCCGCGCCAACGATAATGTAATCAAAGTGTTGTCCATTTTGATTGTTACCATCCGGGATGAATGATTCCTGATTTTGATTATTTTCCATGTTAGATATAAATTAGATCAGGCAAAAATCTTATCTAAAAGTTTAAAAGACTTTAACCTATGTTAAAAAATAGACAAAATTATCTTTTTTGACGCAAAGACTTCATTAGTTCCTTGCTGCTCATAATTGGATTTTATTTCTGTTATTCTGCCGATCCGATCATTGGGATCCTCAATAATGGTTTGATGGTCTCCTAAATAGCGTAATAGGTACATTATAAATTACTAAATGACGTGAATTAGAATTGGGTAGATATTGTCATTGTGCTGGTTATCTGTACTTTAATCTTTGGTAAAGGCTTTGCATGTCATGGAGCGGGGGACGTATGCCTCCATGAAAAAGCAAAGGGAAAATGATTGAGATTTCAGATTATATTAGGAACAGGGAAATATTCCACGAGACGGTAAGTAGCCTTCAGCAGCATGTATCGCCACTATGGGGAAAAATGAAACCGCAACAAATGGTCGCACACCTGGCGGATGAGGTTAAATGGAGCAATGGTAAAGCACCCTGTTGCTGCATCGTGTCCGAGGAACAGGCCCTTAGGAACAAAGAAATAATGATCTATACAGATATTATCATACCAAAAAACTATTATATAGGGGAACTGCCCCCACATTATCTTACTATGGATCTGAATGATGCTGTTGGACAATTGATGGAGCAACTATACCGCTTTGACCAGCATTTTGTAGATGAGCTGCATGCAGAGGTTCATCCCAGGTTTGGGCCGCTGGTCAAAAGCGAATGGGTGATTTGGCAACAAAAACATTTTTCACACCACCTGATGCAATTTTCAATTATTCCGGAAACGATCGAATCAATGAACAATCAGGATCTAAATGATTGTATCTGAAAAGTGTTGACATTTGAAGTTTATAGGAGAGGTAATTGCTGGATTGTCAATATTTACATCTCCAAAGGTAATGGTTTAGCCCTTTGTGTCCAGTAATTCGGTATGGAAATCCGAATTGACTGCGAGGAAATCCTGCCTCGGTGTAATCGTCTGATTGTTCCCTGACTACTGGATAAAGCGCTAATCAGCTAATTAATTTCAGTCTTCACATAAAGCCGAGCCATATTTTGAGAAGCCAATGCGGCATCATATAAATATGTTTCATAAGCTTGCACGGAGTCAAGCTGACTGAAAAATAAAAGATAATTTCGTTGGTTTATGAAATTCATCCTACAGAGGTAAGGTTAGTTTTAGCAGGTTGGTTTTCAGGGAGCTATCTCAAATATGGATAAGCTCCCCCTTCGCGAATGACCAATTCTCCCATGCGGTTTCCTGAAAACTCACAAATACATCTTCCGGTGAAAACTCCAGCTCCTTCATTTTACAGACCAGCAATTCCAGTATCTTTCGTTTTACTTTGACGCTCCGTCCAACGGAAAACAGGATTTCGATGATGATAAAGTTTGCAGATCGGCCGATTTCCAGGTCGGGGTAAAATTTATCATAGATGAAACTTTCCGGATCCAAATCCAGGAAGCGCTGAAAGCGGTCTCCGGCCGGCACGCCTGCTGTCACAATGGAGGCGTGGATCGCTTCTCCTATGGCTTGCTTTTGTTCTGCTGTTCGGCCTTTGTGGGAAGTAATGGTTATGAGTGGCATTAGTTTGAAGTTTAAAAACAAGGCTACCCCATTTAGGGGTAGCCTGCAAATCAATAAGTGCTATATAGATCAGGTGCGGCATTTAACATGCCGAACATCCGCTGATGTGCATACGGGTAAATCGGCTTAACATCGTTTGCTGCATCCAGTCGTTTAACCTGTTCCAGGCTTAACCTCCAGCCAAGTGCACCTAGGTTTTCAGTTAATTGTTGCTCGTTACGCGCACCGATGACGATGTTCGAAACGGTTGGACGCTGAAGCAGCCAGTTTAATGCAATCTGGGATAATGATTTTCCCGTCTCCACCGAAAGCTCATCGAGGATATCCACGATCCTGTACAATCTTTCCAATGCGGCTTCGTCAGTTGGGCTGTCGCCTCCCTGGGCAACACGCGCGTCCTGTGGAAGCGGTTGGTTACGGCGGTACTTACCACTTAGTTTACCTCCTGCAAGCGGGCTCCAGATCATACTGCCAACTTTGTGCTGGATGCCAAGGGGCATCAGCTCCCACTCATATTCTCTATCCAGCAGGTTATAATATACCTGTTGTGAAATATAACGGGACCATCCGTGACGCTCCGATACCGAAAGGGATTCCATCAGGTGCCATCCGGAAAAATTTGAACAGGCAATGTACCTTACCTTACCGCTATTCACCAGTGAATCCAGGGCCTTCAGTGTTTCCTCAATGGGGGTGGTGGCATCAAACCCATGCATATGATAAATATCGATATGATCGGTACCCAAACGTCGCAGGCTGTCTTCACAGGCCGTGATCAGGTGCTGGCGTGATGACCCGAAATTATTAGGGCCCTTACCAATCGGAAAAGTCGCCTTGCTCGAGATTAATGCCTCATTCCGCAACCCTTGCAGGGCTTTCCCCAATATTTCTTCCGAAAGGCCATCCGAATAGACATTGGCTGTATCGAAAAGATTGACGCCGGCTTCTAAGCAAAGCCTGACCATCCTGCTGGCTTCCTCTACCTGCGTGCTTCCCCAGGCTTTGAAAAACTCATTGCCACCGCCGAATGTAGCCGTGCCCAAACTCAGTACCGGTACTTTCAGCCCTGAGTTTCCTAATGTTCTGTATTCCATTTTTAAGAAATTTTAATCTAAGTGTTGATGCTTCAGGAAAATCTTTGTGTTTCGGTAAAACAGATAATATTGTCTTTTTTTGGCTAGAAGTTTTCCAATGATCTTTAATTTCTAACAGCAATTATAAGTTTTCGATAGGATAAACAGGCCAAACCTAAGAAAAGCTGTCCCGGAAAACCCGGGAGCAGCCTCCGATCATCACCATTGTAACACAAGCCCTCAAACAGTTTTTCAATATTTTTATTTAAATGGGAGATAGAATAGGGAAGGGTGTTCATTCACCTAATTTTATATCCATTTAAAGATTTATGCATAAACCACGTTCAGGGTAACCGGAACACTTAATGATTTTGAAACAATACAATTCGCCTTTGCACCTTCTGCAATTTGCTGAAATGTTTCTTCTTCTACCCCTTCAATTTGGCTGGCTTTAAGTTCCAGGTGTATTCCATTGATCACCAAAGCCTGCAGGTCCAGGTCAACAATGGCCTCGGTTGACAGCTCGCCAGGCGTAAAACCAGCCTGGGTCAGAGCTGCACTCACAGACATGGTGAAACAGCCAGCATGTGCCGCTGCGATTAATTCTTCAGGGTTGGTCCCGATACCATCTGAAAACCTGGTTTTAAAAGAATACTGGGTTTTGTTAAGAACGGTGCTTTGTGTACTGATCTCTCCTTTCCCTTCCTGTAATGTGCCACTCCAGTGTGCGTTTCCTGTGCGTTTCATAGTTTTTATTTATTTTTAGACACTCCAAAGTTACCTCACCGGCGCCGTTGAAATTTTAACACAGGTTAAAATCGACCGGGGGTGAAAAATTAATAAGCGCGGAAATTGACACCGATGATGAGACGGATGCGCCAAGAAGTACTAATATTTATGAACGTAACTAACTTTAACCATTTTCAACGGCGCTTTAAAATAAGGCTTGAAGATTAATACGATAATCGGTATTACCCCGTGGGATATTTAATCTTGTTTCATCTAGTTCTTTGGGTTTCCCGGCTTCAAGGAAAATATACGGATCAATTGAACTTCTGCCTGAAATCCAATGGGCTTTGACTGGTCTTACTTTTGAATAACTTGTTGAACGACTGCGGATGCTCAAAACCGAGCTGATATGCGATCTCGCTGACAGAAAAATCTGTGGCGGATAATTTTTCCTTAGCTTTTTCGATCAGTTTTTCGTGTATGATTTGTTGAGTGGTCTGACCGGTCAGCTGTTTCAACAAGCTACCCAGGTATTTTGAAGAAATATTCAGTTTATCGGCAAAATATTGTACTGAAGGTAACCCGTTTGAAAGCAAAGCTTCATCGTTCAGATAACCGCTCAGGATTTCTTCCAGGCGGCTCAAAATTCGGTGGTTAGTGATTTTACGGGTGATGAACTGGCGCTGGTAAAAACGTTCGGCATAGTTAAGAAGTGTTTCCAGATTGGAGACGATAATGTCCTGGCTGAACTTATCAATGTTGGCATAATATTCTGTCCGGATATTTTTGATCAGTTCATTGATCACCGTCTCTTCTTTGTCAGAAAGAAATAATGCTTCATTGGTGGCGTAACCAAAGTATTCATACTTCTTGATTTTGGTAGCCAGCGAAGTGTTCCACAGAAAATCAGGATGCACGAAAAGCATCCAGCCTTCCAGGTGATG
The DNA here is from genome assembly GCF_052045695.1 of Mucilaginibacter sp. 22184. Classification (NCBI taxonomy): domain Bacteria; kingdom Pseudomonadati; phylum Bacteroidota; class Sphingobacteriia; order Sphingobacteriales; family Sphingobacteriaceae; genus Mucilaginibacter; species Mucilaginibacter sp. 22184. The sequence goes on from NZ_JBQEPI010000008.1 coordinate 80,589, forward strand.
CGGCACACCATTCACCTCACCCCGCAGGATTTGGCCAGGGGCCATAAACCCCATCAACCCTTCATCAAAATCATACTTTTGCTGGCCGTAGAACAGGTGGTCGCAGCCCCTTTTCATGGATACGACATAGAGGTCAAATATTACGGCATCGATGCCCGGAATATTCCTCAGGCCTTTCAGGTCAACGATGCTGATGAGCGGATGGTGGGGTTTGGGCAATTCCATCAAACGATGGATTTCCGTAATAGATCGTATCCGATAAGGCTTGGTATTTGGCATAGGGCAAGTTATCAATTTTTGAATGGATATTTTAGGGCGATCATGATCACGGGTATGGCTAAAAATGGGATCTCTAACAGCGCCATTTTGAAATTGCCCACGCGTGCAGCCAGGCACATGATAAAAAGGATCGAAACTGCGTTCAGCAAGTTGCCCAGAAAGTAAGTCTGAGGAATGAGCAAGAGCACAGCTATCAAAACAATAAACAACGCTAAAAAAGGAACAAACGATCCGCTGATACCTAGTTCGGACATCATTTTTGCGGATTCGGGATGGTCTTTGTAATGGAATGCATCCCAGCCATGTTTGAAATTCAGTGTCACGGATACGATTAGTAATACTAAGGATATGCTATTTTTGATCATCGTTTTAAATTAAATAGAAGCTTTTAATTAAAAAAATCGCAAACTAAAATTTCACTTTTGCTAACTCTTCAGATAGCTTCCATAATTTTAAGAAAACATCTGCATCCTTTGCCTGTGCAGGTATTTTTGCGATAGCAGGAAATCCCCTGGTCTCCATCATTTTGTTCGGGCCGTAATACAAACCTCCCTTAGCCTCCGGAGAGGTTGCTGCATATAACGTCGGCAAGGCTCCTTGTGCAGTTGGCTGGAACAAAAACGGAAAAAGTGTTCTCATTATCCCCGCAACACTCCATCTTCCTGCACCAGTGATCAATAGGTTGGTTCGTGACACACCCGGATGCGCAGCGATACTCGTTATTCCCCAACCGTGCTTTTCACTTTGTCGTTGAAGTTCCAAAGCAAACATCAGGTTGGCAAGTTTTGACTGACTATATGCTTTACCTGGAGAATATGAAGACTTTGACTGAAGGTCATAAAAATTGATCGTTCCTGCACGATTGGCTACGCTTGATACCGTAACCACGCGGGCATCCGTTGATTTGCGTAATAACGGTAGCAATTGTGCTGTCAGTGCAAAATGGCCAATATGGTTGGTGCCGAACTGCAATTCAAAACCATCGGCTGTTTCGATCCGCTTTGGGGGTGTCATTACACCTGCGTTATTGATCAAGAGATCGATGGCTTGGTCTTTTAAGATCATTCTGGAAGCGAAGGCTTTGATCGAGGCCAGGTCTGCCAGGTCTATTTTTTCAAAACTCACTTTTGCTTTAGGATTCTGCCGATGAATTTTAGTGATCGATTCAGCCCCTTTCTGAGCGTTACGCCCCATCATGATTACATTCCATCCCGCTGATGATAATGCCAGTGCATCTTCATATCCCACACCTTCCGTACTACCAGTAATCACAGCTAAACCTCCGTTTCTTCGTGGGATCTGGGATGCAGTCCAATTTTTTATTCCTTTTTGCATTTCACTTGTTTTTGTAATGCAAAATTGGGAAGGTGCCGACAAGCGAGTGTAGCCAAAAAGCACAATGTTGTAGTGGAAAGTCTGATATTAAAGCATAAGACGTCCCTTAGTGCAAAAAGGAGGTTGGCGCTGAACTTATGGAAGCTTTCAAATCGGCTATCAATAAATATATTTTCTGACCGAAATTACCCGATATCTGACGAAATGGATACCAGGGGTACAAAGCATTGTCAGCAACAACTGCGAAATGCCAGCACCCGACCATAATAGTACAAAGACAACATAGACTATCTGAAATCGGAAAAGCATCAGATTAGCTGTAAAGCTTGAGACATTCTGGCGCCAATGATCACCCCGTTACCGAATAGCAAAAAGTTAATTCCGTAACGCTTAGACCATATTAATTTATTGATGATTAATCGCGGTTTTCTTATTGCTTACACAACTCTGTGCTCCAAAGCGCACGAAATAGCTTTGTCAAGTCTCCCGGAATATCGATTCATAGGTCCTGAAATAAGCTAAGTTACCGATTTGTCCGAAAAATGATGGGCGGGTGATGTTTTTAGATAGCAACGAATTTTAGTCCTTATGTTTTGCTTGAAAGCGCTTACTTAACATCACTGCCATTAACGATAGGCCAACGAAGCACGTTATTTGCAACGATAAAAATTGGGTGACGTGCACACTGACCAACAGCAGCCATCCGACAGCCAAGTTAAATAGACTCCAAGAAACGTTTAAAGTAGACGACGATAGGCCAACTCCTCTTGGTGTGGCAAATGGGGTGGGAAACTTATTGCCTGATATACCGTGTACAAAGTGCGGCACCGTGTTGGCAAGGAAAGCTCCGGCAAAAAAAGCGGCAACATAATGATACCATTCCATATTCTGATTTTAAAATTTACGTAGTTAATCATTCATAAAAGGGAGCCCGGTTATCACCCCGGCCTCCCAAATCAACACAAACCCAAACAACACGACTCACAAAAGCGAACGTCGTAACGCCCCAGACCTTTTCCACGTTCGTCATATGAATTGACGTGTCGTCCTTCACTACTCAAATTGGTTTAATTGATATACTTTCATAGCATTAGGATCGGGCAACGCCGTTTCCCCAACATTGGGAACAGCGCCGCGTCACCTTTCAATTAAAATGGATTAAAATAAATCCTGATTGAACTTTTCCACCGCAGCAACAGGGTTTGCGAAATAATCGGCCCATTGTCTTCCGGTTTCACCGACATAGATCTCGAAACGATCCTCTTCAATGCCATTAAAAATATCTTCAGCGACCACTGACGGCGGTAAACCATGTTGCTCGCCGCCCATTTCTTTGGTTGCGTCCGTATTGATCAGCGAAGGCATCACTTCAAATAACTTAATGTTGGTTTCTTTAGAAAGCGTTAACCTCAACGCTACAGTATGCGAATGCAAAGCGGCTTTAGTATCTGAGTAGGTAGGCAACACGACTAATGGATGAAAACTTACGTTAGAGGTGATGTTCACAATAGCTGCCTCCGGCTGCTTTTTCAATAATGGCAGCAAAGCTTCAGTCAGGCGAACCGGGCCGAAATAGTTTGTTTCAAACTCTTGCTTTGATTTTTCGAAAGCTCCTGCACCCTCTCCAAGTTTATATAAATTGGCTACGCCTGCATTATTGATCAGAACGCTGAGATCGGCATATTCCGACTCCAGCTTGTTAACCAGGCTGTTCACGGCGACTGCGTCGGTTACATCACAGGCAATGTAATCCAGTCCCAATTCCTTGCCGGCTTTCTCAATCTTTTCAGCATTACGGCCGGATATGATCACTTTATTGCCTTTTTCACTTAGATATTTTGCGGTTGCATAACCGATTCCTGAACCGCCACCGGTTACGAGGATAGTTTTGTTTGTAATATTCATGATTTGTTATTGTTAAATGTTGTTTCTTAAGATTGAATGCTTTTTATAGCTTTTGATCAGTCAGGAAGAGGTTCCGGTGCTTTGTAAAGAATATTTTTAAGGTGACGGGATCCCTTCCGGTTACCTGCCTAATCAGGTCATTGTGCATATCAAAGTTTCCTGCGCGTGTATTCATATCGGTCATGATCACAGTAGGCGCAAAATTGGGCTGGATGCCGATCGATGCCAGCTCTTCGGCTATCTCCGAATCGTCAACCTGTACCACATCGATATGCTTTTCAAATAGTTCGCTGGCTATTGTTGAAATTTGCTGAACGGTAAGAGACTCGGCGCCGGTGATATCCCAATAGGCTTTTCCATGTGCTTTGAGTAAGGCTGATGCTGTTACCTGAGCCACGTCTTCACGAGCAACGTAAGCGATACGGCCGTTTCCTGCCACGTTGGGCCATTTACCGGCAGCTATGATTTGCGGAAGAAAACCAAGCAGGTTTTCGGCGTACCAGCTAACGCGCAGGCTGGTAAATTCGATACCGCTCGCTTTAAGTGCTTCCTCGGTGGCTACATGATCCGGAGCAAAAGGGATTGCTGTTGCATGCTCAGGCTTTGGCATGGAGGTATAAACAATATGTTTGATACCCGCCGCTTTAGCTGCGTTGATCGCGTTGATATGCTGACGGGCACGTGCGCCGGGCGTATGCAGCTCATCCGTCGAGATCAGGAGCAGGCGTTCAATGCCCTCGAAAGCTGACCGAAGACTTTCCGGCTCATCAAAGTCAGCCCGTCTGGTCTCGATACCCGCATCGGTAAACGCTTGTAATTTGGAGGGAGTACGGCTTGCGCCAACAAAATTTGTATGACCAAGTTCGCTTAAAATTTCCAATACACGGCGACCGAGGTGCCCGCTGGCACCTGCAACCAAAATCTTTGGCTGTCCATTTTGATTAGGTTCCATAATTTAATGGTTAAAAGTGAAAAAGTATTTGCCTGGCCGGCCGGGTTGTTTTGCGGCCTGAAAGGCTTCCTGATACTTTTCAATAGAGAAAGTGCCACCAACAGTAGCGGAAAGCCTGCCTTCACCTACCAAGCCGGTCAAATGTTGGATCAGCCTGTCGATCTGCTCTTTGGGGGTTATCCTGAACCAGTCGATGACCCAAAAGCCGTGGTAATGTAACCGGCGATAAAAAAGGTCGAGCGGATGTATAACAGGCGTTTGACCACTTTCACTGGAGTAACCTACAATAGAGCCCCGGCTTTTGAGAAAACCAGCTATCGTGCCAATGGTTGTACCGCCGACTGTATCCAAGACATGATCCAGTTGCTTACCATCCAACGCTTTTTCTATCTGTGTCGCCAGGTTGCCACCGATGATAACGACTTCGTCTCCGCCGATTGACCGGACGAATTCCGCTGATTCGGCTCTCCGGACAATATTTAATGTTTTCCAGCCATTGATCTTCGCCAGCCCGATCACGTATTGCCCAACAGCGGAGTTGGCTGCCGTTTGGCCGATCCAGTCACCTTGGTTTAATTCAGAATAGTCAAGGATCGTCAGAAAAGCGGTTACCGCATTAATAGTGAGCTGCGCAAGTTGCGTGGCGTCGATGCCCTCATCAACTATCACAATGTTCTTCAAGGGGGCCACGAGATGGGTAGCCCAGGTTCCCTGCTCGTAGTATGGTAGAATGATCACCCGTTTACCCAAGTAATCGGTAACGTGCCCTGAGCCGACGTCGATTACCCGCCCTACTCCTTCTGCTCCCAAAGGAGCAGGAAAAGAGGGTTTTACCCCGTAAATCCCGCCGACAAGCATAAAGTCGGATATATGGATCGGCGCGGCTTCCATTTCCACTAAAACCTCGTTAGGCCCGAGCGAAGTGATCACACCTTCGTGCAATTCTACTACATCTTCCGGCTGACCGTTACCGGTCAGGCGTAATTGTTTAAACGGCTGGTTGATAATCTTTTTATCCATTGTCATAGCCTTAAAATTCACTTAAAATTGAGGATACAGGTTTGCCGGACAGTTTGTCTTTAACAGCCGCGAAAAATTCTTTGGTATAATCAGCTGCCAGGTGTTCGTCCAGCGCTTGTTGAGATTTAAAGACTTCAAAGAACACCAGCGTATTCGGATCGTCATTCTTTACGGTCTGATAAAACGTTTCCACACCTTCTTCTTGAAGTGTCGGAATGAGGGCTTTAGCGGAGATCGCTTTCACCTCTTCCAGGAATTCCGGTTTCACCGGGATCTCAGCGAGCACGATCACTTTTGAATTTGACATGTGCTTTGGATTAGATGGTTTGAAAAATTTCCTCTTTGGGTTTGCGCACTTTGGGGATCGCCGCAAATTCATCCTCTTCCGAGCGATATCCGATCACAAATAATAAAGCAGATGTCAGGTTTTTTTCTTTCAGACCGAGGATAGCATCAACAGCTGCGTTATCGAAACCTTCCATGGGAGAAGCATCAATACCAGCTTCAGCAGCGGCACTTACAAAAACGCCGACAGCCAAAAATGCCTGTTTTTCCGCCCAGAAGATACGCTGGTTGTAATCAAGTTTGCTCAAAACTGTGTTCACGAATTGCTCACGTGGCTCCAGGTTTTTACGCTCTGTTTGCCTTGCTGCTGCCGCTTTATCAATATAGCTGGCTACAGTTTTCTCGTCAATGTCGGTTTCCACTGCCAACACCATCACGTGTGCACCAGTAGTGATTTGTGGCTGCCCGTGTGCCGCTCTGCTGATTTCTTCCAGCTTTGCTTTGTCTTCGATGAGCAGAAATTTGTAAGGCTGAAGACCGAACGATGATGGTGCAAGGCGTACTGTCTCTGTCAGATCTTCGAGCACAGCCGGATCGATCTTTTTTGATGTGTTATACTTTTTGGTAGCGTAGCGCCATTCAAATGATGTAACTAATGACATAACTTCGATTTTTCGTTTAATTATTATTCTTTAATTTTGCTTGCTATTAGCAAGTAAACAAAGGTATATTATTTTACTTGCTATGAGCAAGTAAAAATTAACATTTGAATGTCATGAAAGTAGTGCAGCATCGATCCAACTGTCCGGTGGCTTATTCTTTAAATTTTATCGCGGATAGGTGGGTGTTATTAATTTTAAGAGATTTAGTGTTTACCGAGAAATCAACTTATGGGGAATTTTTGGCGTCTGAAGAAAAGATAGCTACTAATGTTCTGGCAGACAGGCTTAATCTGCTGGAGGAACACGGTTTTATTGAGTCGACTGTCTCTGAAGAAAAGAAAAACAAATTTATCTACAGCCTTACTGAAAAAGGTATTGATCTGATTCCTGCTATTGCGGAACTCATGGTTTGGGGATCAAAGTACAATCCCCCCGGTGCGGTTGATGTAGTTAAAGAGTTAGCGAAAGATAGGGAAGGAGCTATTCTGCGTTACAAAAACAATGCAAGAGCTAAGATGAAACCCGCTTCACAGGCTTAATCTCTAACATAAATTATGGAGCGTATTTTAAATAACCCGATTACAAAAGACCAAGAAGCGAAAAACTAAAAATCAACAAAACCTTTTTTCAGAACAAAGGCACGTTATTGCCCGGGCAAGACTAAACTCGAACCGTTTTATGGCTGATTTGCAACGTTTCGCACTATTTGTTACCATTTAGATTTTGTTAAGGGCTACTTGCTTTTACTAGCCCAAAATGGACAATTCTCGTACTGTTTTCTGGGAGGATTTGCGCAGAGTAGCATTTTAAGCTACTGATTCGAGTATAGTATCAGAAACCGCAGCGGCCACAATACGCTATTGGTGGCGTTTTGGTAGTCAAAAAATATAGGTATAACAAACGGAAACAAACGATATCGTTTGTTTCCGTTTGTAGCAAATAACTATATAACCACATTTTCCGTAGAGATCAGAAAGCTGCAACCATGCAGATCGATGAATTTCTCCTCATCCGGGCGAATGATCTCCATATACTCTTCATCAGTGAAAACTTTTCCAAGCGCATCCATATCGTCCAGCCAGATCTCGGTGATGCCGTCGTATACCGGGGCTGGCAGTCCTGGAGGGTTTTCAGGCAGCGAGTGACATTGTACATATTTTTTTACGTTCTCCTTTACGACAGGTATGGATGCAAATAGTTGCGCATGGTTTGTTTTGTGATAGTTAACAAACTCGTCGTGGCTTAATTCTTTTTTCCTGGCTAGCAGGATGCTTAATTTGATCATGATTTTATGTGTTTTTTACTAACCCAAAGGTCATGGCAACGCCTATCGCAATTCGTTGACTTTGGTTAAGAAATGTGATTGACCTTATCCTTTCATTTATTAAATTTACCGGACAGATGGACAGCATAAAAGCCGCTATACGATCGATCACGCCTATGTCCGACGCGGACCTGAGTTTACTGGAGCCGGTGCTTGCTACCATACAGGTTAAGAAACGGACCCATCTATTGGAGGAAGGTCAGGTATGCAGGCACGTTTATTTTCTCAATAAGGGATTCTTCAGAATGTATTATGTAGACCTGGAAGGCAACGCGATCAATAGCCGGTTCGTAGAGGCTCCGCAATTCTTTGTTGATTTTAACAGTTTCCTTAGCCAGCAGCCATCCCGTTACTATTGGGAAGCTATGCAGGATTCCGAGGTATTCACTATTAAATACGATGATGTACAAGCCATTTACGCCAAATCAGCGGCTTGGGACCGCTTCGGACGATTAATGGCCGAGCACGTATATAAGCAGGTCAACGAACGCATCGAAATGCTCCTTTTCCTTTCACCGGAGGACCGTTACCAATTCCTTTTAAATAAATATCCGCAACTATTTAACCAGGTTTCCCAGTTCCATATTGCTTCTTATCTCGGCGTGAAGCCCGAATCCCTGAGCCGCCTGCGCAAACGCTTGCTGCGCAAATAATTTCTTAACCAAAGTCAACGTTCTGCTTTCCGGTCCTGCCGCACATTTGTGTCATCAAAGCACAAAGGCATGATCAAGTTAACCATTTTACTCAAACGTAACCCGCAGCAAAGCCACGAGGATTTCCTGTGGTTCTACCAGAACGAACACGCCCGGCTGTTCAGTTCATTGCCGGTTGTTCAGAACGAAGTTCTACAGTACGACCAGTTTCATGCTTTACCTGTAGCTATGCCGGGTCTCCCTGAACCGTCTTTTGACGGAACGGCAGAACTGTGGTTCAGGGATGTACAAGCGATATTCAGCGTATTCACATCGGAAGAATACAAAAGATTGATACGGCCATCCGAGAAACAATTTCTGCAGCTCAGCGAATGCAGCGTACTGATCTCTGTTCACCACCGTATCATTTGATCTTATAAACTCACTCAACAGAAAAATACATCATGAAAACAACCTTGTCAAATCAGCAAACTGTCAACAGGAAACACGGCGTAAGATATACTGCCAGTTTTCCCATTGATCTACCGGCAGAACGCATCGACCTGTATCAATGGGTCACCGAAATGACCGAACAGGATTATGCTTCCTACTCCAAAGCGCACCAGGCAATGGGCAGCCATTTTAAAGACGGCGTATTTTACACCGTGAACGTCGAGAATATTGGAAATGAAACGATCATACAGCATTACGAGCTTAAATATCATACCCCTTCCCACGTTCAATTTTACTCGGAAAGATCCAAGGCCTACATCTGGCGTTGGTTGCCGGCCGTGGTCGGCGTTCCATGGGAAATGCAGATCAGGCCGATATCTGCCAATACCTCAGCCATCGTATGCCTTATCGGCGTAGATTTTCCGAATGCATGGCTGCGGATCGGCTCATGGTTCAATGGCCTTAACGGCTATTTTTTAAGAAAACATCTTCGTAAAGAGGGATTCGCTTTTGCCAAAGATATCACCAGCAAATTTTCTAACTAAGCTATTTCACACCAACAATAATTTAAAAATAAAGCAATGAAAAACGATAAGATACTATTTCCGGTCGGCTTTGAGCCGGCAAACAGCCCGGTATTCGTACACAACGAGATCCAGATCAATGCTACCCCCAGGGAAGTATGGGACTGGCTTACCAATGCCCCCACATGGCCCGACTGGTACTTTAATGCTGCTAATGTAGAAATTGTCGGATCCAATGGAGACCATCTTGTTAAAGGTTCTGTATTCAAATGGAAAACATTCGGCAACACTCTCCAGTCCGAAGTGAAAGAATACGTACCGAATGAACGCATTGCCTGGCTGGCCCTGGGTACCGGTATCAAAGCTTATCATGCCTGGCTGATCATTCCTAATGGCTCGGGCTGTAAGGTTGTTACTGAAGAGACGCAACACGGCTGGCTTTGCCGGCTTGGCAAGGTCCTGTTCCCCAAACGCATGTATAACTACCATCAGATCTGGCTGGAAGGCCTTAAAGCAAAAGCAGAAATCAATTAATAATCAAATATCATATGAAAACTAAAAAAAAGGTTGCTATAGTAACCGGCGGCGCATCCGGGATTGGATTTTATGCAGCCCAAAAATTGGTTGCCAGTGGTTACCATGTCGTTCTTGGTGTCAGAAACATAAAAAAGGGGGCAGAAGCTGCCTTACAGTTAAAATCGGCGAGTGCGGATGCTGACGTAGATGTTTTACCATTAGATCTTTCGGATGCACGTTCGATACGGGAATTTGCTGAGGACGTTGCCGGGCGTTTCGAGAAAGTAGAGATACTGCTGCACAATGCTGGTGTAATGGCGGCAGCTGAGTCGCGGACGAGTGATGGCTGGGATTTCGAATTGGCAACGAATTTCATCGGTCCCTTTCTCCTTACTAATCTACTTTTACCATACATGGATAATGAATCAGGTAGAATTATTACCGTTACTTCCGACGAATATGAAAAAGTAAAAGCTCAGGATATAAACATTCAGAACCCTCTGGAACGGAAAGAAAAGACCGACCCCATGCGATGGTACGGGATCACCAAATTATACGTACTCATGTTCGCAATTGAATTACAGAAAAAGCTGGAACGTTCCGGTTCGAATATTAAATCCCTTACAGCCCATCCAGGTCTGGCGGGAACTGATCTGGCCGCTAATATACCATCTCCAACAACTCGTTTTTTTATGAAGTTCGGGATGAAGCTAATGGGGCAATCTCCTAAAAGCGGTGCCAGGTCTTTTGTTCACGCAGCCCTATCAGCAGATGTTAAAGGCGGACAATTGTGGGCACCGGGCGGCTTCGGCGGTTTGCGCGGCGCACCGGTCATTAAAACGATCTTCCCCTTAGCGCTTGACAGGGATGTTACCGCTAAAGTATGGTCCGCTGCTGAAAAAGTAACGAATATGCCTTTTAGCATAAATTAGAAAGTTTAACACCGCAGCAATAAATAATTATTCAGACCCCAAAAAATCAATTTGTCTCTTAGATTCTCCATCAGGTAGATTGCCCATTCTTTAAAAATCGTATACAAAACTTACAAGATAAATTCTGGTTCATAAAGTACCGAATTTCAGTAATCAATTTAAGTATCAACCATGAAAACAAAATATCGCTTTCTTATAGCATTAGTTGCCTTTATTATTAGTACAGCAGCAATGCCTAAATTACAGGCACAGACAAAAAAAGTCAACAATATTGTATTAGTCCATGGTGCCTTCGTTGACGGATCAGGCTGGAGACCTGTTTACGAAATACTGGTTAAAAAAGGCTACCATGTATCTATAGTACAGCAAACACTTACCTCATTTGATGGCGATGTTGCCGCTACGATCAGAATTTTGGACCAGCAGAATGGTCCTTGTATTCTGGTCGGTCACAGTTATGGCGGGGCGATTATTACTGAAGCGGGAAATAATCCTCATGTTGCAGGTCTGGTGTATATTGCCGCACACGCCCCTGATAAAGGGGAGAATGAAGCTGACCTGGGCAAAAAAATACAATCAGCCTACAAGTCATTACAAAAAGGTGCGGATGGTTTCGACTACATTTTACCAGCAAGTTTCCCTGCGGACTTTGCAGCAGATCTAAATCCCGCCTGGGCACGATTCATGGCTGTTTCCCAACCACCGACCAGCGACAAGGTATTTCATGGTGTCATCCAGAATGCGGCATGGCGCACAAAGCCAAGCTGGTATATGGTTGCCGGAGCAGACCGGATCATCAATCCTGACCTGGAACGGTTTTATGCCAAAAGGGCGAACAGTCACAAAGTCGAAGTAAAAGGTGCCAGTCATTCTGTTTTTGCTTCAAGACCGACTGAAGTTGCCACATTGATCATAAAGGCTGCTAATGGAGCTTTAGCAGAACGACCGTAACTATCCTATATGTCTGTCTGTCAAATGCTTGTCAGCCCAATATTATGCTGTAACTAAAACATCAACAAACTGCCATTTTTTAGGAAAAGCACATTTTTAGCCCGGGCAGAACTTGAACCCATTTATTGTGAAGCGAATCGGTAAATCCAAGAAATCGGAGGAACCATACGCGGCCAAGTTCAAGTACAGGTTTGATTTTATTAACTTTGCCACATGGCCGTTGAAATGTTCGATGAAATACCCGGGGTAAATATGCGGGACCTGAGGCTGAACGGCTTCAAGGTCCATGAGCTGCCTGCTACAGCAGACATACCGGTGTCCCGTGGACGGCGTGATTATTATAAAATGGGACTGGTTACCGGGGATATGACCATTGGCTATGGCGGCCGGTTGCTGGAACTAAAGGATTCCGTGCTCTTTTTCGTTAATCCAAATGTGCCCAGATATGTTGTCCGCCGTTCTGCTGATACGACCGGCTACGCCTGCATTTTTACGGAGACGTTTATCAAGCGGACGGAGATATTAAAGGAATCACCTTTGTTCCAAGCCGGTGATAGCCCGTTGATCAGGTTGAACGCGGAACAGGTGGTATTTATGACCGGCATTTTTCGAAAGATGCTGACGGTCTATAATGGTGATTATGCCCATAAGGGCGACCTGGTCAGGAATTGTATAGAACTGATCATTCACGAAGCCCTGCGGATACAACCCTCGCAACACGCTTCGCCGGTGATCAATGCGGCGACGCGGATCACGCATTTATTTATGGACCTGCTGGAAAGGCAGTTTCCAATAGAACGGAGCAGTGACCCGCTTCTGTTGCGGACCGCGCAGGATTTCGCCGAAGGTCTTTCCGTGCATGTTAATTATCTCAACCGTTCGGTCAAGGAAGTGACCGGCAAACCGACCTCGGTACATATCGCGGAACGTGTGGTAGCCGAAGCCAAAGACTTGCTGCAGCATACCGACTGGAGCGTGGCGGATATTGCCTATGCCCTCGGTTTTGACTATCCCACCTATTTCAATAATTATTTCAAGCGGGTGACCGGCAGCGTGCCCAGGTCTTTTAGAAAAGTTTGAAAATCATACTTATTGGTTTGATTGTCTTTAGCAGCCCGGCAATTTTCTGAACAACTTTGCTTTATGAAAATATTAGTTACCGGCGCTACCGGAAAGGTAGGCAGCAGATTTGTCCCGCGGCTTTTAGCCAAAGGCTATGAAGTGAACATATTGGTGCGTGATGAAGCCAAAGCAGCGGCTTTGACTGCACTCGGTGCAACGGTGATCGTTGGCGATCTCTTTGATGAAGCTACCTTAGCCCCGGCAGTAGCAGGCGTTGATGCTATCGTTCATTTGGCCGCGCTGTTCCGCACCTTTACAGATAACGACGGTATCGTAAAAACCAACCATACCGGCACGATCGCGCTGGCTAATGCCGCTATCGCAGCTGGTATCCGGAAATTCATTTTTGTCAGTACCGGCAATGTGTACAGTTCTGGTTACGGACACCCGGCCCGTGAAGATGATGTCGTAAACATCCATGATGCGCGGGCCTATTCAGCCAGCAAGATTGCAGCCGAACAGGAACTATTGAAAATGGATCTGGACGTAACCGTACTGCGTTTAGGGTTTGTTTACGGCGATAAAGATCCTCATATTGCCGAGATCCTGCCTTATTTAAAAATGCTCACAAGGCATTCCGGTTCGCGCATGCACATGGTGCATCACCTGGATGTAGCCCAGGCTTTGATCCTGCTCATCCAGGCAAAGGATTTGAAGGGCGAGATCTTCAATATCGCGGATGACGCACCGATTTCTTTATACGAACTGGTTGAATCCGTAGGAAAAGCCAGTGCAATTTTTGACGCAAACGAAGGCGCATTAAGCGATCCTTTTGAAGGTATCATGGACATTTCTAAACTCAGAACCCAAACCGGTTTCAGGCCGTTGGTACCAAGCTATTACGTAGCTAAGGATCTGGATTTATTATAGAAAAATAAGCATAAAAGGCTGTCTTAAATCAAGGCAGCCTTTTTAAATTGTTTAAACGGTGTTAAACTACCGGAAAATCTCCGCCGTCAACAACATAGTTTGCCCCGGTGATATAAGAAGCTGCCGGCGATACCAGGAAGCTAACCAGTTCGGCGATTTCTTCGGGCTGCGCCATGCGGCCAAGCGGTACACCGCCGAGTTTGGCCATCAGGTTAGCTGCCATTTCCTCCACACTAATTCCTGCACCAGCGGCGAGATCGGTAATAAATGCCGCCATCGATGGTGTTTTGGTCAAGCCCGGTGAAACTGTAACCACCCGAACCCCTTGACCGGCTACTTCACTTGCCAAAGTCTTACTGTAAGCGTTTAAAGCTGCTTTAGCCACACTGTAGGCCATCGTGGCTTCCCATATCGGGAACATCCCGCTGGTAGAGGAAATATGAATAATTACCCCACTTTTTTGCGCCAGCATCGCCGGCAATAAAGCGCGGTACGATTAATGCCTTGCTCAGCACAAATTTTCTCAATAGATAACTACTTGGTGGTTTGCGCCTTTAAATTTAGCGATTGCCCTAAAGTCATTTCAGCACATCTGTCCAAGGGCTGACGACAGAATAACCAACTTGTTTCTTATATCTGCCCCTAAGATATTTAGGTCGCTATCCAGAAGGAATTTTCGGCATTGACTTCAAAACAGTTTCAATTTTGAAAGTAACAACTACAACATGATTTGAATTTATCATGGATTACGCTACCTTTGAAATAATTAATTGTATTTCTGTTTAACGCGTAACACATACGTAACAGAAATTTTTTAGATGATTGTAAGACATTGGCTATTAATCTGATATAAGAGCCGAACCTCTCCCTGTTAATCAGAGGGTCGCTGGTTCGAGCCCAGCCTCAGGAGCCTTAAAATCAATGATTTAACCCAACTCTGGCGAGTTGGGTTTTTTTATTCTCACACATTTCTCACACAATTTTGAAGTTTTTGCATTGAACAAAATTAATGGCGCTTGATTTATTGGCGATTTAAGTACACTGATAAACGGATATTTGGTATCAATAATAGTGAGCCCATTGCGGAATGATCAGACATAGCGCTTTTTGTGAGGTTGCGTACATCAAGTTGGTATGAATGAGAATTTACTGATTATTAGGATAGTATTTAATATTATACTAATTTTCCAAATACTAAATATAAACCTCTTCACTATAATGTATAAAACCATTTACGGCACTTTTAATGGCGACAGCTGGGAAGATTTCTGCCAACTATGCTTTAAGCACAAATATGAAAGCGACGACTATCAGGAAATGCCTGCCTGGCAAGGTGATTTAGGAATAGAAGGCTTTACCAGATCTGGCGTTGTTTTCCAGTGTTATTGCCCTGATATGGATTACAATCCTGACAAACTTTACGAAGTACAGCGAGATAAGATTACCGCTGATTTGGGAAAACTAATTACCTATAAAAGCCAACTACAGGGGTACTTTAACGGTGTTAAGATATCGAAATGGATATTTGTAACAATCCTTATCATCTACCAGAGCAGCACTTCTATAAACAAGCAGTTGAAACATTCAAATCCAACGTAGATCTGTTTCCGAACAGTTGGAATGCTTATGACAGTTATGCTGAAGCGCTTTTAGCCGACGGAAAAAAAGGAAGAAGCAATAAAAATGTATCAAAAATCACTGGAAATTAATCCCAAAAGTGAAAGTGGTAAAAAGGCATTGCAAAAAATTCTGGATAAAGCTGGATATTGAGACATGCCCGACCATGTTGTTCCGTGTCCATTAGACCAATGATGAATCGTGTTAATGAATATCAAATTTCAAATATCTGATTCAGAAATATAGTATGGGCAAAGTGAAACAAAACGCTCTGAACTCTAATCCGGAGCCGTTGATCAACGGCTCCGGATTATATATCGCTATGAAAGTCATAATGTTTGCCACTCAATCCTATCGATATCGGATAGAAAAGAATTACCCTATATCAGCCGACATTCTTTTTCATTATCGTTTAGATATCACTTTTCAAGTTGGGTCAGCCGTTTCGAGCAAATCCTCAAAACGCCATTCTACGTAAATCCTCCAAGAAAATGTCGAGTCTTGTGGCCTGTAGGCTCAAGTATGAGCTGCTTCACTTGATTGGTTATAAAGATCAATTGCACACTTTGCAAATCAGATGGAAGTGTTGATCGACACTTATGATCTTAAAGATTCGCAAAGCCCTAAAAACTATCGTTCCACTTATTTGATCTCGATCTGCCTGCGTACGGTTTTCGCTTCCTCGCGTTTGGCGATGTCGATGCGCAATACCCCATCGGTATAGGTCGCGTCGATGCGGCTGTCATCCGCGCTTTCAGGCAGCGTGAAACAACGCACGAATGAACTGTAGCTGTATTCACGTTTGCTTTAGTTCTTCTGGTTATCCTGGTGATCAGCTGATTGTTCCACCGAAATGGTCAGGATATTGCGTTCCAGGTTCAGTTTGAAGTCGCCCTTCTTCAGGCCCGGTGCAGCCAGCTCGATATGGTAATTGTCCGGAGTTTCGCTGATGTTCGCCGCAGGGACACGTGGCACCATCCGGTCGTTAAAAAAAGTGTCGCTAAAAATTGATTCGAAAACGTCGTTAAAGCCTGGCAATAACGCGTTATCGGTTTTGTTGTTCCATTTAACAAGTGTCATGGCCTAATTCTCCTTTAAAATTTTTTAAGAATTGATTTAACAGACATTTTACAAGCATTATGCCAGCGCTGAATGCGGTAAAAATTGCAGAATTGCGCTGAAAAAATTAAAGTTTCAATGCCAGATTTTCAGCAGGAGGTTTGATCCATATTGCCCTGCAATTGCTTCGCGGTCTGCCCGAACGCCTTTTTGAAAGCATAGGAAAAATGGGAAAGATCCTCAAAGCCGAGGTCAAGGTATATAGCGGATGGCTTTTGTTGCTTTTTAGTGATGAGAAAATAGGCTTCTTTCAGCCTTTTATGGATCAGCCAGCGGCTGGGGGTATCGTTAAAGAGCTGTTTGAAGTCGCGCTTAAAGGCCGAACGGCTGCGTCCGGTCAGATAGGCGAAGCGTTCAATGCTGGCATTGAATTTATAATTGCGGTTCATAAAAGCTTCCAGGTCTATCTTTTCGGGTTTGCCGAAGTCAAACAATACGCCTGCCAGCTCAGGGTGGGCCTGCAGCAATAGTTGTAGCAGTTCCTCCCGTTTGACGTCGGCGACCTGCTCGTCGATCTTCCCCGAACGGTCATAATAAGGCAGCAGCGAATCGATATAGTCCGGTATCCTCTCATCATATTGTAAAGCGATAAATGCGGCCTCCGGTTTGGCTGCAGGCAGGTTAGCCGGGTGTTTTTCCTGGAACTTTTTCAGAAAGCCTTCATCCAGGATGATTACCACCTTTTCAAACTCGCCGTTCACCCGTTCCTTGTTATAACGGGCCAGATGGTTTTTGCGAACCAGGCAGTACTCCCCCGCAAGCAGCCTGGAATACCGGTGCCCGTCATAGCCATTAATGATTCCCTTAGCGATATACAAAAAGAAATGCTCGGCAATGAACTGTTCGGGCGAAATCTCCGGCCCGATGTAGCATGATTTGATCTCGCTGGCCCTCATCATTTGATATTGCCGAATTTAAGCATACTTTCCACCGATAACAAGATGGCCTCTTCATTGGTAGCGATGGGTTCCCAGCCCAATACGTTGCGGGCTTTCCCGTTGCTCACATTACGGCTAGCCTTCAGCATTGAAGCGATGGCCTTAGCTTTCGGGCTGAACAAAGCGGCGATACGGACCACCCAGTCAGGCAAGGTTTTCGTGGATACCTTTGCGGATATCACCGGCATTTTCTCCCGAAGCAATCCGGCGATCTCCGGCATGGAGATCTTTCCGCCCGCCAAAGCCAGGAAACGCTCTCCCTTCGCTGCCGGGCTCGTCATGGCGCGGACATGCAGGTCGGCCACATCGCGGACGTCAATGATATTCAACGTGAGATTAGGGATCGCCATCATAGTGCCGTCCAGCAGGTTTTTGACCAGCTCGAAGCCGCTGGAAATATCCGGCCCTAAAGACGGCCCGAAGATCCCCACGGGGTTGATCGCGCTCAGTTCCAGGCTGCCGCCTTCCCGCTGTATAAAATCCCAGGCCGCACGTTCCGCCATGACTTTCGACTTATTATAGGACGACAGGCCTTTTTCGTTCGGGTCGGTCCACTCTTTTTCGGTAATGGCGGTGTAAGGGTCTTTATGACTGTAGCCTACTGCGCCGAAATTGGAGGTCATCACCACCCGCTTTACGCCTGCATCCCTGGCTGCTTTCAGTACGCGCAATGTACCTTCTACCGCCGGGCGGATCATTTCATTCTCATCTTTAGGCAGGGCCAGAAAGATCGGTGACGCGATATGCAGCACATAAGTACAATTCCTGACCGCTTCTTTCCAATTGTCATCTTTCATCAGGTCTGCTTCAATAAATCGCAGGTTTTTAAAATCAGCAATGCCGCCATGACGGAGCATATCCAGCACTTCCTCTTTCCGTTTCAAGGATCGGAGTGTTGTTTTGACCTTATATCCTTTTTGCATGAGCTGTAGGATCACATGTACGCCTACAAAGCCGGTGCCACCGGTTACCAGTACCCAGGTATCTTTTGCTGAATTTTCCATTGTGTTTAGCATAATAACACAAAGATCGGCCGGAAATTAAAAAGCAGTTTTGTTGAGCGGTCCAATTTCAGGAATCAGCATCATGCTTTTTTAACAAACTCCGATTTCAGTACCATTGCGCCGAAGCCATCGATCTTACAGTCGATGTTATGATCGCTTATCCACCAAACGGATGTTCTTTACCTTGGTACCGGCTTTGATGGATTGGGAGGTTCCTTTTACCGGCAGGTTTTTGATGGTCACCACCGTGTCGCCATCAACCAGGATATTGCCATTGGTGTCCTTTACGACAAAACCTTTCTCAATTGTCATCTCTTTAGCAGCTTGCCACTCATGCCCGCATTCCGGACAAACCAGTAAGCTTTCGAATTCATAAGTGTAAGGGGATCCGCAGATCGGGCAGGGTGCAAGTTCAGTCATGGCCATTATCTGTTAAAGCGCAAAGATAAGAAATCTCAATTCCTGAAAACATTGAACCAGCAAGGTGGGTTATTTGATTAGCATAAATATCGTATGACCATGGAAACGACCGATCCCAAAGACCCCAAAATGGCCAGTAATGAAAAGGCTATCCCGCGCATTTTTAAGCCCGAAAGGGACGCCGCAGACCAGGAGGACTATCCCGAAACCGGCGCAGAAACGCTGAGCGGTTCTGAGACTGACAGCAGCGACTTGGAAACCGAACCGCTGTACGATGAAGATGATGACCTGTAAACAATTTGATCATGATAAAAAATGAGAACGTGAGCGGTTCGGACCGCAAAGGCAAGTCCTTGGGCGACGGACGCGAGAGCGAGACATTGCAGGAACCAACCAGCGAAAGTTATGAGATCGAAAACCTGGACACCGGTGAGTTGGAGGTGCAGCACCCGAACCGAAGCCTGCACAAGGGTGAAGTCAAAACTTTTAAAGACAAGGAGTAATAAGTGGATAAACCTATTACGCTGACCCTTCTTCGCCAATTTTCTTTCTTTTCATAAAATCCTGAACTTAAGCACTAAAGATGGTTATTTTGGAATTGGCCAAACGGGATCAATCAGGTGTGGTTTATCCACATCATCGATAATTTTTCCAACGTCGAAAGTTTCATGTTAGGTCTGAAAGACCTTGGATGCATTTCAAGCCCGAACAGGACTAATATCGAATCGATTGATAGATTCAATGCGCATTCTACCAGGCATTTAGTAAAACCTAATCGGTTCGAGAATTAGAAAAATTCCTGTTCGGGTTGATCTAGTGGGAGCAAGACTAATGTCGAACCGTTGATAAATTCAATGCGCAATTTATCAGGCCTTTAAAAAAACCTAATTTGTTCGAGTATTTAAAGAAGTCCGCTTCGGGATGTTCGAGTCCGCAAGAGAAACTCTTCGAACCGCTTTTTAACAGCCTTACTTTTATTAAAATAAAACAGACTTAAGATTGATCCTCCTCCAAATACCACCCCCGGCCTAATTTCGGAAGCGTTAGTTTTTATTGCTTCGTCGAGTGCCAGTTATCAGCCGGATTCCTATCGATAAGGTAGCCCACCGGATCAATAGCTACCGCTCTTGGCCTCCCTTTCGCAATAAAGTTAAGTTCATGCATTCCGCGCGTTAGTTTAAAGCGTTTCCGGTAGATGAAATGTGAAACCGTCCTGCCATCCTTACCTTTGGTATCATCACCGAATACAGCGATATCGATATAATCGTTCATGTTGGTAGCCGGAATTTCTTTGCCATTGCTGTCTATCCAAACTTTATCAATATTTACCTTTAGCGTAAACTTGTATTCATCTTTTTTATTTGTCGACTTTAGCTCGGTCGATATGATCTTGTTGTCGTACAGCGTTACTTTTTGCCAGGTGTCCGTTAAGTAATATTGGAGCGAATCGGGTGTGTGTTTTTGGAGATAACGATACAGATCGTTTGCGCCGGCGAATGGTCCGCTTGTTTTAAATGCGTAGGCATTTTTAAATTCACGAAGCGCATTGTTCAGGCTATCCTCTGCTATCAGTTCTTTCAATCCATAAAGCGCGGTACCGGTCTTGGCACTCCATTCGATAGACTGATCAGCTTTGATAATGGGGTGTTCCGGCTCGTCCTGGTGCCTGCGAATAAATAAGTAATACCATAAGGGGCTCAAAACGATATCGCGCATATTGGCCTTGCCATATTTCCTCTCGCTCATTACCAGTGAGGCATAATTGGATATCCCTTTTGGTATCACCAGGGAACCGATGGTGTTGTTAGGTGCCACCTGAAAACGCCACCATTGCTGGGCGGTTTGAAAGGTTGCACCCGAATACAGATAGTCGTTTTGATCGGGGCCGGTAAAATTGGCGTTCCAGCCGTTAAGCTCGTTCCGCACATCGAGCGTTGCCGTTGAACCTTCGCCCGGACCGTATGGAGAAGCCTCAACCAAACGGATGTTGTTGGACGGATAGCTGCCGTACACCGAGCTAAAATACTTCAATCCATCCTTATACGCCTGCATATACCTGCTGACGTTGGCACCGTGCTGCGCATCATAATAAATATCAATATATACCTTGTGATCCAGCATCACACTGTCGCGACTACGCACGTACCTGGCCGACAAAATACCGAAGGGCATGTACATTCCCGGCTTGTTTTGTATATAATGAAAATAGTTACGGCCATTTTGCGTCCACTGCTTTACTAAATCGCCATTGGCTACGGCGGTTTGGTCGCCCTCCGTACTTACGGTAATGTCCAGTGTGAGCATATCTGCTGACCGGCCAGCCTTTAAATTATTAATACCAGCTGGATCATTCTGCGCAATCTCTTCTTCGTTTTTAGGCGGCAAACCGGCCTTTTTTCGTTCGTAAGGGCTACTTAGCTCATCGTCATCATCATAACCCAATCCCGGTAATCCGCCTTTAAAGAAGGTGCCGTTATCCAGCATATTTAGCGCGAAAGGGCCATTCTCAAAACCCCGATGGGCAATCAGTGACCTAACCTGCAACACAGCAGTGTCACCGGGCGCGAGCGGCTTATCGAACTTGTATAACCTGAAATCGGCGGTATCTTTTTTAGGCCCAAATAGACTGAACATGCCGCGGGAATAAAGCAACGGCGTTGTGAACGACAACGGTTTACCGTTTATATCGATAGAATACGCAGTCAGATCGTCACCATCCAGCAGCATTTCGCTGATAGGTTTATTGTTCTTGTTAACGATGGTCACCACCGCCTGGGTTATGGCTTTCTTTTCAGCGGGGAAAAGGTCGGCGTTGATCTTGATGCTAATCACCTTGGGCAGTGGCATATCCTGGTAATGCTTCAGGGTTTTCTCGTAGATAACGGCGCGGTCGAGGTTTTCGCCCTTCGTCAAAAACTCATTGAGGTAGCTGATGTTGTAATAAATATAACCGCCTACCATCAAAAATAAGGACAGGACAATTGCGAAGGCCGTTTTAGTTTTCGTATCAAACCGCTCCGGAATCACGCTTAAGCGTTCCTTAAATGAAGTGCTTACTCCACGGTTATAAAACAATGCCGCTATTACAATAAGCACCCCGGCAGCCAGCAGCCAATACACATCGAACCAAAGTACCGGTTTAACCATGTGCCCCATGCCGTCCATATCGTTCATGCCCGACTTTGGAGTGTAGGAATACATCAGCAGGTGATAATCGAATATGCCGGTGGTATCCAGGAAAAACATAGCAACCCATAACGTCACTGTGACGGCGTAGGCCGCAAATTTATTATTGAAAACCACCTGGATCACATAACAAAACACCGCTCCGGTAAGCAATTTAGGCAGCAGCATCACTAGGATGTAGGTTGTATATAGATGAAGCTGAATATGTGTAAAGCCTTTGATCAACTGTACAAAAACTCCTAAAACCAACGGCACGAATGCAAGCCCGGCCGAGATAAGCAGCATCGATACCAACTTTGATCCGTTCATTACCCAATTTGGCGGCGGCAGCGAGTCGTTAATAAAGGAATACCTGGTTAACCGGTCGCGCTGGATGGTTTCGCCGGTGTAGAACATGATAATAAAGAACATGAAGAACGGAAAGGCATCGGCAAAAATGCCCAATTCAACCACCGTTCGCGGCAGATCTGGTACGCCGTTATGCATATCGCCCAGCCACAGTACAAATCCAAGGAACACGCTTCCGGCCCCGACGATGATCCAGAAATAATTATCGCGGATAATGTTCATCAACTCCAGCCGCACTAAACTTTTAAACGTAACCCGATTGTAGGTGCCCGAAAAACTTACCGACGGCGTACGGAGGATCTTACCGGTTTTAACCCCTATTTTGTCAATGGTCGCTTTATCACGCTTACCGGCAAAAAAGGTCTCAAAATTGAACCGCAGGTAGGTGATCAGCAAGACAATGAAGCATAAACCTGGCCACAGGATACGATTGATGGCCAGCGGCCCGCTTACAGTGATCAGCATATTGTTATGCTCGGCTGCGCTGGCGTTATTCATCTGGAAACGCACCCCGTTAAGTCCGAAGGGATCGGAGATGGCAATAACCGTCAGATTATTGGTATGGTTCAGAAAGAAAAGGGCAATGGCGTAAAACAGGAACAACAGTATGCCACCAAAATAGATAATCTTAACGTTGCGCAGCACCGCCACCAACCCAAAAAACAGCGATGAGGTAAATAAAATATTCGGCAGTGCGATGAATAGGAAAGGATAGGCATAATAAACCAATTTATTAGGGCCGTATTGCGCGAGGATCGTTTTTCCAGTGAGCGGGCCGATCAGTGTGCCCAGGTAAATACCCAGCGGCACAGCCAGCGCAATCAATATCATAAAAGTGAATGAGCCGAAATACCGGCCCCAGAAATAGCCATTCCGGGTGATGGGGTACGTCAGGTAATAATCCTTGGTTTGATATTCGATGTCACGGAATATTGCCGTGCCCATTACTGATGAGCTGATGAGGGTCATCATCATCGTGATGCCGCAGCACCAAAACGTAATCAGGTAGGGCGAATTGATATGCTCCTTCTCGCCCACCGGCAGCGAGCCGGTAGCAAAAGAGAAGGTGGTAAACACCAGTATGGCCAAAAAATACAGGTAAACGGCAGGCCTGCGGATCCGGTTTTGGATCTCGAACAGAAAGATTTTCAAAAACATAATGATTTGTTTTGTAGTGATTTACATGGTATTTACATCTACACGCGTAGCAATGTTGCTGAAGTAAACATCTTCGAGATTCGGCGCAGCGGATACAAAACCGTCAGCCGGCTCACCGCTCTCCTGGAGGATGCGGATATGAAGCTTTCCGGATTTTAACTGTGTGGATATTACGCTGTAAACATCCCGGTAATATTGTATTTCGGCCTGCTTGATGGCTTTGGAGTAGATCTTGCCTTCAAGTTCTTTAACGGCCGTCTCGGGGTCGCCGGCGTAAAGTACCTCGCCCAGGCAGATGATGGCAAAATTGGAGCAAAGCGTGCTTACGTCCTCCACAATGTGGGTCGATAGGATCACGATGGTGTTTTGCCCTAACTGGCTCAGCAGATTATAAAAGCGGTTCCGCTCGGCGGGGTCCAGGCCTGCGGTTGGTTCATCTACGATAATCAGTTTCGGATCGCCGATGAGCGCCTGGGCAATACCAAAGCGTTGTTTCATCCCGCCGGAATACGTGCCGAGATGCTTTTTCCGGTCTTTAAACAGATTTACTTTTTCCAGCAGGCCAAGCACCAGGTCCTTGCGTTCGCCAGCGTTGCCGACGCCTTTGAGCTGGGCAATATGGTCGAGCATGCGCTCGGCGGATATTTTGGGATAAACCCCAAACTCCTGTGGCAGATAGCCGAGCAATTGACGCACCTGGGTTTTGTTTTTCAGTACGTCGAGCCCGTCCAGAAAAACAGTGCCGCTATCGGCTTCCTGCAAGGTGGCTATGGTACGCATCAGCGACGATTTACCAGCGCCGTTTGGCCCAAGCAAACCGAACATGCCGTTATCCAGCGTCAGCGATACATCTTTAAGGGCATGCACACCGTTGGCATAAGTTTTTGAGAGTGAATTGATGGTTAATTTCATGGCTGGGGGGATTTAAAGAGTTGTTTACTGATACTGCCGGTTACGAGCAGCCTGGCGCTGTCGGCAATTTGATAGGTGATATGATTCCCTGCAGGGGATAGAATGCGTAAAGTGCTTTTATGCTGAATATCCAAAAAGGCCGATTTAAACCGGTTGCCCTCGCCCAATGTGATCATCGCGCCCGCGCCCGGCTGCGCGCCCGCTGTAAGCAATACTGAATTAATGCGATTATTCTCAAGCATCACGTTTGCAGCATGTAAGGCGATTAAACGGAGACTATCGGCATCAAATCCGGTTATCCGGCTGTATTTCCAGTTAAAGTCGTTCGAAACAGAATCGGTTACTTTCAGGTCGCCCGCTGTGTAGCGGGTATCGGTAGTAAATGCTTTCAAATCCGGGCAGGATACAAATACCACGTATTCGCTGTTAATATTGCGATAATGATCTTTATAACTGGCATCAAAAACCAGCGTCCGGCCCCGTTTGGTTATTTTAACAAAATCCATGGCGGTAGGCTCAATCGTCACTTTATAAGGCCCCCTCAACACCATCAGGTTAATGGCCGACGCCGAATGCAGGTCGATCGAATCAAAATCGCTGAAATCGGTGGCGATATAATCCCGGAACGGGTTTTTGAAATCGCCTCGCAGGTATTCGGCCTTCAGTTGAAAATCGTAGATGCCCAGGGTTACAATTACCAGCACCGTTGCTGCAATTAATATTTTGACACTTGTTCTCATTGTTCGTCGGTATTGCTTTTTGGAGTTGACTGATGGGCCAGGAATTCCTGGTATTGCTGCCTGATCTCGTCAATAGAGATATCCAGCAGGTAGATATTCTTAAAAAAATCGGGCAGGTGCTGCTGCACAAAGTTTTGCCTGCGGTAGGCTTTCACCTTTTCAAAACCGTCGTCGGCCACAAACAGCCCCAGGCCGCGTTTATTGTAAACGATCTCCAGCCCCTGTAAAAACTCGTATGACCGCATCACCGTGTTGGGGTTAACTTCGAGTTCCACGGCCAGATCGCGCACAGATAAGATCTTTTGTCCGGCAGGCCATTTACCGGTTAAAATATTATCGCACACAAATGATGCTATTTGCAGGTATATCGCTTCGTTATCTTTAAACTCCATATCACACCTGCTTTTCTTTTAACCTGAAATAGGCCGCAGCCCATATCAATGCCGCCGCCAGGAATATCGTGATAAGTATACCGGTTGAAACAGGCCCGGTAGTAACCACCGAATAAAATTTGCTGCCGATGCTGAAATTGAGAAAGCCAAACGGCAGTGCCATTTTAATTACTGTTACGCCGGTAATGAGCTTAAGAAACATGGTATTACACATCGTTATTACAATGTATCCGATAAAAAACGCAAAGCCGGTTTTGATGAAATGCAGCTTCTCAAAAAAGATGGCCCCGAAAATGCAACAGGAATGAAGTGAGGAATAGATCACCAATACCAGCAACATTTCGGGCTGAGACAATGACATTATCTGCAAACGTATACCCGGAAAGTGCACCAGTTGGCCCAATGTAAAAAGCACCAAAAAGAAGATGCCGGTATAAATAGCCATAAAAATAGGATACGAATACAACCATCCCACCAGGTATTTTTCAAACGACGAGGCCGGTAAGGTGATAGCCGGTATGGCTTTGCTTTTATTGCCATAATCACCGAATACCGTACTGGTGAAAATACTGCCCGACACCAGCATTAATAAAACAAAACATGCGGTTTGCATGCCCGTATCCGGTGGCGCAGGGAAAACAAAAAAGATAAAAGTACCGCCGAAAACAAATACCCCGAAGATCACTGCTGTCGACATCAGGTAGGTCCGGTAATGTTCTATCGTGTGCTTAATGAACAGGCGGCTAAACCGGCGGAGACTGAAAAAATTATTCATTCCCGGTTCCTCCATTAATAACGTCAACAATTTGTTGATTTCCTGTGGTAATGGCGTTGAACAACAATTCCAGATCAGGGCGGCTGTACTTACGATTATTGTTTTTCAGAATGGCGTATTTACCGCGCATTGTCTCCTCCTCATATAATACCGGCATCCCGGTAGTGTCTTCAAAAAGACCGAAAGTTAATTGTTCGCTTATTTCGTCAACAGCCTTTTTTACCACAATCCGCTGATTGTCGAGGATCAACACGGTATCTATCAGGCTGTCCAGATCGCGCACCTGGTGAGTGGAGATCAGGATACAACGTTCATCATTTAGCACCGACGCGATTAGTTTGCGGAACTGCACCTTGGAGGGAATATCAAGGCCGTTGGTGGGCTCATCCATGATCAGGACGCTGGTATTGGTGGCCAGCCCGAAAGCAATCATCGCCTTTTTTTGCTGACCGTAGGACATTCTATCCATGACTGCATCAGCATCCACGTCCAGCGTTTTCAGGTAAACATAATAATCCGTCAAACTGAATTTAGGATAAAAGGTAGCCGTGCTTCTCAGAAATTGTGCTGAGGTTAATGCCGGCACATAGATCTCCTCGGGCAGAAAAAAGAGGTCTTCCAGTAAAGACACCGGGCGCTTTGATGCGTCGATCCCATTGATCATACATTTTCCGGCCTGCGGAAACGCCAGGCCGGCCATGCTTTTGAGCAGCGTTGACTTTCCTGCCCCATTTTTGCCGAGCAAACCATAGATATGCCCGGGCAGCAAATCGAGGTTGAGCCTGGTGAACACCGGGCGCCCCTTTTTATATGCAAAGTCCAAATTCTGAATTTGAATCATTTTAGTGTATTAGTATAGTAGTACACTACAAATGTAATGATGAAAATGGTAAAACAAAATTTAATTATATATTTAAATATGTTGACGACTACCTTTTAGCTGGAACAAGATTGAACTCGAATCTCTTGATACAATATAAATCTGCCTGTTAGCATTTTTAAATTAAGCGGTTCGGTAATTTCGAAAAGTCCGATTAGGCTTCACAACGTGGTCGATTTCTAATGGGTAAAACTGATCCGATGTTGAGACAATATTCATGGCCAAAGAGAATGATTGGGCAAAATATCCCGAAGTTAGAGATACATTAATGTGTTACCCATGATGATTATTATCAAGATTTCCCAAGGGACTTGAAAATCGATTTGGTTACAGATTTTTTAGAATGCAATGGCAACTACCTAAATGGAACAAACGCATTTAATGGCCTTTGTTCCTAATAGACTAGGGAAACTTTCAGAACTACTTTTTTAAGACTTTGAGCTTGTTAAACGTATGTAATTTTGAATAATTAATTGATTTTCAATGATCTGTTTAAACAAAATCACCCTAAATAATTTTAAACTATGTCTGATATTATCCGCCTGTCCACAAGTTCCGGAAATACAAATTTATTTTCTGTTTTATATTGTTGCTCACTTGCTTTTAGTTCTCCTAATTTAAATAATTGACGTTTCTTTTTATTTGATAGCCTTCGTATAAATCCCCATCCGTTAAGAACACGTGGCTTATTAAAGATATATGATCTTCCAAAAACTTCAGTTGCAGTTATGAGAATCAATACTATAAGTATTATTAGTTGTGCACTATCAGGTAGTTGCTCAAATTTGTTAGTTAAGGCAATTATGAAGGCATATTTGATGTCAGGCGGTTGGTGGCGATGGGAGGCTTCAGCTTTCACAGTGAAATTTTCGTTGAGGTGAGCGCCGTTGGTACCCATCCCGATTATCAGGGCAGAGGCTATGCGAGACAGTTGATCTTAAGCCAAATCAGTAAAATAGAATTCCGCTTTGAAATACTTAGCTGGTTACAATGCTGTTATGTGTTATCCTCAATTTTCAAACCCAACCTGGAATATTTGCTTTTTATAGGCGCTGGGTGACATGCCTGTTAGCTTTTTGAAGGTTCTTGAAAAATAGGAGAGGTTGTCAAAGCCCGTTTGTACGCAAATCTCTGAATAAGGCATCCTTGTTGTGGCCATCAGGTATTGTGCACGCTCTACGCGTTTTTCGTTTACAAAATTTAACGGCCTTATACCGGTATGAAGCTTAAATTGTCGTGAAAAATAATCAATGTTTTGATTGGCCCGCGTGGCCAGTTGATGAATAGAAAGGTCTTGGTGTAAATTAACAAGTAAATAGTTCAGGGTTTCAGCTATTTTTAAGGGAATGGGATCGCGGCTGGGGTGCTTGTAAAGCTGGGGGTTAAGAAACTTGGCTATTAATTGCATGAGTATCCCTTGTGTTTCCAAGTAGGCTGAAATATTTTGCTGATTGTTTAGTCCCTGGTATTCTTTATAAAAAATATCCTTTTCATATATGCTGGGATTGTCTGACCTGTTGAGTCCCCTTCCGGGATTGATTTCCAATAAACGGTTAATAAGCCTGACATCTGTTTCCGATGCTTCAGTTTTTAGTATATTCCTATTGCTGGAAAAAAGGGAGTTCCCATCTATTGAGTCTTCAAAAAACTGTATGAAGTACTGACTCAGGAAATTGTTGCAGCTTAAATTACACAAAGTGAAACTTGGAATAATATATATGCACCCGGCCTCTAACTTTAGCGAATGGGTAGCATCTGATAAACTTCCTTCGCCATCATCGATATAGTAAATGCGATAGTACGGACTGATCACATTTCTGTAATTCCATTTCGAATTAAGTTTGACGTAATCAATATTAAGGAGCGAAAAACTATGCCCTAAATTCCTTTTGACCATCTGAGACGAAAATATACAAATATAAACTAAATATGCCATTGTTTATGAATGCTTTACCAGTTTCAAGGTCGGTTTTTTACAAAAAAAAGTCCATTTTATGCAAATTTTTGAACAATGGATGCTGTAGGTTTGAAAAATCAATATCACAGAACCTTAACCAATAACTGAATATTGCGAAGACTATTTACACCTCATGAAATGCAACGCGCTGCTTGTTACTGAATTAGTGGTTCAAAAATATATTGCGTTCTAAATGCTATGAAAAGAAGAACTTTGATAAAAGGAGGATTGACGGTCATACCCTCTCTGTACCTATATAAACTTTTTGGCCGGAATGCGATAGCTGCCGGAAAGACTGGATTATCGGCACATTTTCAGCCTACCTGGAACTCACTTGCCCAATACCAGGTGCCGGATTGGTTTCGGGACGCTAAATTTGGAATCTGGGCGCACTGGGCCCGCAATGTGAGCCCGAATATGGCGACTGGTACGCCCACGGCATGTACGAGGAAGGTAGTGAACAGTATAAGTACCATTGCAAAAAGGATGGGCACCCCTCAAAATTTGGCTTTAAAGATGTGATTAACGAATGGAAGGCAGATCAATGGAACCCTGATAAGCTGGTTTCACTTTATAAAAAAGCCGGCGCCAAATATTTTGTGGCGCTTGCGAACCACCATGATAATTTTGATCTTTTTCCAAACCCATACCAGCGTTGGAATTCAACGCAGATAGGGCCAAAAAAGATTTGATCAAAGGCTGGGCTAATGCTGCTAAGTCAAATCAGCTTCCTTTTGGGATAAGTGTACATGCTTCCCACGCATGGAGTTGGTATGAGGATGCCCAAAAAACTGATAAAACCGGCCCATTGACTGGTATTCCTTATGATGGAAACATGACGGCCACTGATGGCAAAGGAAAATGGTGGGATGGGTTTGATCCGCAAGATCTTTATGCCCAGCACCATCCTTTGAGTGCCGCAGGAAGGGATAATAATAAACAATGGGCCTGGGCTGATGGCGCTTGTCCTCCATCAAATGAATATTGTGACCGGTTTTATAAACGGATAAAAATGTTGATGGATAACTATCAACCCGACCTGATGTATTTTGATGATACCGTACTCCCTCTTTGGCCCGTAAGCAATGTTGGCCTCCAAATAACGGCTGATCTGTACAATAATAGTATACGGAAATATGGGAAGTTAAATGCCGTGGTAAACGGAAAGATATTAGATGAACAGCAACGTAAATGTATGGTTTGGGATATTGAGCGCGGTCAAAGCAATGAGATAGAACCTTTACCATGGCAAACTGATACCTGTATTGGTAATTGGCATTACGACCGTCGTGTTTACGACGAAAATAAATACAAGTCTGCTAAAACAGTTATACAAACGCTTGTTGATGTTGTGAGCAAAAACGGAAACCTATTGCTAAACGTTCCGATAAGGGGTAATGGTTCTATCGACGAAAAAGAACGCGCCATTGTTGAAGGTGTCGCAACCTGGATGCAGATAAACAGGGAAGCGATCTATGGTACCAGACCATGGGTGAAATTTGGAGAAGGGCCGGCATCAGAAAACGCGGCCCCTTTGGCGACCCAAGGATTTAACGAGGGCAAAGGAAAGCCATTTTCTTCGGCCGATATCCGTTTTACAACTAAAAAAGGCGTACTATATGCAATGGTAATGGGCAGGCCGGAGAGTCAGGTGTTAATAAAAAGCCTGGCTAATAAAAAGGATATCTCCGCTATAAGTTTATTGGGCTATGAGCCGAAAATAGATTTTAAAGCGAACAAGGACGGTCTCACTATTGCCTTTCCCGAAAGATTACCTGAGCAACCTGCTTATGTATTCAGGATAACAGGTGCCATTTCTTAATATTTAAGTATGTGGCTTAAATAGCGCCGCCCTTCTAGCAATTGTCTTGTGGTCAGCGTCAAACAGGGCGGCTTTTTTGCTCCCCGCTCCGGCAAAAACATCTAATCTATGTAAGCATAAATCTGTCAAGGGTAATTACTGGCGATAGTTTGATTTGCGCTCTTTGTAACAGGTTTGTTGTAATAGTTGTAGATAAATTTAACGGTATGATAAAAATTATATAATTTTAAGATCCATTAATTAAACATTGTCCATCAAGCCAATTCATAATGAAACCGAGATCCTCAGCAAAATTTCGGCTGGAGATGCAAGGGCATTCACTTGCCTGTTCGATTTTTATTATAAAAACCTCGGTCAATATGTTTATAGATTGACAGAATCACTTGAGGCCACGGAAGAGATTGTACAGGATGTTTTTGTAAAGATATGGTCGGGGAGGGAGAGCCTTTCGGAGATAGAAAGTTTTACAAACTATCTTTTTATTATAACCCGCAATAAAACCTATCGTTTTTTAAAAGATAAGGCAGCAGCTCGTACCAAGCAACAGCGGTTTGAACAACAATACCAGGAAGAATGCTCTTTTCAGCACGAAACCAATACGAAGAGAGATTTCTCTTATATGATAGACGAGCTCATTGGGAAGTTGCCACCGCAACAACGAAAGGTTTATGAGCTCAGCAAAATAAACCATTTAAAGTACAGCGAGATCGCAACGTTACTTTCGATCTCTCCCGAGACTGTGAAAAAGCATGTTGTAGCAGCTAATAAATTCATTAAAAACAGTATTTCTGAGAAGAACGACCAGTTGTTTCTGCTGTTTTTTATGGTTTGCGTTCATTTTTTAAAATAAAATATTTTTTTCTTGTTTTCGACTACCCCTTTTTTATTCTTTTTGACTCTTTAGTTGTATAAGAGAAAAAATAAGATGTCTGAAAGATTAAGCTACTTATTCCAACAGTATTTTAACAAGACTGAAACCCCGGCCGAGCGAGATGAATTAATGCAGTTCATCAATAAGCCAGGGTCAGAGATGCTGGTGCAGCGGTTGATGGAAGAAGTATTCAAATCAAATCAGTTTGAGGATGATCTTTTCCCTGCTGGTGCCCGTGATAGAATGCTGCACGCCGCATTGGGTGACCCAGTTTCCGATGATTTGGACGAGAAGATCATGCCGCTAAGAAAACGAACAAATAAATTCATCTATGTAGCTGCTGCCATATTGGTTTTGGCTTTATCATTTGGTATATATCAATACCGTTTGCGAAAAAGCAATGACACCCTCGCGGCAGGAAAAATACATCATGATGTTAGCCCCGGTGGTGATAAAGCAATTTTAATACTTGCCAACGGCGCTAAAATTCAATTGAACGATGCGCAGAATGGCAAGCTTGTGCAGCAGGGTAATACTGCGGTTGTAAAACTGACCAACGGAAGTCTTGCTTATGTGCCTGGAAGCCAGGCAGGTATTACTTCGTTGATGAACACCATGGCCACGCCGAGAGGCGGGCAATACAGATTGCAGTTGCCGGATGGTACAGTGGTTATGCTTAATGCTGAATCGTCTATTTCATACCCCACAGCATTTACCGGCAAATCAAGAAATGTCAGCATTAGCGGCGAGGCCTACTTCGAAGTTGCTAAAAATAAAAAAATGCCTTTTGTAGTAAGCTTCGGAAACCAGAAGGTAGAAGTGCTGGGTACTCATTTTGATATCCGTGCTTATAGTGAGCAACCGGGCAAAACAACTCTTTTAGAAGGCTCGGTTAAAATATCAAATGGCAATCAAAAGCATTTGCTGGTGCCTGGGCAACAGGCGGTTTATGATACTGGCGCCAGGAAATTTGATGTAAAAACAGTTGATACCGAAGATGTTGTCGCCTGGAAAAATGGCCTGTTCCTTTTTGATAATACAGAACTTGAGCAGGTAGTGCTTGAACTGGCCCGGTGGTATAATATCGATGTGGAGTATAGGGGGCCTAAACCGCAGCTCAATTTTACAGGCCTGGTTAAAAGAAATATTCCATTATCAAAAGCGCTGAAGTTGCTTGAAACAACCGGTGGCATTAAGTTTACTATTGCCGCCAATAAAGTGATCATAGAAAAAAAATAGCTTTAACCCAATTGTTAATTTAATTGCAAAATATGGATAAATAAAAACTTACCTCTTCAGCGGTGACCCCATAAAAAAAGCCCTCCCGGATTCCGGCCGGAAAGGCGATATGCCTGGATTAACCCAAATTTCAAATTCGACTCTGATTTAAACTTAACCCAAACATTCAAATGTATGAAACTACTCTTGCATTCTAAAATTCCTGTGCCTGTTCGGCACGGAGAATGTAACTACCAACAAACAAGAAATTATTTAAAACTGGTACTAAGGACGATGAAGATCACGGGCTTACTAATTTTCTTACTGGCAATGCAACTTAGTGCCCGTACCATGGCGCAAAAAGTTAGTATTACTAAAGAAAACAGCGAGTTGAAATCAGTTTTAAAAGAACTGCATAAACGCACAGGCTACTTGTTTATATTCAATAACACTGTTATGCTGAAGGCAAAACCGGTTACTATTAATGTAGTGAATATGGAGCTTAGCCAGGTGCTGATCCAGATATTTAAAGACCAACCCTTAACCTACGAACTTGATGATAATACCATTATCATTAAGGAGCGTATTACACCAAAGCAGCAGGATGAAGAGCAGCCCGCTGTACCCAAAAAAATAACTGGAAAGGTTACGGATAGTAGGGGGAGTCCTATTCCGGGCGTTACGGTATTGATAAAAGGCGGACAAACGGCTGTTTCTACCCTTGCTGATGGTTCGTATACTATTAATGCTAATAAGGGTGATATTTTACAGTTTCGTTTTTTAGGTTTCGAAACGAAGGAAGTATTGGTTGACGAGCAAACCTCGCTTAACGTTACCCTTGTTGAAGCTGCCAAAGGTTTGAGCGAAGTGGTGGTGATAGGTTATGGTAATGCGACCCGTGCCACATTAAGCAGCGCCGTTTCAACGGTAAATAATAAAGATCTGAACAAAGGGGCCATTACAGATGTTGGCCAGTTGTTACAAGGTAAAGTTCCGGGATTGAACATTACTGCCAGCGGCGACCCTAACAAACCTGCTGCCGTTGTTCTGCGTGGTGCATCTACAATAAACAGTTCGCAGGGGCCCTTTTACGTAGTTGATGGTGTTCCTGGTGTTGATATTGCTACCATAGCCCCCGATGATATTGCTACTATAGATGTATTGAAAGATGCCGCGGCAACTGCCATTTACGGTAACAGGGCAGCTAACGGTGTTATTATGGTTACCACGAAAAAAGGTAAAAAAGGGCAGTTATCAATATCATATAACGGCTATGTAGGTGCCGAAAAGGTAGCCAACCAGCTTGCTATGATGAACGCTGCCGAGTTAAGGGGTTTCCTGAAAACAAATAACCAGGCGCTTTCTGCTTCCGATGATAAAGGAGCGAATACCAATTGGCAAAAAGCTATTGAGCGAAACACTGCCATATCTCACAATCATAACCTGTCTTTCAGCGGCGGTACCGACCATAGCAGCTACTATGCCAGCGTAAACTATGTAAAAAAAGATGGTATCATTGCCAATACCGGCCTGGAGCGTGTTATTGGCCGGTTGGCTTTAACACAAAGCGCTTTCGATGATAACCTTAAATTTAGCTTATCTGTAACCAACTCCAACAGTAATGCTAATGATGTGCCATATCGAAACGTGATCCTGCTGCAATCAGCGCTTTTCCTGCCGGTTTCACCGATAAAGAATGCCGATGGAAGCTATTTTGAAAACCCGACAACGCAAAACTACTATAACCCGGTTGGCATGCTAAACAACAGCGTGAGTGATACAAAATACAATAATCTTGTTGCTGCGTTTAACACCCAGCTGAAATTGCCTTTCGGCTTAACATACAACTTAAATTTATCTTATTTAAATACTACTACTTTACACGGAGAGTTTTATACCTCTTATTTCACATCTCATTACAACGGTTTATATGATAACCCGGAGCCTGGTTTAGGCTATCATACGCAGCAAACCTTTGGTAGTAACGGCCAAGCTACAAGGAGTTCGTTACAAACAGTTAATAAAATTATAGAAACATATTTTAACTGGGATAAAAAAATAGGCAATCACTCCATCAATGCAGTATTAGGGTACTCTTGGCAGAATAATACTATAGGAGATGGTTTCCAGGCAACCACTACCAACTTCCCGGTTGATAATGTAAGTTACAACAACCTGGCCTTAAGCAACCCTTATGCCGTATCTGGTTTTCAGGTTAATTTTGGTGCCGATGGTGTGTTTCAGGAAACGAGGCTGATCTCTGATTTTGCCAGGGTAAATTATAACTACAATGATAAATACCTGTTGCAGGCTTCTGTAAGGCGCGATGGCAGCTCTGTTTTTGGTAAAGAGCATCAATGGGGATATTTTCCATCGGTAGGTGCCGCCTGGCGCGTAAGCCAGGAAAGC
Source organism: Mucilaginibacter sp. 22184 (assembly GCF_052045695.1). Classification (NCBI taxonomy): domain Bacteria; kingdom Pseudomonadati; phylum Bacteroidota; class Sphingobacteriia; order Sphingobacteriales; family Sphingobacteriaceae; genus Mucilaginibacter; species Mucilaginibacter sp. 22184. The sequence continues at coordinate 116,117 of NZ_JBQEPI010000008.1, forward strand.
TTCCTGAAAGAAAATAATACCATAAACGATCTGAAACTACGTGCCAGTTATGGTATAACAGGTAACTCAACAGGTTTCAATGCCTATACGGCACAAGCTATTTCAGGTAGCCTCGGTACTTTTTACAGTAATGGAAATTATATCAATGCTCTGGGAGCTACACAAGCAGCTAATGCAAACCTGCAATGGGAAAAAACCTCTACTGCCAACCTGGGTTTGGATTTTGAATTGTTTAAAGGAAAAGTGACCGGCGCGCTTGAGGTTTATAACAAAAAAACAACGGGAATGATCTTCTCATATGCAGTTGATCCTATCCTGGTGCCAACCGGTACTATTGTGGCAAATGGCGGCAGCATGACCAATAAAGGTATCGAACTAACCATTAACACCACGCCGGTACGGACTGCTAACTTCAGGTGGTCGACCGCGCTGAACCTTGCGCATAATAAAAACGTTATCAACAGTTTGTCTAACCCACTGTTTTCAGGAGGCGATTCGGTGCTGTATTCCTTCCCCGAAGGTGCTGGTCAATCAAGCCACTCCTTGCAGATCTTAAAATCAGGTAAACCTCTGGGCCAATTCTTTTCGCTTCAGTACGCTGGCAAAAACGCTAATGGAGTTTCGCAATTTGTTGGTGCCGATGGCAAGTTGACAACTGCGCCAACAATTGGTACGGATTATCATTACCTAGGCAGTGCACAACCCAAATTATTGGTTGGCTGGTCGAATGATTTTCATTATAAAAATTTCGATCTGAATATCTTTTTCAGAGGCGTATTTGGTAACAAGATATTTGACGCAACACGCGCCGATCTTTTCAGGCCTAACACAGCACAGTACACCAATATCCTGAAGGATGCAGCAGGCGAATCGGCAGCAGATTACAATGCTTATTTGTACTCATCTCGTTTTGTGGAAAGCGGAAGTTACCTGCGTTTGGATAATGCCACCCTTGCTTACAACTTTAAACTGAACAGTAAGTACATCAAGGTTTTCAGGATCTATACTTCGGCCAATAACGTGTTCATCATAACCAAGTATAAAGGTGTGGATCCTGAAATTAACCAGGGCGGTATTTCTCCCGGTGTGGACTATAATAACTTTTATCCCAAAACCAGGACCATCCTGATAGGGGCTAACGTAACTTTTTAAGTTTAACCAGTTAAAAGAAATTATCATGAACAGAATATTAAAAAGCATTGGCTTTTGCGCTATACTTACGCTATGTTTTGCATCGTGCCAAAAAGTATCGGTACCGGTGAAAACAGAATTAACCCCGGATGTTTTTCCTCAAAATACAGATCAATACGCGCAAGCGGCGGGTCCTGTTTACGTGGCTTTGCGGGGCAATATCTCAGTCGAGCACTTTTTCATGCAATCGGCAAGTACCGATGAGGTGATCTTCCCGGCTTACGGTGGTAACTGGTATAATGGTGGTGAATTTCAGCAGCTGCATTACCATACCTGGACAAAGGACCATCCCGGTGTTAGCGGGGAGTGGTATTGGACGTCCACTATTATTGGTCTGGCCAACCAAACACTGGCAACACTTCAGGCCGCTGAGCCGGAAGGAACAGCCAAACAGCAGGACCTGGCACAAATACGGATGGTTAGGGCCCTTGCTTATTTTTATCAGATGGACAGTTTTGGCAATGTGCCAATTGTTACCGTAGCCGGCGATTATGCAGCACATCCTAACAAAACCCGTTCCGAGGTTTTTAACTTTATCGAATCGGAAATCAAAGCCGCTTTGCCTTCGCTAAGCAGCACTACAGGGCAAACCACCTATGGCAAGCCAACCAAATACATGGCTTATGCGTTGCTTGCAAAAATGTACCTCAATGCCGAATATTACACAGGCACCAAGCGTTATGACGATTGTATAGCCGCTTGCGATAATGTGATCAATTCCGGCGCTTTTCATCTTGAGGCAAGAGGTACCTACCTCAAAATGTTTTACCCGGATAACGGGCCACAAACTGCCGAGTTTATTTTTGCTATACCGTTTGATCCTACTGCAGCAAATACACTGCCTTTCAGAAGCCAGAACCTTCATCAGCGGTACGATTTGCCAAGGAGATTGGTAAATAAGTACAAAGTAAATTTCACACCAGACGGAGCTATAAGCACGCTGCCAACTTATTATGCCAATTTTAATGATCCTAACGATATCAGGAACAAACAATGGCTAACCGGCAAGCAATACCAGTTTGATGGCATAACGCCGGTAACTTATACTACAACAAATCAAAGCTATAACCAGTTTTATACTGGAAGCGACCCTAACGGCGCTTTAACATACCAGGTTGAATTAACACCTAACATTGTTTTAAGGCAAGATGTTGGCACGTTTGACGTGGGTAACGATGAAATAGGCTGGAACATGGGCTATCGTAACATTAAATTTTACCCGGATTCTACTTCGTTGAACAGGAACATGAAAAACGATATTCCAATATTCCGTTATTCAGATATTTTGCTGATGAAAGCTGAAGCTATTTTGAGGGGAGGGGCAACTACCCTCGGGCAAACAGCGCTTACATTGGTTAACACCCTACGTGCCGAGCGGACTACATCGGCTGCATGGAGCACCGTTACGCTTGATGACCTTTATGCAGAGCGTTGCAGGGAATTTGCCTGGGAATCATGGCACAGAAACGATATGATCAGGTTTGGCAAATACGAAAGTTCTTGGGGTTTTAAAACAGATGCTAACCCCGCACACCGTATTTTTCCGATCCCGACATCGGCGATGCAGCTAAATAAAGCGCTTGTTCAAAACCCTGGGTACTAATTGTTCAATTGGACTAAACCGGCGACGGGGTATTCTCCGTCGCCTGATTCATTCGCTTAGTAACAATATATATCTTCATATGAAACTCAGATCTGCATTTGTTATCATTCTGTTCTCCTGTGTTACAGTTTTCATCCATCAGGTTAAAGCCGGGCAAAAGGTTTTCAATATTGCCACTTTGGGTGCGGTGGGTAATGGTAAAACCGATAATACGCATGTTATTCAAAAAGCTATTGATAATTGTACAGCTTCGGGTGGAGGCATAGTGCTGGTGCCGCAAGGCAAATTTGTAACAGGTGTTATCGATCTGAAATCAAATGTCGAATTGCGTTTAGCCCCAAACGCACAGCTATTGGCAACTGTTAAACGTATAGCCTATGGCCCGGGAAAAGCATCGCCTTTAATAGTAGCAAGTGGCTGTAAAAATATAGCGATCACCGGCACAGGCATTATAAATGGCAGAGGCGAAGCTTTATTGAAAGATATATACCGGATGCTCAGAAACGGTAAGCTTAAAGACAAAGAATGGAAAACTTATAACGAGTGGCACCAATTGCGGCCAGAAGAAGATAACCGACCGAAGTTGATATTTTTTAAACAATGCGATAATGTGAAGATTAGTGATGTGACCATCAAAAATGGTTTGTGCTGGATACAGGAATACCGGGCTTGTACCAATATGTTGATCAATAATATAAAGGTTATCAGCAACACGTTTTTAAACAATGACGGGATCGATCTGGTAGATTGCAAAAAGGTAAAGCTTACCAACAGTTTTTTTAATGTTGCTGATGATGGTATCTGTTTAAAATCATCCGATCCTAAAAGTTTTTGCGAAGACATTGTTATTACCGATTGCAGGATCCGCTCAAGTGCGAGTGCATTTAAAATGGGTACAGCATCCTTCGGTGGGTTTAAAAAAATAACGGTTCGTAATATTGAGGTGTATGATACTTTCCGTTCGGCAGTGGCTATCGAATCGGTTGACGGAGGTGTGATTGAAGATATTGATATAAGACATGTAGTAGCGAAAAATACCGGCAACGCCATTTTTATACGATTAGGTAAACGTCAAAAGTTAAGAGCGGCAGGTTCGGTTAGTGGGATTTATATTGCCGATGTTAAAGCCGGGATACCAGCCGGAAAGCCGGATGCTGGTTACCATATGGAAGGGCCACCCGAACAATTTGCGCATAATGTTTTTCCGATGTCGGTTGCTGGTATTCCCGGTTCGCCGGTGAGCAATGTTACGCTGGAGGGCATTGATATCAGCTATGCTGCCGTAGCTAAAAAGAAGGTAGCATGGTTTAATATTGATTCGTTATCCAAAGTGCCTGAACAAATATCTGCCTACCCCGAGTTTTCGATGTTTGGCGAATTGCCTGTATCCGCTTTTTACGCAAGGCATGCCGAAGGTATCAATTTGAAAAACATACACGTCAATTACACCGGGTATGATTTCCGTACACCATTTGTTTTTGATGACGTGAACGGGCTTATTGCCGAAAAGATAAATGTTTCCGGTTTTAAAACTTTACCCTTACTGTTATTGAACAACGTGAAGGTAAATAAGCTGTTGGATATACAGCCTGCCGATAAACGGGACCACGTAATAAAAACCCAATGATATTAAAACATCAAAGTAAATGAACTGCAAACCCAAAGTTTTTATTTATATACTGCTGTGCAGCATGTGCTGTATGGCAAACAAAACCGTAGCGCAGTTAAATGTACAGTCATCGTACGCTTTAATTAAAAGGATTGTGCCCGCTGCCGCTCAAAAATTTATCGTTCAGCCGCTTCCTGTAACTGAAGCTAAAGATGCTTTTGAAGTAGAAGGCGCAAAAGGGAAGATCATTTTAAGGGGTAACAATGGCGTGGCCATTGCGTCGGCCCTGTATCATTACCTTGCCGAATATACGCATTGCCAAATTACCTGGAACGGCTCAAACCTGAAGTTACCCGCTAATTTGCCTATGCCTGCGGCCAAGGTGCATAAAGCGACCCCTTACAAATACCGGTATTACCTCAACTATTGTACGTACAGTTACAGCATGAGCTGGTGGGACTGGAAACGCTGGGAAAAGGAGATTGACTGGATGGCGCTTCATGGCATTAATATGCCGCTGGCTATTACCGGACAGGAATATGTTTGGGACAAGGTTTATAAATCGATGGGTTTCAGCAACCATGATATGCAAAAGTTTTTTACAGGCCCGGCATATTTTGGTTGGTTTTATATGGGTAATGTTGATGCCTGGGATGGGCCACTACCAACAACCTGGATAACAAGCCACCGCGACTTGCAGGTTAAAATATTGCAGCGCGAGCGCGAACTGGGGATAAAACCGGTACTCCCTGCCTTTACCGGGCATGTGCCGGCGTCGTTTAAAAAACATTATCCTAAGGCCAAACTCAAACAAACCAACTGGAACAATGGCTTTGCTGATACTTATATCCTTGATTCGGAAGATCCGTTGTTTGCGCAGATAGGTAAGAAGTTTATAGAGGAACAAACCAAGGTTTACGGAACCGACCACCTGTACTCGGCAGATACTTTTAATGAGAACGAACCGCCATCTAACGATCCTAAATTCCTGTCGGAATTAAGTGCGCGGGTTTATGATGGTATGAAAGGTGCCGATCCAAAGGCAGTTTGGGTGATGCAGGGATGGCTATTTTTTAGCGATCGGAAGTTCTGGAAAAATGAGCAGATCAAAGCGCTATTAAATGCCGTGCCTAATGATCATATGATAGTACTTGACTTGAACACCGATTACGAGCCGATTTGGAAACGTACCGAAGCATTTTACGGCAAACCATGGATCTGGAATATGCTGCATAATTATGGCGGCAACAATAGTTTGTTCGGTCGTATCGAAGCTGTGGCTGCTCAACCTGCGCAGGCCCTTGCAGATTCTGCTTCGGGTAAGATGATTGGCATTGGCTTAACTATGGAGGCCATTCAGCAAACGCCTGTGTTGTATGAATTAATGGCGCAAAACACGTGGCAAAACAAACCCGTTAACCTTGATGAATGGTTGCCTCAATATGTATTTAACCGCTATGGTGTAAAAAGCAAAGAAGCAGTGGATGCATGGCAAATACTGCGGACGACCGTTTTTAACGGCAAGGATATCCGCGATGGGGCTGAATCTATCATTACAGGGCGGCCAACGCTTGATTCGGCCGCTGTATGGACACGCACCCATCTTAATTATAACCGTAAGGACCTGCTCCCCGCCTGGGATAAAATAGTTGCGGCGATCCCACTATGCAAACAAAGCAGCGGTTTTAATTATGATTTGGTTGACGTTACGCGGCAGGTGCTGGCCAACTACGGCAGACCGGTTCAGTTAAAATGGATCAAGGCGTACCAGGATAAAAATGATAAAGCTTTTGTAAAATACACAAACGAATACTTAGCCTTAATAGCCGATATAGACAAGCTGCTTGCTACTCAAAAGGATTTTATGCTTGGCCCTTGGATAGCCGATGCCCGCGCCTGGGGTACTAACCCCGCCGAAAAAGCACTGTATGAAAAAAATGCCCGCAACCTCATCACATTATGGGGAGGGGCAGATAGCCCGTTGCATGAATACTCGTGCAGGCAGTGGAGCGGTTTGCTTAACGATTTTTACAAGGTACGTTGGCAAAAGTTTTTCGGGGTGCTACAAGCCTCGCTTGAAACAGGCAAAGAACCAGATTTTAAACTGTTCGATAAATCAATAAGTGATTGGGAGTGGCAATGGGTTAACTCATCAAAAACTTATCCTGTTGCGCCTAATGGCAGCAGCACGCTGATAGTGCAGCAACTATATGAAAAGTACCGGGCAAATATGGGTAACGATCTTAAATAGTGGATATGAGCAATTTAAGTACACCAATAGCTAATCCTGAAAAAACTGTTTCAAAGCCAGCCCGGCTATTATCGTTAGATGCCCTCCGCGGCTTTGATATGTTTTGGATCATGAGTGGGGAACGTGTTATACACGCTGTTGCCAAAGCCACAGGCTGGCCGGTTTTTGTGTGGATGTCGGGCCAGTTGCACCATACGGTATGGAACGGCATCACTTTTTATGATATGATCTTCCCGCTGTTTTTGTTTATTGCCGGGGTGTCCATGCCATATTCCATGGGGAGTAAAGCCGGAAAACACGGTGTTGCTCAACCATATCTTTTACCAACCGCTGCCAAAAAGGAAGTTTATGTATCCATGATTAGGCGGGCACTCATCCTGCTTTTTTTAGGCATGGTGGTGAACGGGCTGTTTAAGTTTAACGGATATGAAAATACCCGCTTTGCCAGCGTGCTGGGCCGCATTGGTTTGGCCTGGTTTTTTGCCGGCATCATCTATCTCCATTTTGGCACTCGTGGGCAGATTGTATGGTTTGCCTTTTTGTTGTTGGGGTATTGGGCTGCCATGGAGTGGATCCCTGTACCTGGTTACGGCGCGGGTGTTTTAACCATGAATGGCAGCCTGGAATCTTATATCGATCGCTTATTGCTTCCCGGTCGTCTGCATGATAAAGTGCATGACCCTGAGGGGGTGCTATCTACCATACCTGCTATAGGCACGGCCATGTTGGGCATATTTACAGGGCAGTTTTTGAAGTACGATAACGCGAAATGGCCGATGTGGAAAAAGGGAATGGGGGTATTTGCTGCTGGTGTTGTATTGATAGGCTTAGGTTTGTTATGGAATGTGGGCTTTCCAATCAACAAACGCTTGTGGAGCAGTTCGTTTGTGCTGTTTGTTGGCGGCTGGAGCTGTGTTTTTCTGTCCGTATTTTATCTCATTATTGATGTTGCCGGTTGGCGAAAATGGGCTTTTCCTTTTGTATTTATCGGTGTGAATTCAATAGTCATTTACCTCGCATCAGAGGGGATGGTAGATTTTCAGCATACGGCCAATTATTTTTTTGGAGGGATTATCAGCCACCTGTCTCAAAACTGGCAACCGGTATGGTCGGCTATATCTGTGGTTTTTATACAGCTAACCTTGCTTTATATTTTGTACCGGAACAAGATCTTCCTGAAAATCTAACCTAACAGCAGGTGGGGTTTATCCGTTGGTCATTTCATTAATACTATTATAAATAACATGAAATATAAATATCTCCTCCTTTGTATTTTACTGCTGCCTGCCGCTTTTGTTTGTGCGCAAAACCAACCTGGAAGGCAGGTTATAAATTTTGATAAAAACTGGTCGTTTAATTTAGGTGATGTGAATCAAGCACAGGGTGTAGGTCTTGATGATACCAAATGGCGCAAACTCGATCTGCCGCATGATTGGAGCATCGAAGGCAGATTCAGGAAGGATAACCCGGCTAAGCCCGAAGGCGGTGCTTTACCCGGCGGTATCGGCTGGTATCGGAAAACCTTTATAGCTCCCGATAGAAGTAAGGGTAAGTTGACCTATATAGAATTTGATGGTGTTTATCAAAAAAGTAATGTATGGATAAACGGTCATCACCTCGGCTTCAGGCCTAATGGTTATATCTCGTTCAGATACGAGTTAACGCCTTATTTAAAATACGGACGACAAAAAAATATCATTGCTGTCAAGATTGATAACTCCATGCAGCCCAATTCACGTTGGTACTCCGGATCGGGTATTTACCGGCATGTGCGCTTAGTTACTGTTAACAAAATAGCGGTAGATCAATGGGGGACTTTTGTTACTACCAGCAATGTTAGTGAAGCCAACGCAAATATCTCTGTGCAAACTACCATCCGTAACAACGGCGGCAAAAAGGGTGAGTATAAGCTTATAACCGGCCTATGTGATATGGCTGGTAAGGCAATTGGCGATCGGGTTGTTAATCTGTTATCAATCAACGATACACTAACCATAACTAAACAGGAACTGGCAGTATTAAAACCGAGGCTATGGTCGGCAGATAATCCTGCGCTTTACAAAGTGGTTTCTAAAATTGTGTCGGGCAATGCTGTTTTGGATACCTACACAACTACAGTAGGGATCCGGGATTTTTATTTTGATACCGATAAGGGCTTTATCCTAAACGGAAAAAACGTAAAAATAAAAGGCGTGTGTTTGCATCATGATTTGGGTTGCCTTGGCGCGGCCATAAATGTACATGCGCTTGCACGGCAATTGAAAATATTAAAAGAAATGGGTTGTAATGCTATCCGCACATCCCACAACCCACCGTCGCCCGATCTGCTTGACCTAGCAGATTCGATGGGTTTTATAGTGATGGATGAGGCCTTTGATTGCTGGGAAAAGGCTAAGGAAAAATATGATTATCACCTATTTTTTAAAGAGTGGCATGCACGCGATCTGGAAGACCAGGTATTGAGAGACCGTAACCATCCATCGGTAATGATATGGAGTATCGGTAACGAAATACCTGAGCAAAGTGATAGCAGCGGTTTCCGTATAGCTAAGGATTTGGCCGGGATAGTTCATAAGCTGGATAGTACCCGGCCGGTTACCGCGGCCAACAATCATCCTGATACTAAAAATCAGATCATTAAATCGGGAGCTATCGATCTGGTAGGGTATAACTATCATCATAACGACCTGGTCGGTTTTCATGAGCGTTATCCCGATAAAAAATTCATCGGTACAGAAACAACATCAGCGTTGGAAACGAGGGGCATTTATGATATGCCGAGCGATAGCATTCGTCGCTGGTCTGACGAGGACAAACAGCCCATGAATGCAGATTTTACGGTTTCGGCTTACGATAACGTTTCCGCGCCATGGGGATCAACCCACGAAGAAACCTGGAAGATTATCAAAAAATATGATTTCCTGTCGGGTATGTTCCTTTGGACGGGATTTGATTACCTGGGTGAGCCTACGCCATACACATGGCCTGCACGCAGCTCGTATTTCGGCATTGTCGACCTCGCAGGTTTTCCTAAAGATGTTTATTACATGTACCAAAGCGAGTGGACAAATAAGCCGGTTTTACATCTTTTACCGCATTGGAACTGGAAACCGGGAAAAACTATAGATGTTTGGGCCTATTACAATAATGCCGATGAGGTAGAGCTTTATTTGAATGGAAAATCATTAGGAATCAAAAGAAAGCAGGGCGATGATCTGCACGTCATGTGGCGCGTAAAATATGAGCCAGGTACGTTGAAAGCGGTATCCCGTAAAAATGGCGTCGAAGTTTTATCAACCGAAGTTAAAACCGCCGGCGCAGCAGCTGTAATTGAGCTTTCGGCAGATAAAAGTATGCTTAAAGCTGGGGGCGCAGATCTTGCATTCATCACGGCAAAAGTGTTGGATAAAGATGGTAACCTTGTTCCTTTTGCTAAAAATAAAATAACCTTCAAGATTATCGGGGATGCCTTTATTGCCGGCGTTGATAATGGCGATCCGTTAAGTCACGACTCTTTTAAGGTTAATTACCGATATGCTTTTAATGGCTTGGCATTGGCGGTTATACAGGCAAGGGAAACAAAAGAAGAAGTTATGGTTTCGGCAAAAGCCGATGGGATGCCCGAAACCCTGATCAAATTAAAAATAAAATAGGCTACTGTTATGATGAAACGGTTTTTTGTATTTGCTATAACCATGTTACTGTGTGAATGCGTTTGGGCTCAAAAGCAAATGATCTCAAACCCTATAACCGGCGGCTACTTTGCGGACCCAACGATTATTAAAGATAAAGGCCGGTACTTTATTTATGCGACCATTGATCCGTGGGGTGCTAATGAATTGGCGGTGCTGGAAACAACCGACTTTGTTAAGTTTATCAGGCATCATATTAACTGGCCAACTAAACAGGCCTGTACCAGCAAATCCTCGCTCGATGAAATGATTTGGGCACCATCTGTAGTAAAAGGCAAGAATAACAAGTTTTACATGTATGTAGCGATAGGAGGAGAAGTATGGGGAGGTGTAAGCAATACACCGCTTGGCCCCTGGAAAAACCTGAAAAAGGATAATTCGCCAATGGTAAAATCTACAGATTACCCTAAAGTTCATAATATTGATCCGGATTGTTTTATTGATGCCGACGGAAGTGCTTACCTGTATTGGGGATCGGGATATCATTGGATAAACGGGCATTGCATGGCCGTACAGCTTAAAAGCGATATGGTTTCGTTTGATGGCAAACCTAAGGATATCAGCACCCCTCATTTTTTTGAAGGGGCGCATATGGTTAAACGTAGCGGAACTTATTACCTCATGTTTTCGGAAGGGAGAGCTATCGACGCCAGCTACCAGGTAGGTTATGCAAAAGGAAACAGCCCGCTTGGCCCCTTTAAAGAAAATGAACACCGTGTTATATTAAGCACCTCGGCTGATAGCACGGTTATAGGCCCCGGCCATCACACCTCTTTTTTAAATAAGGGTCAGCGCTATATTTTATATCATCGTATTTTTCCGCAGAAAGAATCTTTTGTTTTAAGGCAGCTTTGCTTGGATAGTTTAAAATTTGATGCAAATGGCGATATCATAAAGGTCAGTACTAAAGGGGTAGAAAAGTTTAACTGATAAAACAACATTACATACATGGAAAAAAACTTTTACTGGATTCAGTGCTTGCCTTTAGCTTGTTTTTACCAGTGATAAAGGCTGCGAGGTTATTTGATTTGGTTTAAGCAGTTTAAAAGTTTATATTGGAATTGGAATTTTTTGATAATTGGACGATAACTCTCACATTATCAATTGTGTTTTTGAAGTTATGTATCGTCAGGGGAGCCTCAAAATCAACGATTTAACCCCATTCTGGCGAGTGGGTTTTTTTTATTCTCACACATTTCTCACACAATTTCACAAAAAACACACAAACAACATAGGATTGTCAGGTCTGAATTGGTTTGACAAATAGGGATATTAAGTAACTTTGCTCAACTACATACTACCTATTATGCAGCATTTGAAAGAGTTTTTAACCCGTATTCAAACATTCGACCTGCGTGTTATCGAAGACGATCTTCACATGGAGTGGGGAACGAATGAAAAGAAGCAAGTCAAGGTTTATGATCTACCCTACCAGACCCCATACTATGACAGCTTTTCCTACCGGAGCGAATTAAGGGTATTGAAAGATATGGCCTTTATCGACCTGATGACTTTAGACAAAGAACTTATCCAAATCCAACTGGCCGAGCTGACTAAAGTCCGTAACCGCTTTAAGGAGTTTTGGGGCTACTATCATGATAACTATTCCGAGATGACAAGGGTTTACAACCGCTCTTTTATTTTTTCTGTTAGGTTGGAATATTTATTTATTGTAAATGGCTTGCAATCCGATAGTGCAGAGATCGAGGTAAGCAGTAAATTCAGTGAGGACCTGGGCGAATCGGTTAAGCTACGGGAAAAGTTTTTAATGGAACTGATCTACACTACGGAAACCGCCATCAAACCGAAAAAGTCCGAAACTGAATTTAAAGAATGGCTGGATGCCGAAAGAAAGAAACGGGAAGCAGGAACGACAACGCATGAAACCACTAACGAAAATGCAATGACTCCCCAATCAGAAACACACGGTTTACCGGAAACAGCGGCGGTGCAGAAACCAACCGCCGAGCCTAGACTAAGTGAAGAACAGTTGACTACTGCTAAAATAGTGGGATACTATCCAACCTTTAGGGAGGGGGCAGCCGCGCAACTGTTTGATTTATTAAAAACTTATTTTGTTGCAGAAGATCATTCCATACTGGAAAAACTATTGTTACACGACGAAGCCCCTAATACGTCTTTGTTATTCCGGGGTTCCGCCACCGCACTGGCCGATGCCTTTAAACAACTCAAAGATGCTAATTTGATCGTAGGGTGCCGGATGATCGACCTCGAAAAATGGATAGCGCCGAAATTCCTGTACCTTTCCCCGCAGTCCCAACCTAGAGAGTTACCCGAGGGTTATCTCAATGGATTGATGTCAACTAAAGGTCGTCCCTGTAAGTCCCCCATCCTGACGATTGAACAAAAGGAAGACAAGTTTTTTATTTTGCCCGCTCCCGCAGCAAAAAATAACAAAAAAATGAGGGGGTAGGTGCGGGGTTGCCGCTTACCTACTTGTAACCCTGCAAAACAAGCCCATACCATTGCAGCATTAAACAAAATTAATGCGCAATGAAAGACACACTCAACTTTGACCAATTACCCCAGGCGGTAACACAAATACAGGAAAAGCTCGACAACATCGAACAGCTTTTACTTCAGCGAAAAGAACAATCGCCGGAGCAGGAATAACTTATGCCCATCACCCAGGCCGCAGCATTTTTAGACCTGGCAGTCCCGACCGTTTATAGCAAGGTATGTCGTAAAGAAATCCCAGTGAATAAGCGAGGGAAGCGCCTGTATTTCTATCGTTCAGAATTAACGGAATGGGTCAAGTCAGGCCGTAAAAAAACAGTAGAAGAAATCAGGGAAGAGGCGGTACAGCATTTGGCAATCAGCAATAAGAAGTTAGAGCATTTTAAAGCCGATGGAGCGCATTAAATCCGTATTGTTGACAATAGCTATGCCAATGAATTGACGGCATCAGACGGTATGAAAAGCAGGTCAAAAAGCCACCGTTTTTTAGAGCGCCGACCGATACACCTGCCTGCGGGTGTAAACAGACCGGCGGCAAGCCGCCGAAATGAACGGGCGGCACCTTTGGTGCCACCGTTTCAACAGCTTGATATTCGCAATAGCGATTATCGAAGAACCGCGAAAGCGGCAGGCCGCTTTTGGCGGGGCAGCACCTTTGGTGTTGCATCAACAGCCGGGCAGCGGAACAGGCCTTTGGCCTGTAAGCGGAGCCAGCTATGTTTCGGCCCTGCCGAAACTCGCTGGCCCCCCTTCATGCTATAGCATTTGGGGGGATAGGAAAGAATTTATTAAGACAGATTGATGCTTTATCAGGCTTGATTTTAAAGTAAGTCAAATGGAGAAGGAGACACAGAAAGTAAGAGTAGTAAACAAGGGTGGCCGCCCGAAGGCGCAAATAAAAAGAGATTGCCAGTTGACGGTGATGTGTAATATCATAGAGAAAAAGATGATACAGGCCAATGCCAGACGCGCCAGGACAAACGTATCAATTTATCTCCGTCAAGTAGGATTAAATGGCCGGATAACGGTGAAGACTTTGCCGAAGGAAGTGTTGCAATTTACCGGCACCTTAAATCACATGGCTGCCAATTTAAATCAGATCGCCAGGAAGCGCAACAAGAGTGAAGATTTAAATACGCTTGACAGAGCATTGCTGAACCAGGAAGTCAGAGGCTTGCAGAGTATAGTAAAAGAGGTTAAGAATTATTTGGCATGATCGGGAAAATCACTACAGGTAAAAGTTTTCGCGGCTGCATGAGCTACCTGCATGAAGGCCGGTTGCAGGAGAATGAGGAACAGCAAAAGCTGGAAATGGAAAAGAAGCAGGTGGAGGTCATTTATTATAACCAGTGCTTTGGCAACAAGAAAGAACTGATCCGGCAATTTGTAGAGGTAGCGCAATGGAACCAGAATGTCAGCAAGCCCGTGTTCCACGCCAGTATCAGTTTTGACCTGCCCGACAATGGTAAGCTCAGCACACAGGATAAGATCGATATCGCCCAGGAGCTGGCCAAAGAGTTTGATTTTGCAGATAGACAATACGTAGTGATTACCCATGCCGATACCGAACATGAACACCTGCATATTGTTGCCAACAGGATCGGTTTAGAGGGGCCAACCGCGAGCGACAGTAACAGTTATCGGCGCATGGCCGAATATTGCAGACGGATGGAGCAAGCTTACAAATTGACAAAAGTGCTGAGCCCTAATAAATTCCTGAAACCAGAGCAGCGGGTAGCGCAAAGCCAGCGGGTGGATCAGCGCAAGGAACACTTAAAAGCACATTTGGCTAAGGCGGTTAAGCAATGTAAAAGCGTAAAGGAAGTCAAAAGCTATATGGAGCAGAAAGGCTATGAGGTGGAACTTGGGCGAGGTATCGCTTTTACCGATCAGCAGCATGTCAGGTTCAAAGGTAGCCAGGTTGGTTACAGCCTGACCGACATCGAAAAGAAAATTCGGCAGGTGCAGACACAGCGGCAGGTGCAGCAAATGCAGCCTAAAAACCCGGCTCGCGATCAATGTCAAGCGTATGAGCAGGAACCCAAAAGTTTGGCCGATCAGTTACGGGAAGTGATTAGCGAGAATGAGCAAAAAGAGCAGAAAACCTATTTAAAGCGGGAACCGCAAATACATTATTTCAGGGCAGCCCTGGCAGCTGGCGGCGAATTGTTTGCTGACCTGCTTCAAAATATGCCGGAAGAAGAACCGGAAACGCCAAGCAAAAAGAAGAAGAAAAAGTTAGGCCAGGATCAAAGCTACCACATAGGCAGGTAGGAAAATAGAATTGTAAAACCATTAATCAATGATAATATGAAGGATGAAGCAACACCAATCGATGAAGTGACTATGACGGATATGCTCAAAAATATTTTCGAGCATGAAGAAAAAATGCAGAAATACATGGAAACCCAGGCAGTAGAGATAAAGGAAAAACACACCATGATCGAACGATTGTTCACTGAAAGCAAGAAGCAAAAAGAAGAATTTGCAACCAAGCTGGCCAATATGAAAGTGACTGCGCCAGTTCCTGATCTATCCGAGGCAAAGGAAGCCATTACTGCCGGGCTTGCAGGCATCAATAAAAGCATGGCTACAGACTTTGTAGCGATCAGAGAGGCGATCAACAGAGGCCCGGCACCGATCACACGGAACCTTCAGCTATTCTCAGATGCAAAAACGCCTGAGCAATACAAAGCAGTGCTTTCATGGATTGTTTTTGGGTTGATTGGGCTGGTAACATCGGTCGGCACCATTATGCTGATCTGGCACTATATGAATTTAACCCACGTCCGTTAATTCAATTCTGCCATGAACCCATTAAATATAGGGCAGCGGTTTTGGCGGCTGCCTTATCAAACAACCCAAAAAATTAGTAAATTTGATTAACGATGGATAAGAGTATGGAAACACAAATTTTGACAGATGAAAGAGGTGAACCGACAAGAGTGGTGATGGATTACCAAACCTACGTTGAAATGTACCGGCAATTAAACCTGCCGTTACCCCCTGCTAAAACCGTACAAGCGCGTAATCCGCTCGACTGGTATACCAGAACTGAAAGCGCCAATTCTATATTAAACGGATTGGTTGCACTGGCCTCGCGGGAAAAAATGAAAGAGTCTGAAAAGGCCAATCCCGATCAGCAGCGCATCGAGGAATTGCTGGCTTTACGCAACGAGGCTATTGAGGCGGTAAACAACAATGATAATTTTTCCAGCCTGGAGCGGATGGATCAGGTTATTGAAAAATACGGTCCTATTTTATTAGCGGAGAAAAAAAAAATCCCGATTTAAGTTCAGCGTATGCAGTAGACCGAACCGAGTCCTTAAAGAACTTGTACACGCTCTCTGAAGAACGGTTTGACAAAATTCAACAGATCATTATTGAAGATAACACGACTATTGCTAGACCATCCGATAGCCCCGTGGTCATTATCTTAGGTGCCCAGCCTGGTGCGGGCAAAACAGAGTTAGAAAGAATTGCCAGGGCCGAATTGGGTGGTAATATTATTAATTGTAATGCAGACTTGTTCAGAGATTATCATCCTGACGCCCATGAGACCAAATCCCGCTTTGAATCCTACTATCCTTCACTTACTGCCAAATATGCCCAGGATTGGAATAATGGTTTGAGGGCTTACTGCGAAGACAATCGGCTTAGCTATATACTGGAAACAACGTTTTCTTCCGGCCAAGGGATGAATAAAACCATCGATGAACTTCAACAAAAGGGCTACCGTGTAGAGATTAAGCTGCTGGCTATCCATCCCCGGCTGAGTTTGTTGGGCACCCACCTGCGCTTTGAGGACATGAAGTCCCAGGAGAAAGGTGGCAGAATGGTCGGCAAGGAAGTGCATGACCAAAAATATGAGATGGTTGCGCCCACCCTTTATACTGTACAATCTGCCGCATTGTACAACAAACTGCAAATGTATGGCCGTAGCGTTGAACCCGTTGAAGGTTCCTTTAAGTTAGGGGTTTATCTGATCGCTACCAATCCGCCTAATCCCTTGCAGCTGTTCCACGATGAAATTGACCGGAAATGGTCGCCGGAGCTATCAGCAAGTTTTAACCAGGGTGTTCAACAGGCGGTTCATTTAATGCAGGCCAGGAACGCCGCTGAGCAGGAGATTAAAGGTTTCCTGAAAGACATGCAGAGTGAATATCCCACCCAAAAACAATTGCAGTTGCAAATGGAGCAACAAATAAAGGAGCAGGAATTTGCTGAGCAGCTTAATAAGCGCCTGGCGGGTGAGTTGCCACATATTAATATTAATGGAACAGATTTTACCATAGACCTGCGGTTGGGCGAGTTACGTGAAACAAAAGCACCGGGAAACAGCATCCAATTGCACCAGATGCAGGCCGGGCGTGCAGGCGAAACCTATCTCTTTTTCTATCATACACGAAAACATACCGTTTACAATCCCCCGGGCAATATCAAATCACTGCCTAAAAATGTTGTTGTAGTCGAAATCCCAATTGATGCAAAGCTCGATCCGGTAGCTACGGCAGAAATACTTGAGGTTGATATTAAAGAATTTGTCAAAGCCCACCCTATTCAAAACAAGTTGACTGCTGTGGTTAAACAGCTTTTTCAATCTGCCTTACCAGAACTGATCCAGCAAAATTTGAGTAAGGAGGAACCAAAAAGGCAAGAACAAGATCAAAAAAAAGGTAGGAACCCCGACGAAGATTTAGACCAAGGACTTGACTGGGCTCCTAAAATAGGCCGGTGAAATAAGATCACTATAACGCGAAAGGGTTAATGGCTATTTCAACTTACCGATGATGCCAAATCGATCTTAGAAAATCTCCTAAACACCTGGTCAATAAAAAAGTTTTCTGGGATTTGTCATCAAGATAAGGAAAAGACACTGTTTGCTATAACAAACAGTGTCTCAGTCATGATATCAAACCTAAATTCTAATAGAAAGTTTAACCCCTTTGTAATGAACAATCTGGTCTGTTTTTTTGCTTAGTTCTGCTCCGGTTCCTCTATTTTCTGTTACCAGGACAATATTAAATTTTCTTTCGGTCAGCATACCAGCAAAATCACCTCTCCTTTTTCCTATGGTTAAGGTTTTACTGTTATTATTCCAGTGCATAGGAATCTCTGTGTATTTGCCCTCTTCATAATTATAGTTGTCATTTTCATCTTCATAAAGTGTAAAATCGCCATCCTTTCCCGGGTAGATCCTGATTTCAAGGTTGTCCCATTTTTTCTCCTCTGCAAACTGAACTTCGGGTCCCCATGGAATGATCGCACCTGCCTTTACGTAGAGCGGTAATATATCTATCGGCGCGGTTGCCATGATAGTCTTACCGCCTTGCTCTTTTTTACCTGTCCAGAAATTATACCATAATGAACCCGTTGGAAGATAAACGGTCTGCTCTGTTGCGCCCGAACTGGTCACGGGTATCACCATAACCGAGCTTCCAAACATATACTGGTTTCCGATATCATATACATGCTTATCGTTGCCAAAATCCATGAACAGTGCTCTCATAAATGAGCCGGAATGGTGGGTTACATTCCAGGCTGTAGCATAGCTGTAAGGCAGTAGGCTATACCTTAATTTAATGTACTTTTCAATGATGTCGAAGGTTCGTTCACCACGATGACCGAATTGATAAATTTCTCTTGGAATATCGGTTCCATGAGATCGCATCATAGGTGTAAACGTGGCGAACTCAAGCCAACGTGTATATAATTCCTGAAATAGCGGATTTTTGGCACCTCCGCCTGCGATAAAATCGCCTGCAAAGAATCCGCCGATATCCGCATTCCAGTAAGGTATCCCGCTAAGACTAAAGTTTAGAGCCGCCGGAATTTGTTTTGCTAATGTGCTCCAACTGGATGCCACATCTCCGCTCCAGGTATTTGCTGCATATCTTTGCTGACCTGCAAATGCCGACCTTGTAAAAATGGTGACACGTTTGCCCGAGCCACTTTCGCGCTGGCTATCGTAAATACTACCCACGTGAACCAGAGGGAAAGCATTGATCACACTCCTGAACGATCCCAAATAAGTAGGTTGATCGAAATCTTTATCACTTATGTTAATATGGTCAGGTTCTGAGGAATCTAGCCACCAGCCGTCTGTCCCAAGAGAAAAAACGCCTTTATTTAGGTAATCCCAATAAATGGCATGACTTGCCGGATTGTAAGGATCATACGGTTTAGCACCGCTTTTCGGCGGCCAGGTATCAAAATTAATAAGCATATTTTTTTCTTTGAACTCGGTATATTGTTTGGTCAAAGGCCCAAAGCCTGGCCAGGCGACAATAAACAGATGCGCATTCATGGCATGCACCTGGTCTACCATACTCTTTGCATTAGGGAAAGTAGCCGGGTCAAATGACATGGAGTTCCACAGGCTGTCTTTTCCCCAGTATTGCCAGTCCTGAACAATACCGTCCAGCGGTACTTTCAGGTCGCGATACTTTTTTACCACTTCAAGCAACTCCGCTTGGGTCTTATATCTTTCTTTCGACTGATTGTATCCATAAACCCATAAGGGCATTAAAGGGGCCTGTCCGGTCAGGTCACGAATTTGAGCCACAACCCCGTCTTTTGAACCTCCCCACATCAAGTAATAGTCAATACATTCCCCGATTTCGGAATCGAAAGATGTCCCCTGGCTATCGTCATTAAAGGTGGTCGGCGAGTAATTATCCCAGAATATGCCATAACCTTTTACAGATTGAATATAAGGAATACAAACCCGGGTATTTTGATTAATAAGATAAACCTTTTGGTCACGCTGGCTCATTTTTCCATTTTGTTGTTGGCCAAGTCCATAGATAGGCTCTTCTTTATCAAGCAAAAAAGCCTGCCTTACCGAATGGGCGATTTTATTTGCATCTTTTTTCTCGGTGAACTGCGCGCCATAATCTTTTTCGGTAACCAGCGAATGGTTTGCAATATCGGCAAATGAAACTTTGCCGGTCTCTGCATTTACAAAAACCTGCAGAGCTGCGGTACTTATATGTATAATGTGATTTTCTTCTTTAACAGTAAATTCAACTTCTTCAGGAACTTTAATTACGGACAGGCTTTCCTTTTTGGGTTGTGTGCCCTCAGGTGATTTTATGACTCTGGCGATAGTTGGAGAATAAAACCGGACTTCAATATCCATGAACTGTGAATTTAATTTTATACCCTGTTTCGTTCGCTGAAAATCCTGTGCAAATGACTGAACGGCAAAGAAAAAAAGAATAGCAATTCCTGTAATTGTTGTTCTCATAATTGAATTGAGTAATTGCGGAAAATAAAGGTTTGTAAGTCCGTAAAAGTAAATGAAAAATATTAATTATTGTAATTTATACAATTAATTAGTTGACCTTCCTGCTTAAACCGGATTCTTTCAATTCGTATAATTGTGAATTTTGCGGTAGCACTGCCCCCCCCGGTGAAATAATGCAAGCAACCGACCTGGTCGGAGAAAGAGGATTTAACTCAGATTTACCCACAACTGTACCCGAAAATTTTCCGGCAGCAGACTGACGGTCTGGAAAAGGGAATTTTAACTGGTTGTTTTTGCTTCGCTAGTATAAAAATAGAATAAGCGTTAACAAAAACTTATATGCCTTAAGGTTTGCTAAATAGTTTTTATAAGTGTTAATAAAACAGTAAAAAACCAATATATACTAGTCTGATAAGTTTAAAATTATAAATTTGATGGCCAACTATAAATTTCATGCGGTTAAGCTTAGTTTCCTTTCTGATTATCTGTGTACTATGCAATTCAAATGCGCAAATTAACAAATATCAATTTTCGCATCTTGATATCAATAACGGCCTTTCTCACAATCAGGTCAATTGCATATACAAGGATTCAAAGGGCTTTATGTGGTTTGGTACCGGCGCTGGACTTAATCGTTACGATGGTTATACCTTTAAGGTGTTTAAACACCTTGCAAACAATGAAAACTCGGTTATCGATGATTATATTCAAAATATTTTCGAAGGACCAGGGCAGAATCTGTGGATAATTACCAGCACTGGCCTATGCATCTACAATATGGCTACAGAAAAGTTCAGTGCCGATGTGTCATCATGGATCAGGTTATTGAAGCTGCCAGGTGCCGGTATGAGTAAAATAAAAAGAGACAGGAGAGGCAATTTTTGGTTTATATACCCGAATTCAGGTGTCTACCGATATGACCCGGCCGATAAACAAACCTATTATTATGGTTGTGGCAAAGGTGCTAAACTGGCCCTGTTATCCAATAATGTAACTGATATTTCGGAAGATAACCTGGGGAATATGTGGTTCATATACGATACAGGTGTCATTGAAAAGCTTAATATAGCTCGTAACAAAATTACTTACACCAGTAAGGCATTAAGCAAGTTAAATAATGTCAAATCATTTACCTACTCCATAATGGCCGATATTGATGGGGACCTATGGATTTATGCAACAGGAGCAAATTTAGGTGTGTACTATTTAAATCCGCGGAAGAATATTTTGAACCATTTTGATAAAGCATCGAAAGGGCTAAGGTTAAATGTAAATGTCATCAACAATGTTTATCAGGATGATGAAGGCCTGATGTGGGTGGCAACGGATCATGGTGGGATAAATCTTATTGATAAAAAAGGATTTAAGGTTATTTATTTATTGAATAGGGAAGATGATGCCAAATCGTTAAAACAAAATAGTGTAATACTCTATAAGGATAATACAGGTATAATGTGGGCTGGTACATTTAAAGAAGGCATAAGCTATTATCATAAAAATATTATCAGGTTTCCATTATACAGACACTTCGCCTCTGATCCTTCAAGTCTGGACTTTGAGGATGTTGACAAATTTGTGGAGGATAAGCGGGGCAATCTATGGATTGGTACAAATGGTGGCGGCTTGATCTACCTTGACCGCAAAACAGGGAAATACACGCGTTATAAAAATGACCCGCAAAATAACAACAGCCTTAGTAATGATATAATTGTGAGTTTGTGCCTGGACCACAACCAAACACTGTGGATAGGTACTTATTTCGGAGGCGTAGACAGTTTTGACGGCAAGGTATTTACCCATCATCGTCATGACGATCACATCGCAACAAGCATTGCAGATGACAGGGTATGGAGCATAGTTGAAGACTCATCAAATCGCCTGTTGATCGGAACCCTCGCTGGAGGTCTAAATATTTTCGATCCGTTCAAAAAAATATTCACCCGCCCTTACAATAAAACGCAAATAAGATCAACCTTCGTGTCTGCTATTTTGGAAGATAAGAAAGGTAATATTTGGGTGGGTGGCGACGGGGGCATTGACATAATCATAAAAAAAAGCGGTCATATAGTTCATTATGAACATGATGATAATAATCCCAACTCACTTATATCTAATAAATTGAATTGTATCTTAGAGGATAGCCGGGGTCTGGTATGGATAGGTACGCGTTATGGATTGAGTGTGTTTGATGTAAAAACAAACCGCTTTTTATCATTAAAGAAAGAAAATGGCCTGCCCGCTAATTTAATACAAAACATCCTGGAGGATAATAGCGGTATGATTTGGTTGAGTACATCAAATGGTCTTTGCCGTATTATTTTAACGGGTACCGATAATAGGTATAATTTCCGATTTGAAAACTTCGACGAAACAGATGGTTTGCAGGGGCGTGAATTTAATGTAAATGCCGCTTTTAAAACGAGTAAGGGCGAGCTGATATTTGGTGGCGGACACGGATTTAATCTGTTTAATCCATTGATTATAAAGCCCAATACCAATAAATCAAAACTCATATTTACCGATTTGCTGTTGTTTAACAAGAGTGTAGCTGCGGATGAAGCTATAAATGGCCATGTTATACTATCCAAAGCACTTTCAGAGACACGGGCTGTTACACTTAATCACAATGAAAACGTTTTTACGATTGAGTTCGCCGCGCTCAATTTTTTTAATCCGGGGAAGGTAAAATATCAGTATATGCTAGAAGGTTTTGATAAAGGTTGGATCACCGCTGAAAATACTATGCGCAAAGCCACGTACACAAATCTGGATGGCGGAACTTATACTTTTATGGTGCGTGCCATCAATAGGGACGCTGTTGGGAATACCGACTCCATCTCTTTAAAAATCAACGTAAAGCCCCCATTCTGGAAATCGACATTGGCATATGCCATTTATTTGATCGTTATAATAGGTGGACTTTTCGTCATTCGCCGGCGGGGGATACAAAAGATACAGTGGAAGTTTGCGGCTGAGCAGCAGCAAAAGGAAGTGGAACGCATTATTGAGCAGGAAAGGAAAGAAGTTGAGCGTTTGTATGAGATAGATAGGCTAAAAACCAAATTCTTAACAAATGTAAGCCACGAATTCCGTACGCCATTATCGCTTATCATGGCGCCGGTTGATAAAATGTTGGGAGATTCTGTCAATGCCGGTCAAAAGCAACAATTGAACATGGTACGCAAAAATACCAGACGGCTGCTGAATCTGGTAAACCAATTACTTGATTTTCGAAGAATGGAGGTGCAGGAACTAAAGTTACATACCCGGCACGGCGATATTATTAAATTTATTGAAGATGTGAGCCTGTCATTTATCGATATAGCCGAAGAAAAGGGTATCCGGTTTGTCTTTGATACCTCAGAAGAATCTTTAAAAACCAGTTTTGATCATGATAAGATAGAAAGGATATTATTCAATCTTCTTTCAAATGCTTTTAAGTTTACGCCGAAAGGAGGCCATGTCAGTGTGTTGCTAAGTTTAGTTCCTGAACGATCGGAAACTAATTTAAAATATGTTGAAATTAAAGTAATGGATACCGGCATAGGAATTCCGGAAGACAGGAAAGAACGCATATTCGACAGGTTCTTTCAAAACGATCTTCCTGGCTCCATGTTGAACCAGGGCAGCGGCATCGGCCTGGCAATTACCAAAGAATTTGTTATGATGCATGGAGGCGAAATTTTCGTGGAGCGTGATACTGAGTTTGGTAGTTGTTTTATTGTACGCTTGCCTATGCTCTTACACGGCGCTGAAGAAAATGTACTGGTTGATCAGGAGGCAGACGATGTGGTCACCTTTCCTGGTATTGAAGTGGCGACAAAAAACCTTAGCAGCGTAAATAGTAAACAAACTGTTTTATTGGTTGAGGATAATGAAGATTTCAGGTTTTATTTAAAAGATAATCTTGTAGGGCTGTTCCATATTATTGAGGCAACAACCGGGAAGGAGGGCTGGCAAAAGGCGCTCGCGCTGCATCCGGATATCATCGTGAGTGATATCAGTATGCCTGAAATGAGTGGAAAGGATCTATGTGTTAAAGTAAAAAATGATAGCCGGACATCACATATTCCGGTCATATTACTTACGGCATTGATCGGTGAGGAAGAGGAACTAAAAAGCCTGGAGATAGGGGCAAATGACTACATGACCAAGCCGTTTAATTTTGAGATACTCACTTCCAAAATAAAAAATCTTTTACGTCTACAAGCCACATTTAAAAAGACCTATACCCGTCAGCTTGATTTTAAATTGAATGAACCTGCCATTCCGTCTACCGATGAGAAATTTATAAAAAATATTATCGAGTATGTTAATAAAAATATGCTAGATCCTGCACTGTCCGTTAGCGAGCTCAGTAAATACCTGGGCCTGAATCGTAACACACTTTACAAAAAGCTATTATTGATAACCGGCAGATCTCCGGTTGAGTATATCCGGATGTTAAGATTGAAAAAAGCTGCGTATTTATTAGAGTATAGTCAAATGAATATCTCTGAGGTGTCATATGAGGTGGGTTTTAACACGCCGCAGTACTTCGCAAAATCATTTAAGGAAGAGTTTGATATGCTCCCCTCGGAATTTGTTATTCAAAAGCGGAAACAGCATCAGGACCAAACTCAAGTATCCTGAGTCTTGTCATAAATTGATTTTGTTTTATCAACCTATCCTTGACACTTAAACTACGTGATTAATTATAACCTAATTACTGCTTAGTACCGCCATTTATTAGATTTTATGCTTATGTCTATTTATAATGCTCTGAAATGTAGGTACTTGCAAATGGTAAACATTTGTTACATTCTTAATTACAAATGTTCCTCTGTTTTAACCCCAAGCCTGATACCTTCACTTCGCACACCGGCTCTCTTCCCGTTTAGATAGCTCTGGTGTAGTTGGTTTATTAAATAATTTTTTGTCACTAATGCACCAGGCAGCATCAGGCATTTTCACTGTCGTATCCTTCATTATATGCACATGAAAACGCATTTTTTTTTACTATGTATAATCGTTATTAATTTTAATATAACGGTAAATGCTCAGAAATCCGGTCATCCCTACAATTGGAAAAGCGTACAAATACGTGGCGGTGGTTTTGTTGATGGCATTATCTACCATCCTACAACAAAGAATCTTCTATATTGTCGCACCGACATGGGCGGTGCATATAAATGGAATGAGGCTATAAAAGCCTGGGAGCCACTTCTTGATTGGGTATCCTACAGAGATCGCAACCTGATGGGCGTTGAAAGTATCGCTTTGGATGCTCATGATCCCAATCGTGTATATATGGCTTGTGGTACCTATACCTCTATCAGAGTTCCTAATGCCATACTTCGGTCTGATGATAGGGGAAAAACATTTAAGCGGACCGATGTTCCCTTCAGGATGGGAGGGAATGAGAACGGCAGAGGTAATGGCGAACGCATGGCTGTAGACCCCAACAATGGCAATATTATTTACATGGGAACGCGTTTAGATGGACTGTGGAAAAGCGGGGACGCCGGCATTACATGGAATCGGGTAAACAATTTTCCGGAAATAAGGTCATCTGTGTCAGATACCATGATGAAATCCAAAGCAACTTATCACCCAAGTCCGAACGGAATTATATTCGTTTTATTTGACCCGAAAAGCAGGGCCGGTACCAGGAGCAACGTTATTTATGTTGGGGTTTCACAAAAAGGGGTAAAGAATTTATTCAGGAGTACAGATGGTGGGGCGAGCTGGGCTGCAGTTCCTGGCGAACCGACCGATCTGATGCCGACACACGCTGCGTTATCAGCAGATGGTGTATTATATATCACCTACGGCTCCAACCCGGGCCCTGATATGATGACAGATGGAGCTGTATATAAATATACTGCGGATGTTGACCAGTGGACAAATATTACACCGGTAAAACCTCGGCCTGAAAACCAATTGGGGTTTGGCTATGCTGCAGTTGCTGTCGACCCACAGAATCCTCAAATTATTATAGTAAGCACATTTCACCGGTATGGTAAAGCCGGGGGCGATGATATTTTCAGGACATTAAATGCGGGTAGTACATGGAAGCCAGTATTTACAGGCAGCAACCGTGGAAAATTCGACTATAGGGACGCCCCGTATGTATCGCGTACCGGGATACATTGGCTGTTTGATATAGAGATAGATCCATTTGATTCTGCCCACGCCTTATTTACTACAGGTTATGGCATACATGAAACTTTTGACCTGACGGATGTTGATAAAGGCAAACCCAGCATGTGGGGGACAAAGAATAAAGGTATTGAAGAGACCGTCGCACTGGAGCTGTTAAGCCCGCCGAAAGGTGCCCTTTTAATATCGGCAATAGGCGATTACGGAGGATTTGTACATCATGACCTGGATGAGCCTGCGCCTGACGGAAATTTTATAAATCCACATTTCGCTAATACTGATGGTGTAGCCTGTGCCGCGAAAAACAGTGATATAGTTGTTCGGATCGGTGAAGGGACGAAGGTTGGTGATGGTAATATCGGCTATTCCATGGATGGTGGCAAAATTTGGCAGCCGACAACAGCTGAGCCTCAGACAGACAGCAAGCATGGCTTTATTTGTGTGTCAGCTTTAGGCAATAGCTGGATATGGACACCACGGCGAAGCGCATCTTATATTACCAATGATAAGGGCACAAGCTGGAAACAGATACAGGGTTTACCCAATAATACCCGTGTAATAGCCGATCCGCTAAACGATGCTAAATTTTATGCGATGGATCTGTTTAACGGAAAACTCTATACCAGCACTGATAATGGCCACTCATTTACCCAACAGGACTTCAATTGGCCAAATGCTTTGCCTGACCGCACTTCGAATCGTGGTGATATTCGCGGAGGACAGGACCGTTTATATGCAGCGCCGGGTAGCGAAGGAGATCTTTGGGTAGCGAACTTTGACGGGTTATATCATAGTAACAATGGATCTGCCGAGTTTAGAAGAGTAGGCGGTGTTACCGAGATTCATGGTTTTGGCTTTGGCAAGGCTTCTCCCAAAAGTACTTATCCGGCACTATATTTAGCCGGTATCGTAAACGGGACAGATGGCATTTTTCGATCGGATGATAAGGGTGAAACATGGGTGCGCGTTAATGACGAAAAGCATCGTTGGGGTTTGATCCTGCAAATTTCTGGCGACCCTAGCAGGTACGGACGAGTGTATGTAGGTACCCATGGGCGCGGCATATTTTACGGCGACATAATCACCTCTAACTAAGAAATTCAACCTGAAAATATATTTAAACCAATTATGCTATACAAAAAATTACATTTCAAACTCAGCAAAATATGTGCGTCATTATTTATACTGATGTGCGCTGTTAATATGCCAGAGGCTCATGCAACGATTGTAAACTTTAAAAAAGAAGCAGACGGCGTAAGCTTCAATTTGGATAAAGGTATGCTCAAAATAAAGATATGTGCATCAGATATAATCGAAGTTAAATACACTGTACTAAATTCTTTTAATACAAAAAAGTCGCTGGTAGTAAACAATAGTTGGATACAGCAAGTGCCCTTTACCGTATCCGATAAGGGCCAAAAAATCGTTATCACTACGGATAAGCTAAAGCTGGTAGTGGATAAAGCAAGTAACGCTATCAGCTATTTAACTAAAAACGGGCAGTTAATCACCTCAGAAGCCAAAAGCGAAAATAAAACAATGACTGCGGCCAATATAGCTGGGATCAGGGTTTACAATTGTTCAACCCAATTCAATTCCCCGGCTAATGAGGCATTGTTTGGTTTAGGCTGCCACCCAACCGATTCGCTGTCGATAAACTACAAAGGCCGTAACCAGGACTTGGCGATTAAATACATGACAGGAGCTATCCCTGTATTACTGTCGACAAAAGGTTTCGGATTGATGTGGGACAATTATTCTGCCGCTAATTTTTATGGAGCAGAAGCAAATAATACCAAATTCAAATATGTATCTGAAAGTGGTACGGAGGTGAACTACTACTTTTTTTACGGCCCGGATTTCGATCATATCATTAACTTGTACCGTAATACAACAGGTGTAGCACCCATGTTTCCTAAATGGGCGTTTGGGCTGTTCCAGTCACAGGACAGATATATGAGTCAGGATGAGGTTATCTCTGTAAAAAACAATTATCGCAACAACCATATCCCGGTTGATGTGATTGTACAGGACTGGTATTATTGGGATCCATTGCCTATCGGGTCACACATTATGAATCCAACACGCTATCCAGATCCTAAAGCCATGATAGATGAGTTGCATCGATCTAATATTCATGGGATGATATCTATATGGCCGGTGTTCGGTAAAGGTACACCTAACTATGACGCCTTGCAAAAAATGGGCGGGATGACAGATATAACCTGGGATAATATTGTAACACATACTTTTGATAATTATTATGATGCGCATAATCCAGCAGCCCGCGAATTATATTGGGAACAGGCGCGTGACAGCTTAATAAAACACTATAACTGGGATGCCTGGTGGGTTGATCAATGCGAGCCCGATAATGGAACATTATTAGACGCCAGACGCCAAACCACTTATTTTCCTGGTAGAGGAATTGACTATTTCAATACGTTTTCATTGGAGCATTCCAAGGGAATTTATCAAGGCTGGCGCAGGGATATTCCTGGTAAACGGGCATTCTTTCTCATCAGGCAATCATTTGCCGGTGAGCAGCGAAATGCGGCCACCTTATGGTCGTCTGATATTACCTGTTCATTTGCGTCGTTCAAAAAGCAGATCCCGCAGGGCATTAACTCTTGTGTATCGGGTATACCGTACTTTACATCAGATATCGGCGGTTATCATTTGAATTGGGGGGCTCCCGATTGGTCGAAACCAGAATATCGTGAGTTATTTACCAGGTGGTTTCAATTTGGTGCATTTAGCCCTATATTCCGTATACATGGTAAGGGTGAGCGTGCCTTGTTTTCCAAAAACTGGGATGATAAAACAAAGGCTATATTATTAAAATATGATAAGTTGCGTTATCGTTTGCTGCCTTATATCTACTCACTTTCAGGCAGAGTTACCCAGGAAAATTATACCATGATGCGTTCCTTGGCATTTGATTTCAGAAATGACGTTGGGGTATATAATATCCCCGATCAGTATATGTTCGGCCCTGCTTTTATGGTTAACCCGGTGACCGAACAGCTGTATACCGGAAATAACGCATCTGCTGGTAAAACTACTCGCAATGTATATCTGCCCGCGACGACCAAATGGTACGACTTCTGGACAGGGAAAATATACAATGGTGGTGAAACCATTGCTGCAGCTGCTCCTATTGACATCATGCCGCTATATGTAAAGGCAGGATCAATCATCCCCATGGGGCCGGTAATGGAATACGCGACCGAAAAACCGGCAAATGATATAGAACTGCGTATTTATCCAGGTGCGAACGGACAGTTCGTATATTATGAGGATGAGAACGATAACTATAATTACGAAAAAGGGCAAAGTGCCACTTTTACATTGACATGGAACGATAAACTGCGCCAATTGCGTATTAATGATACAAAAGGGAGCTTTCCCGGAATGCAGAAAACCCACACCTTTAATGTAGTATTGGTAAACGGCGAACATGGTTCAAACGCCGACGCAGTAATTAAGGGAGATAAGAAAGTAGTTTATTCGGGGAAGGCAATAAGCGTGAAAATATAATATATAGTGTAACACTGTATTTAGTAAAACAACTCTTGCTGCAAAACAATGATCATATCGTGTTAAACGACATCGCATGGATTAACACCTGTTCCTTATTGATCAATTACAAAACGATATATTATTTTAAAACCGGCTGTCATTAGGATAAATAAAATATAACTGCTGCATATTTTATTTATCCTTAACGGGTCCCTAGCAAGAGCTAATCACCATGAATAACAGATTAATCAGTTTAAAGTAAATCAAAATAATACATCGCTTTCTTGATATTGCACAAGGGCAAAACAATGGTGATTTATGATGAAAACATTATCATGGCATTTGTATATTATTGAAAATTAGATATTTGAATGTGAATAAACATTTGTTACATCAATAATTACAAATGTTCCCTTGTTTTTTCTGTACCGGTAATACCTTCACTTTCACAATAGACCAATTATTTCATTCAGAAACTTCAAGATTAACCACGGGACTTTAATGGAGTATATAAAGCATTTTAATGGGCTTTATGTCATTTTAATTAACGGAAATAAGGTAGCATTAGTTGCGCAATCGATTGAAATGATATTAATGCCAGTTGCACACTCATTAAATCAGGAAAGGTATTTCCAATATCCTTGTTTCCCATATCAGCCAACCGAAAAAATTACGCAAGGAAATCTGCCGCCATGACGATTGACAAGTAATTATATATAGACCCCAATCAATCATAAATCATTACCTAATTTATATGAAAAGAAAATTATTTTGTAATAGATATGCCTCCCTTTTTTTCGTTCTGTTCTTCATTATGATCTCGCAAGGCTCCGCATTAGCCCAACCGGCATCGCGGACGATATCCGGTGTCGTAATTAGTGCCGATGATAACCAACCGCTAATCGGTGTAGGGGTTAAAATAAAGACAACCACGACCGGAACGATTACCGATGTAAAAGGTGCCTACCATATCAAGGCTAAAACCGGAGATATTCTCGAATTTACTTATATAGGCTTTCAGCCACTATCAGTTACCGTGGGTGAAGCCAATGAAGTATCCATAAAAATGACTCCCATGTCAAATTCTTTAGATCAGGTTATCGTAGTTGGTTACGGAACCCAGGTGAAAAAAGTGGTAACAGGGGCTACTGTACATGTTAGTGGAAGTGATTTGGCCAAAAATCATACACTTACCGTGGATCAGGCTTTGCAAGGGCAGGCGCCTGGTGTGCAAGTAACATCCACCTCGGGACAGCCTGGAGATGCTTTAAAAGTAAGGATAAGGGGTATTGGTACCATTGGTAATTCAAATCCTTTATACGTAGTTGATGGTTTCCCGACCTATGACATTTCAAGCCTTAACCCCAATGACATCGAATCCTTGGACGTACTAAAAGATGCTGCATCAACGGCAATTTATGGTACAAGAGCAGCAAACGGTGTTATACTAATAACCACCAAAAAAGGAAAAAGCGGTAAGACGCAAGTCTCATTCGATGCTTACTACGGGTTACAGAATCCGGCAAAAAAATTGGATTTGCTGGATGCTCACGAATATGGCATCATCATGAATGAAGCTGCAGTGAATTCTGGGAAAGCGCCAATGTATACACTTGACCAACTCAACCAATTGGGAGCAGGAACCGATTGGCAAAAAGCAGTTACACAAAAGAATGCTCCTATTAAGAATTACAGCGTTAGTGCCTCTGGTGGCAATGACCGGTCGACGTATTCATCCTCTTTATCTTATCAAAAACAGGATGGTATTATCGGATTGCCCGGTAAATCCAATTTTGAACGAATATCATTTCGTATTAATTCCAGTCATGATTTATATAAAGATATTATCAAATTTGGTCAGAACCTGACTTATAGCCATAGCACGCAAAGCAGCATCGGGACAGGAAATATTTATGGTAATTCGATCAAAGGGTTGCTCAATACCAGTCCTACCTTTCCTGTTCGTAACCCGGATGGAACATATGGAATTTCAACCGTTAGCCCGGAAGAGGTGAATCCAGTTGCCGCTATGGACTACACTAATAATAACAGAACAATCACCGACCGTTTATTGGGCGATGTGTTTTTGGAAGCGACCATATTTAAAGGGTTGAAATTCAGATCAGATTACGGGCTCGACCTATCCTATAATTCCACCAATACATTTATACCTGTTTATTCCTTGGGTACTAATAATCAGAATACGAATTCTACAGCTACCATGGGTTTGTACCGTAACACCCGCACAAACTGGGATAACTCACTGACCTATCAGAAATCAATTGGCAAGCATAACCTTACCGCATTGCTTGGTTCAACGGTGTTGCGGGAGACGACCTTTTATGTAAGCGGTAGTAAACAGGATTTGATTATTCCGGATTTTAACCATGCCATCATAGACAATGGTACCAATGACGCAACCCAGAAAGCATTTGGCGGAATTACGGTGCCTGAGCACAACATACTTTCTTATTTCGGTCGTATAAATTATAACTATAATGAAAAGTACCTGTTAACCGC
Source organism: Mucilaginibacter sp. 22184 (assembly GCF_052045695.1). Classification (NCBI taxonomy): domain Bacteria; kingdom Pseudomonadati; phylum Bacteroidota; class Sphingobacteriia; order Sphingobacteriales; family Sphingobacteriaceae; genus Mucilaginibacter; species Mucilaginibacter sp. 22184. The sequence goes on from NZ_JBQEPI010000008.1 coordinate 148,373, forward strand.
CATCGTACGGCGTGATGGATCTACCAATTTTGGCTCGAATAATAAATATGCTACTTTTCCTTCAGTATCAGCTGGCTGGGTTGTAACGAGTGAAGAATTCTTGAAAAATGTCAAATGGCTTGATTTCCTTAAGATCAGGGCAGGTATCGGACAGAACGGCAATGATAATGTGCCTACAAGTAATTATTATGCCTATCTGGCGACTGTGAGTTCTACCTACAACTCTTATTATTTTAATGGTGTAAAATCAACGGGGACGGTTCCAAATAAAGTACCTAATCCCGATTTGAAGTGGGAAACTTCACAACAGGCAGATGTCGGTTTCGACGCCACTATTTTAAGAGACCTTAACGTCACTTTTGACTGGTACAACAAAACGACTAAGAACTGGCTTATTGTGGCTCCGGTGCCAGCCATTGTAGGCACAGGTGCCCCCACAGTTAATGGTGGCGATGTTTCAAACAAGGGTATTGAACTGGCCGTTAACTATCAGCATAAATTTGGGGATCTTTCATTTGGTATCGGTGGAAATATAGCCTACAATAAAAACCGGGTGACTGATATCGCTAACCCGGAAAAAATAATACATGGAGCAACCGGTGTTCTAACTGCCAGCACAGATGAGTTTTACCGGGCACAAGTAGGTTACCCGATCGGTTATTTTTACGGCTTAAAAACTGATGGCCTTTTCCAGACACAGCAGGATGTAAATTCATATGCTAAAAATGGAACCTTAATTCAACCTGGCGCTAAGCCGGGTGATGTTCGTTTCGTTGATTTAAATGGCGACGGTAAAATTGACGCAAACGACAAGACCATGTTGGGTGATCCAAACCCCCACGAAACCTATGGGTTTAATTTAAATGCAGGTTATAAAGGTTTTGATATTTCTATACAATTGAATGGGGTAGCTGGTAATCAGATAGTAAACGGTATTCGTACTAACGACCGGTACTATGCTAATTATACGACCGCCATTTTGGGACGCTGGACAGGCGCCGGAACCTCTAATACCATTCCACGGGTGACCCAGGCCGATGAAGCAAATAATAATTATGGGCGATTCTCTGATCTGTACATTGAGAACGGAGATTTCTTAAGGGTCAAAACCATCAATATCGGCTATGACTTTAAAAAGGGGCTTTTGAAAAACCTGCCCCTGCAACAATTTCGTCTTTACTTATCCGGAACGAACTTGTTTACGTTCACCAAATATAAAGGTCTCGATCCGGAAGTGGGTTATGGTAATGATGGGTGGGCATCAGGTACTGATTTAGGATATTATCCTCAGCCGCGTACAATAATGCTGGGCTTAAGTGTAAAATTTTAAAGGAAAATGATCATGAAAAAATTAATATATGTAATAGTTTTTTTACTGTCGGTTAGCTCATGTAAAAAGGGGTTATTGGATACAACTCCGATTAATCAAAAAGGGATCAGCGATTTTTATAAAACTCCCGATGATGCTTTTCAGGCACTGGTAGCGGCATACAGTGTGCTTGACTGGAGTGGCTTTGGCAATATTGCCCTTACCAGCGAGATTGCCTCTGATGATTGCTTTGGTGGAGGGGGAATCGGAGATGCCAATGTAAGGCAATGGGATCGTTTTGAACCATTAACTGATCATAATATAGATGCGTGGACAAAATATTATACCGGGATATACCGGGTTAATGTCCTGTTACAAAATATAGACAAGGTTGATTTTGGAGCCAATGCAGCCTTAAAAACCAGGTATATAGCAGAGGCGCATTTTTTGCGCGCCTATTTTTACTTCGATTTGGTGCGAATGTTCGGTAATGTAATTTTACTCACAAGCCCGGTCGAGCCTGGTAAATATAGTCAGCCACAGGCCAATCCCGATGAGGTTTACAAATTAATTGCAACCGACTTGAAATCAGCTGTGGCAGATTTAGCCGCAACTCCCTATAGTTCTATTCCTACTGCAGAATACGGCCGTGCTACCAAATGGGCCGCGGAATCGCTTTTGGGCCGTGTGTTTTTATATTACACTGGTTATTATGCTAAAACAGACCTTGTTGGGCAAGTAACCAAGTCAGATGCTATCAAGCTAATAGATGATGTGATCAATAATAGCGGCCATGCCCTGGTACCTAAATACGCCAACCTGTGGAGATCATCCGGAGGGGCGGATTTTGCAGGGCAGAACAATGTAGAGGGTGTTTTTAATGTGCAATATACTTATTTAGGTTTAAAAGATTATAACCAGCAAAACGGTAACAGAATGCAGGTTTTAATCGGAATCAGGAGCCAGGTACTTTTACCGTATTATAAAGGTTGGGGATTTGCAACTGTAAATCCTAAATTATGGAATGCTTTTGCCGCTGATGATCCGCGCCGCGCCAATTCCATCATTTCCATTTCTGGCGAAAGCTTGGCCAGTCAATATGTCGTGGGAGATCAATCTCAATACACCGGTTATTTTTGGAAGAAATATACGCCGTTAAACGCGGGAAAGCCGGAAGATATGGGTGGTGATTTTCAGATAGACAACTATGATAACTACGTAGCGATACGTTTTGCCGATGTGCTTTTGATGGGTGCGGAATTAAATTTATCGTCTAATCTTTCCGTTGCCCAAAGTTATTATAACAAAGTTCGGGACCGTGCTTTTCAGGATGCTAATCATCATAAAACTTTAACTGCTGATGCTGCCGGCCTTCAACTGATCATGGATGAACGTCGTTTTGAACTTTCCCTGGAGGGGCAGCGTTACTGGGATTTATTACGACAAGGTATGACAGTTGCAAAACAGGCTATTGATAACAGCGGCATGGGTACCGATTTCAACGTTACATTTCGCACAGAAACAAAAGGTTTGTTAGAAATACCGCAAACTCAGATCAGTCTATCAGCGGGAAGTCTGAAACAAAATCCGGGTTATTAATCCACTTGATATCACCAATAGTAGAGAAAAATGAAAGTTTTAAAGAACATCGGGTTATTAATATGGGTTTCCTATTTGATAACCGCTTGCAGTCCGAAAGAAAATAGAACAAGTCTTGGATTACCCATTGCGAAATCAGACTTGAGGTTTTCAGTTACCCAACAACAAGGATATGATAATATGATTATCGTAAAAAACAATACTCCTGGTATTATTCCATTCTGGGATTTTGGTAACGGGAATTCTAACAAGCAGCAAGACACAACTATTTTACCTTTTGCCGGAGATTTTTACATTAAATTTATCGCCTATTCAAAAGGTGGACCGACAGCGGATTCGGTAAAAATCAAGGTTTCAAAAAATGATATTAATTATTTTAAAAGTCCCTTGTGGAATTTACTTACGAATGGAACGGCTGGCAAGACTTGGGTATGGGCTATTGATAACCCCTCGGGTTGGGTTCGTGGAAACGGCCCTCAAGACGCGGTTATTCCGCAGTGGTGGCAGGTTCCCGCATCTGGTCTGGGAGCTGATTTGAATGACGAGATGACATTTAACATTAACGGAAATGCTAATTATGTAAAAGTAGCAAGTAAAGGGCAGACAAAAGGTGTTTTTACACTGGATACGCTTAATAAAACGCTGAAAATTACCGGCGCTGATATCAGTGAGGGAAGTGGCAACAGTACGGTATATAATATTGCTAAACTAAACGAGAATGAATTAACCATTGTGCAAATTGGCAGTGGGTTTAGCAACCAGTGGCTGTTCAAAAGAAAAGGATATAAGTATTAAGTATTAGTTTGCCTGCATCAACCGGCAAGGAAGCTCCTCGCCGGTTGATGCTATATCTGCCTCAGATGAGAAAATTTATAACCCTAATTATTATTGCTTTTTTACTTCCTTGGTCATTTTTAAAAGCACAGGAAACCAACAAGTTTTTTCCGGAAAAGGATCTGGTGACAACGGGTATCTATTATTATCCCGAGCATTGGAGTGAAAGCCAATGGGAAAGGGACATCAAGACAATCTCAGAGATGGGTTTTGAGTTTGTTCACCTGGCAGAATTCGCCTGGTTCAAAATGGAACCGGAGGAAGGGCGCTTTGATTTTACCTGGCTCGACAAAGTGGTGGCTCTGTGCGCCAAATATCACCTCAAAGTATTGCTATGTACGCCTTCTGCCACCACGCCAACATGGATGCGGATAAACTACCCGGAGACATTTGTAATGGATGGCCATTATATCCGCGCGGAAAATGGTACGCGGGGATTAGAATCGATAGTTAATCCTAAATTTCGCGGTTACGTGAAAAGAATAGTAGCGGAAATGGGCAAACGTTACGGGCAGAACAAGAATGTGATGGGCTGGCAAATAGATAATGAACCTGGCGCTGTTTCCGACTATAGTCCCTCATCTCAGGAAGCATTCAGAACTTGGCTGAAAAACAAATACAAAACCGTTGACGAGTTAAATAATGCCTGGGGAGCCGCCTTCTGGAGTCAGTGGTTTAACAGTTTTGATCAGGTCATCATTCCCAATACCAACCTGGTAGGCTGGTGGGGCAATAACCCGCATGCTTTGCTGGATTTTAAAAGATATTCGGCTGATGCCCAAGCCGGATTTCTTGACTTTCAGGCAGATGTTTTACGCAGTTACGTTTCAAAGGCGCAATTTGTGACCACCAACTATACTGCCGTTTGCACGGGTTCGGACCCTAATCGTACCAAGAAACTGGATTTTGCCGCATACACCGCGTATCCAAATGGAGGCAGTGATAATATCGGTGAATCAGGTTTCCGTTTAGGCAACAGCGATGTCGTTCTTTTCGCTTCAGAATACTACAAATCTGTTGGTGGTGTGTCAGGTGTTTTGGAGATCCAGCCCGGCCCTGTTAATTGGGGAAGTTATAATCCACTGCTTTTACCGGGTACCGTTCGGTTATGGCTGTATCATAGTTTTGCGGCAGGAGGAAAGATAGCCTGTTCGTACCGCTTCCGGCAGATCCTGTATGGCGCAGAGCAATATCATGCCGGTGTAATACAAACGGATGGTATCACAGCCTCGCAGGGCGGTAAAGATTATATGCAGTTCATGAAAGAAGCGACTGAACTGAGGAAGCAGTATAAACCAGGTATGAGTATGCCCGCGAAGCTGGCTGCGCGCTCCACCGCAATCCTGTGGAATGTAGAAAATTATTGGAGCATTGACAGACAAAAACAGACTGGGCAATGGAATACCTGGGATTACCCGGTAAAGTACCTGAAAACCGCAAGGTCATTGGGTGCGCCAGTTGACGTTATCCAGGAAACGGCAGATTTGTCAAAGTATAAAGTCGTAATCGTTCCTGCCTATGAGATGATCGATTCTGCATTGGTAAAAAAATGGAATGACTATGTAACCGGAGGCGGCCATTTGGTTATTACCTGCCGCACTGGTACTAAAGACCGCAGAGGCCATTTTTGGGAAGGAGAAACCGCCATGCACTTATCAAATCTGATTGGCGCTCATATAAGCCAGACGGATATGCTTTCATCTTATGGTAAGGGCGATATATTGATGGATTCAAATCATTATCCATGGCATAGCTGGGCAGATTTGCTTACGCCGGATGATAGGACCGAAGTGCTTGCTACCTATAACAACCAGTTCTATAAAGGGAAAGCTGCGGTTGTAGAACACCATATTGGCAAAGGAGTTGTAACCTATATCGGCGTAGATACGGATGATTCCAAATTAGAAAAAGGCATATTAAGAAAGATTTATAAAGATAACGGTGCAACTACGGAAGATTATCCTCCCGGTGTTTTTGTTTACTGGCGCGACGGCTTTTATACGGCTTTAAATTATTCGTCAGAAAATTATCCTGTAAGTCTGCCGGATAAGGCAAAAATTCTAATAGGCGAAAAGACACTAAAGCCAGCCGGAGTGCTCGTGTGGACAGAATAATTTTAATAAGTATTAACAAAGCAGATGAAAAAAATAATTTGGGTGTTGGTGGTTTCGCAATTCGTTTTCTTGGCTAATGTAAATGGCCAGAGAGTGATCAATGTGGATTTTAACAAAAGTTCTGTTAAGCTGAATCCCATGTTTAACGCATGTGTAGGCGCAGGCAGGGCAAACGAAGGGCTGCGCGCCGACTGGCAGCAGCAACTGGAATATGTAAGAAAGCAATGCGGTTTTAAATATATCCGCATGCATGGGCTATTGACCGATGACATGGCGGTGTATACAGAGGACGCAAAAGGCAATCCGCAGTATAATTATATGTATGTAGACGCGCTCTTTGATTTTCTGCATAAAATCGGGATAAAACCTTTTGTAGAATTAGGCTTCATGCCTAACGCGCTGGCCAGTGGAAACCAGACAATTTTTTGGTGGCGAGGCAATGTTACCCCGCCAAAGGATTACAACAAATGGCAGGCACTGATCACCAACCTGGTTCAGCATTTTACAGAACGATATGGTGCCGAAGAAGTAAAAACCTGGTATTTTGAAGTATGGAATGAACCTAACTTATCTCCTGGCTTCTGGACGGGCACGCAAGCAGATTATTTCAAGCTATACGATTATTCGGTAAAAGCGGTCAAGAGCGTAAATTCCGGATATAAAGTAGGCGGGCCGGCTACGGCCGGTGCAGCCTGGATTCCTGAGATGATCAGTCATTGCAGCAAAAATAACATCCCGATTGATTTCGTTAGTACCCACTCTTATGGTGTAAAACAAGGTTTCCTGGATGAATATGGAAATTCGGGAACGGTGTTAAGCAAAGATTCGCTGGCGGTGAGCGGTGACGTGTTGAATACCCGTAAACAAATTACTCAATCAGCGTTGCCAGGCCTGGAACTGCATTATACAGAATGGAGCGCGTCCTACACTCCGGCAGATCCCATACATGATAGTTATCATGAAGCAGCCTATATCCTGGAAAAATTAAAACAAGTTGGCAATGCGGCAAATTCTATGTCGTACTGGGTTTTTACCGATGTGTTTGAAGAGCCGGGGCCGCGATATACCCCTTTTCACGGAGGTTTTGGCTTGCTCAGTATACAGGGCATAAACAAGCCGGCTTTTTACTCCTATAAATTCATGAATAAACTGGGGGGAACTGAGTTAGCCAATACCGACAAACGTTCTTGGGTTTGCAAAAATGATCAGGGAGGTGTCCAGGCGTTATTGTGGGATTATACCTATACGCTACCCGATTCAGTCAATAACCAGACTTATTACATCAAAGATTTGCCCGCCAAGCCGAAGGGAAAAGTGAAAATAAACCTGTCGCATGTACCTGCCGGAAAATATACAATGGAGGTTTATAAAGTAGGTTACCGGGTGAATGATGCCTACACCCGCTATATGGATATGGGCTGGCCGGGGCAGCTAAACAAGCAGCAGGTTGAAAAATTCAAAGAAGAAAATGGTTCTCCTGTGACAAAACAGGAAATCGAAATAAAGCCCAAAGCGGTGTACTCCAAAGAATTTGATATCCGGGAAAATGATGTTATCCTTCTAAGCCTGATTAAACACTGACCAGGATTATTTGCCTTGGTTATCTGATTAATAAATTGGATATCAAAGATATACTTGGTGTCTCAATCAGTGCAAAATTAACAGTAATATACAGACAGAACTGTAGAAGGTAATGATTAAAGTTAAAATGGCCACATCATAAGAGGCTAGCTGGACCGAATTAAACTAACAGATGAAAGCAGAAGTACGAATCCTATTCATATTTTTTTTAATTTTTCACTTTTTTAAAACCAATGGTTACGCACAAATAACCCTGCCAAAGGTGTTTGGAGACAATATGGTCCTACAAAGAGACATACCAATTCCTGTTTGGGGAAATGCCACTCCTGGATCACATATTGTAGCAACACTCGGTACGGTAACTAGGTTAATAAAAGTAAATCGACAAGGTAAATGGATGTTGTACTTCCCCAAATTTAAGGCCGGCGGTCCCTATGATCTTAAAGTAGCATATTCTGGCAAGCCGGAATCATCAATCAAACTTAAAGGATTGCTTATTGGTGATGTCTGGCTTGCATCTGGACAGTCCAATATGGAATGGCAAGTACAACAGGCACAAGACGCTCCACGCGAAGTCGCTAAAGCCGGTTATCCTCAAATCCGCTTTCTTATCGTTCAGCAGAATAAGGCATTAAGTCCTCAAAAGGATATTTTGGCAGGGACATGGAAAATATGTGATACCAATACCGTGAAACAATTCTCCGCAGTAGCTTATTATTTTGCCCGTAAAATACATAAGGAGCAAAATGTACCCATTGGCATCATTCAAAGCACCTGGGGAGGAACACCAATTGAACCATGGACAAGCAGAGAAATGCTGCTTACCTCACCAATTACTAGGACAAAAACATTAGGCGATGATACACTTACCAAGCATGATTTTTTGAAGGATAGTCTGGATATGATACGACTTTGGGATATCGTTTATCATCCCCAGGAAAATGCGGACAAGATCACTCCTTTGCCGGAATTTAAGGACACTGATTGGAATGGCGTAGAGATGCCCCGCTTGGTGAAAGATTTTGGGATTGGAAAATATGAGGGTATAATGTGGTTGCGAAAAAAAATTGAGCTACCGCCTTCTTTTGTAGGAAAAGATTTGGTACTCAATATTGGTCACCCTGAAATGAACTATTTGCTTTATTTCAACGGCGCTGAAATATGCAGATCTATTTGGAATAACGATCGAAAGCAGTTTTATACAATTCCTTCCAGTCTCGTTAAACACGGAGAAAACGTTGTTTCACTCAGAATAGCCATGCTGTGGGGAGGCGGTGGGTTAAATCCTCCGGCCGAAGATATTTATATTACTAATGGACATTTGAAGATTTCTTTGGCGGAAAAATGGCTATATAAAAAAGATATGGAGCCACCAATTCCTAAAATGCGCAATTATCAGTATCACCCGGCATTACTGTTCAATGCTATGATTAATCCGCTGATTCCTTTTGGGCTCAAAGGATTTATCTGGTATCAGGGAGAGGCAAATGATTCGGCTGCATACCATTACAGAAAATTGTTTCCAATGCTGATCTCCGACTGGAGACAGCGATGGCATCAGGGAGATCTACCATTTTTATATGTACAGTTGGCTAATTTCAGGAAAACGGATTTGCTTCCGGCTGAAAGCGAATGGGCGGAATTAAGAGAAGCACAGGCACTAACCCTATCACAGCCAAATACAGGCATGGCCTGTACAATAGATATCGGGGAGGTTAACAGTATCCATCCACTTAATAAACAGGAAGTTGGCCGCAGATTAGCACTGGTGGCGGAAAAAAAAGCATACAGGTATGATATCTGCGCATCAGGTCCTCTCTACAAAAAACATGTTATTAAAGGCAATAGCGTAATTATAAATTTTACTTGTACAGGCCCGGGGCTTGCAACCAGGGACAGTGCCACGTTACGAGGGTTTACTATCGCCGGAAATGATAAAAAGTTTTATTGGGCGTCAGCGAGAATAGAAGGCGATCAAGTAATTGTAAGCTCGGATAAGGTAGAAGTTCCGGTTGCTGTACGTTACGCCTGGGCCGATAATCCCGTTTGCAACCTTATTAATAAAGATGGTTTACCAGCTGTGCCTTTCAGAACAGATGAATGGAGAGGAATTACCCAAAAATAAATCAAATGGATTATCAATGCTAAGATTACTGTAATTGTACAGGAGTGTAGTAGTATAAAAATGGAAGTTCGGGCGGTCGTTATGAGATAGCACAAAAAGGATTAACTTATATTATCTATAAGAGATAAGTTATTACGAACCGGAAAATACTTGTTAAAGGATTTTTAGAATAAGTGAATTTTTTAGTTAAAAGCTGATATATTTAAGATAAACTGACGGTGCATGATCTGGTTTAAAGCAATAATGGAAAAACATAGTTGGTTTAAGAAATGTATTACGTTGATTTTATGGGTGGTATTTTCAATAATTGCATTAGAAGCAACGGCCCAGGAAACACAATATCAATATTTATCAGGCACAGATAAGGATCATACGGTCAACTGGGATTTTTATATCAACAGCGGACAAAAAAGTGGTTCCTGGAATAAGATTGCAGTTCCATCAAACTGGGAACTGCAAGGATTTGGTACTTATAATTATTATAAAGACACGCAAAATCCAGAAGAACAGGGTAAATATAAATATCGCTTTAAGACAATCCCATTGGCGAAGGGTAAAAATGTTTTTATCGTTTTCGAAGCCTCAATGACCGAAACGGAGGTGAAGATTAACGGACACCTTGCCGGCCCTATACACCAAGGTGGTTTTTATAGATTTAAATACGATGTAACCCATTTGCTTAATTACGATAGCGACAACCTGCTTGAGGTAACTGTAGGTAAAAGATCTTCTAATGAATCGGTTAATCAAGCAGAACGTAAAGCCGATTTCTGGTTATTTGGTGGCATCTTCCGCCCTGTTTACTTGGAGATCGTCCCTAAAACTTATATAGATAGGATTGCTCTTGACGCTAAAGCAAACGGCTTATTAACAGTTGATGTGTTTGCGAATAGCGAAGGAAGTCATTATAAGATAATCGCACAAGTACAAAAACTTAACGGGCAGTCAGTTGGCTTGCCATTTAGTACAACAGTACATATGGGGCAACAGAAGGTAAGACTACAACAACGAGTAAACAATATTCTTCCTTGGAACCCTGAGCTGCCAAATTTGTATAACCTTTTGGTGTCTGTTAGCAATGATAAAGGTGTGACTCACCGTATAAAGCAACGGTTTGGTTTTCGCACTGCAGAATTAAGGCCGAATGATGGCTTTTATGTTAACGGCAGGAAAGTAATTTTTAAGGGAGTTTGCAGACATAGTGAATGGCCGGAATCGGGTCGTACGCTGAGTAAGGATATCAGCCTGCTTGATGTACGGCTCATGAAAGAAATGAATATGAATGCAGTTAGAATGTCACATTATCCTCCCGATCAGCATTTTCTGGATGTTTGCGATTCACTAGGACTTTTTGTACTGGATGAGTTAACGGGCTGGCAGGCTAAATATGATACAGAAGTTGGGAAAAAGCTGGTAAAAGAACTGGTGGTAAGAGATGTAAACCATCCAAGTATCGTTATTTGGGATAATGGTAACGAAGGCGGTTTTAATACAGATCTGGATGGGGAATATGTCAAATATGATCCGCAGCAGCGATTAGTTATCCATCCCTGGGAAAAATTTAACGGAACGGATACCAAACACTACCCTGATTATAATTACATTGAAAATTCGGTGCTATACGGTAAAGAAGTTTTTTTTCCGACAGAATTTATGCATGGTTTGCAGGACGGGGGGCATGGTGCCGGACTTGATGATTTCTGGAGCCTGATGATGAAACATCCCCATACCGCAGGTGGCTTTTTATGGTCATTCCATGACGAGGGAGTAGCACGCACGGATAAAAATGGGCGAATAGATATTCAGGGCAATGCCGCGCCGGATGGCATATTGGGCCCGCACCGCGAAAAGGAAGGCAGCTTTTATGCTATCAAAGAAATATGGTCGCCAGTGGTGTTGGAAAATACTTATATTCCCCAAAATTTTGATGGCAGACTGGCTGTCGAGAACCGCTATATATATACCAATTTAAACAGATGCTCATTCACCTGGAAATTGGTGACTTTGCCTCCTCCGGACAATGCTCACTTAAAAACTAAGACAAATGCGCAGGGGAATGCAGAACCTGTAAATCTGGAGCCGGGTGCTAAAGGATTTTTGCAGCTAAATTTACCGGCCGACAAAAAAAACAGTGATGTACTATATGTGACCGCGACCGACCTGTTTAAGAAAGAAATTTTCACTTGGACCTGGCCGCTCAAATTACCTGGAAATACCTTTAAAAATAGGGTTGCACGATCATCCTCTAAAATTGAGGTCTCAGAGGAAAGTGGAAGTCTTATTATAAAGGCCGGTATGCTAACGTATTATTTTGATACCCAAACAGGATATTTACAAAAAGTGAATACGTCAAAAACTAAAATCTCCTTATCTAACGGCCCTGTACTGACGAGTGCAAAATATACACTTAAAACGCTAAACCATTATTTCGCAGGATATGATTACATTGTTGAACCGGTATATGAAGGTGGACAACAGTTTAATGTGAGATGGACATTTAGTCCTGGCAAACCAGCTAAATTAAATTATAGCTATAACCAAAAAGGAGAATTTGATTTTTCAGGCATTACATTTGACTATCCCGAGGGGGAAATTACCGGGATGGAATGGGAAGGACGGGGCCCATATCGGGTTTGGAAGAATAGACTCAAAGGTCAGCAATTTGGTGTTTGGCATAAAGCATATAATAACACTATAACCGGCGAAGGATGGGATTACCCCGAGTTTAAAGGTTATCACGCCAATATATACTGGGTTACCATCGAAAATAAGGAAGCCCCTTTTACCGTGTATACCGAAGATGAGAATATCTTTTTTCAAATGTTAAAGCCGGTTAAAGCAGCGGGTGCGACAAATGAAAATACCAATCCGCCATTTCCTGAAGGCAGTTTAGGCTTTTTGAATAGCATCAGTGCCATTGGTACAAAATTTCAACCGGCAGATAAGTTAGGGCCGCAAAGCCAGAAGAATATTCAGTTAAACTATACCCCGGTGCAAGGAACTTTATGGTTTGATTTCAAGTAACCATAAACCTGCAATGTATTTGCTGAGTTCGGCACCATTAAAATCAATAACCTGCTACATTGTTAATTGCATCATCACATAACAATTTACCATTTGATAAATTGAACTTGACGTTGATCTGCCGCTATGGCCATTAACAACAATTATTTTTGTTAGCCAGAAACCGTGATCGAATATATGGATAAGAAAAAATAATTGAAAAAAACCTTCGGCAGACGAACAGGTGTTGATTGTTTTAATTTTAATCACTTATAACTTATAGTAAGGAACAAATGCCCGCTGTCATAAAACTAGTGGAGCAAACGGTTGTTGCTTGCCTGGCCACCAATTTCCATGCGCTAGTCTGTTTAACCCATATGTTCCTAAATCGTCTCTTCAAAGGTGTAGCCGTGTCTCCACAAAAACTCCGTTTCGGATCCCATAAACACTGCAATTAGTCCATTGATAGTTATGCGCTCTATATCACGTTTAACTTTAAGAAATATACGGCCTCCTTTAAGAATATCCAGAATTTGTTTTCTTGTATTCACTCTCTCATTGGGGTTGTCCACGTCATATTCTTTGGTCCATATTTTTTGAGGGCAATCGTGTCGTTTTTGTTTTTCTCCGGAAGTATTGTCCAATATTTATCTAATTGCCTGATTTTTGTTCTTCAGCCACGTATTGCTGGCCCTTTGCTAAATTTACTGTGCCTATTGCAAGGATAAAAACGCATAAGGAGGGTGTTATTCTTTTGATAATTTTAATGGATTAATTCTATGTTAAGATTGCCGGTTTTTGCTAGATAGCTATGATTTATTAATGATTTTGTTTACACTTCTATCATTGCTTTAATTACGCCGTTTGCAGGATCAAGCCAGCTTTCAAATTCATCTGTCACCTGGTTGAATGGCACGCGATGAGTAATATAATTAGCTGGTTGTACCAGCCCTTTTTTCATGGAGGAAATAACATGCTCAAAATCTTCGCGGGTTGCATTTCGGCTGCTCATCAATGTTGCCTCGCGCTTGTGAAACTCCGGGTGGCTCAAGCTAATGTCTCCTTTTTGCAGGCCGACCAGGACATATCTGGCTCCATGGGCCATATAGTTAAAGCCATTATTAATGGCTTTCAAGCTGCCTGTGGCATCAATCACCACTGTGGGCATGTCTCCTTGTGTTATTGCAGTGAGTCGTTCCAGTATATCTTCGGTCGAAACGTTAATAATATGATCTACTTTCAGTCTATCTCTACAAAATTCAAGTCTTTTGATGTTGAGATCCATGGCAATTACTTTGGCTCCTGCAATGCGGGCAAACTCCATTATTCCGAGACCTATGGGACCGGCACCTATAACCAATACATATTCACCTGGCTTTACATCTGCCCGCCTGATTCCGTGCGCACCTATCGCGAGGGGTTCTACTAACGCCAGCTCATCATAACTTAGGCCATCACCATGAACCAGTGAATAGATCGGTATGTTCAGGTATTCGGCCATTCCTCCATCCACATGAACGCCGCAAACATTAATTTTAACACAGCAGTTAGGTTTTCCAGATCTGCAGGCAATACAAATACCACAGTTAAAGTAGGGGATGAAGGTAACGATCTCTCCCTTTTTAAAACCCGGCGCGCCGTTAGGCTCAACTAATTCCCCTGAAAGTTCATGTCCCAGGATGCGGGGATAATTAAAATAAGGTTGTGTGCCTTCAAAGGCATGCAGATCCGTACCGCAAACACCTATTCTTCTGATTCTGATCTGGGCATGTCCTTCTTTTATTTCAGGTCTTTCCATTTCTTTGAGAACCAATTTTCCCGGTTCTTCACAAACTATTGATCGCATATGATTTATGGTTAAAGCTGAAAAATCTGTTCCATAACTACCCATTTTTCCCCCTCTTTGGCCCAGGGCAAGGGTTGTTGAAATTTCCACATGAGCCGCTCCCATTCCTGTACTACGGAATTAAGTGCGTCCAATTGTTCTTTTTTTTCGGCGTTGTAATGATCGCTTGTCTCCATGATCATAAACAAACGATTACCCGTACGATAGATCTGCATATCCCGAATTTCGGCATCCAGTATGCTTTTGCGTATTTCGGGCCAGCTATTTTCTGCCTTATGCCAATGCTCGTACTCTGCTATCAATTGTGGATCATCCTTTAAATCAAGGGCCAAACAGTATCTTTTCATGGTGATATTTATTTTTTAAAGGTAGGCGGAAGCGTACGATCCGTCAATTAAACCGCATGCTTTCATTTCTTTCCAAAATTGCGCCGGGATCGTTAAATAAGCTAAAGCAACATTTTGGGGCACCCGCTCTACATTGGTTGTATTAAGGGCAATGCTTTTAACACCTGGCGCGTTTAGTCCAAAGGCAACACATGCATCCGCGGGTTTTATTTTGTAATCTGCACATAAGCCATAAAACAACTCCCGCCAATGGTACAAATGTTTGTCTTTTACCGGATCAGTTAACCTGTAATTGTAATAAGCAGACCCAGTTAAAAAGCCACCATTAAAAACAGCGGAATTGATGATCTGGACTCCTTGCTTTTCGAGCTCACGCATAAATTCGACTAACTTCCGGGGATGGCTGTGAACCGTCATGCTATTGGCTATCATGACCCAATCGAGTTTTACATCATCAGATATTTTTTTGATAATTCGCCAATCCTTTGACCCCACGCCAATACCCCTCACTTTGCCATGCCGTTTTAATTCATTCAATGCGCAATAAGCGTCCAATATATCCCGATAACGTTGTGCCTGGTCCGGCTCGTCCTTTGCTGCCGCAAGGTATTCGTCGGGATCATGTACGGAAACCAGCTCCGCCGTGTAACCGTTCAGCAGTTCATTCCCTTGTTCATAACACTCCAGGATACCCTCATAGCTTATTCGCTGAACGGCATCGTATTTCAGATCGCGCCAAACACCCGGTTCAAAAGTTGGCTCGGGTGTTTTTAACGTAGTGCGAAGCCAACCCAATTTATTGCTGATCAGTACATCCGATGGATTTATATTCAATTGCGCTAAAGATCTACCCAATGATTCGAGCGCGAGCCCTGCACCGTACTTTCCGGCAGAGTCAAATACAGCTGGTTTAGGAGAATACCTGATGCTTTCGGCAATAATAGCACATTTAACCTCATCTGAAAGTGTTACATATAAATTCCCTAATCCACTTGTTCCAAAAATTACTTTAGGCAGATTGATTTTTTGCATATGAGAAGGAATTAAATTTAAAGGATAGGAGAAACCGGTAAATTTTCAGGCTTCACGCCTATGCGATGGCCTTTGATTCCAAAATAGGCCACTATATGAAAACAAAGTAAGGGCACCACATAGCCAAATTGAATATTACCAGTTACATCGCTGATATAACCGAATACTCTCGGCAAAACGGCGCCGCCAACGATGGACATAATGATTAGGCTGCTGCCGAATTCGGTATCTGCCTTTAAATCTTTTATACCCAGTGCGAAAATGGTTGGGAACATAATGGACATAAAGAAGCAGATACCAATGACTGCATAAACTGTAATCATACCATGATTTAAAATGGCGATGACGCAGAGGAAAATATTAATGCCCGCATAGATCGCCAGCAAAGTTGCTGAACTGTAGTACCTCATCAAAAATGTACCAATAAACCTACCGATCAAAAAGGCAGCACCACATATACCCAAATAGTAGGTTGCCTCTACCTCTGAAAGACCGGCTGACTTTGTTGCATACAAAATAAACAGACTAAATACACAAACCTGGGCCCCAACATAAAAAAACTGAGCGGTAACTCCCCAGGCTAAATGACGGTGCTTTAGCGCGTGGAAAATATTTTTACTGGCTGCATGCCCCTCATGGTGAAGAATTTTGGGCAAACGCGTAAAGGCAAAAAGGATGGCGATGAATACCAGTACGCTGCCCAGTATAAAATAAGGCATTTTTACGGAGGATGCTTCGGCAGCCAGTGCAAGTTTACGACCCTGTTCTGTCATGTGGTTTAATTGTGCGGGAGTATAGCCTTTGGTCAATATAATACGTCCGCCAATGATAGGCGCCAGGGTTGCAGCCAGTCCGTTAAATGATTGCGCAAAATTAAGCCTTTGTGTAGAAGCTGCGGGATCGCCTAATGAAGAAGCATAGGGGTTGGCCGCCGTTTCTAAAATGGTTAACCCACAGGCAATGATAAATAGGGCCACCAGGAAAAATACGTACTGTTGGGTATTGGCTGCCGGTATAAATAAGTAGGAACCAAAGGCAAAAACAAGGAGGCCGGTTATGATGCCTGTTTTGTAGCCATACTTTTTCATGATGAATCCAGCTGGTAAAGCCATCAAAAAATAGGCAATAAACACCGCAGAATCCACCAGTGTAGCCTGAACGGTTGTGAGCGTAAACGACTTTTTTAGGTGTGGTATTAATATGGGGTCAAGGTTATGCGCAAAACCCCATAAAAAAAACAAGCTGGTTATCAGAATAAAAGGAAAAAGCGCTGTATTCTTTGCCATGATTGGATAATTATATTTTATGTTTCTTTTCTGAAGGAAAACGTTATGCTTAATTATTTGCCATGATCTTAGCCACCCATCCTCCCGCAGTGTCCAAACGGATATTGATCACGGAATTCGCAGATACCGCTTTTTTTGACCGGGTTGGACTTTGCGGTGCAGATAACACATCGGCCCAGGACGATAAAGTATATTTACCCGATGGTAAAAAATCCAGTTTCAATTGTAATGTTCTTTCAGTGTCGTTGGTCATGGCGCCGATATACCAATCTTTCCCGCTTCTTTTGGCTATAATGATATATTGCCCCGGGTATCCGCTGAGTACTTTGGTGTCATCCCAAACGGTAGGCATGTTTATTAAAAAATCGGCCCCAGGTTTACCCAGAATGTGTTCAGGAGCATCGCAATAAACCGTAAACGGACTTTCATAGATCACAAATTTTGCCAGTTCTGCGCAGCGGCTGTTCATCACCTCGGTAGGGCTGCCCTTTCTGAATACATCTTTTTTTACATTTAAAAAGCCACCGGGAGTATAATCCATTGGCCCGGCCAGCATACGGGTAAACGGTAAGGTGGTGTTGTGCCCGGCTGTTATCCTGGTTGAAAACTTGGAATATTCTTCACCCAAAACCCCTTCACGTGTAATCATGTTCGGATAAGTGCGTATGATGCCATCAGGTTTAAAAGCTCCGTGAAAATCAACCAGCAAATGATATTGTGCAGCTGTTTTGATGATACAGCGGTACCAATTCACCATTTGCTGATCGTCCCGGTCCATAAAATCAATTTTAACGCCTGCAATACCCCATTGTTCGTAAATTGGAAACGCTTTTTCAAAATTATCATTCCGGTTAACATCAGAGCTGTATAACCAAAGCCAGCATTTAACCTTTTTGGCTTTAGCATAAGCTAAAATTTCGGGCATGTTCAATTGTGGGGCCGGTTTGGTAACATCCGCCTCCGGTTTATTAAATGGCCCGTACCACTGCCAGTCAATAAGCATGTAAGGCCAGTGCTGTGCGGATGCCAGATCAATATATTTTTTAATAGTTGGCATGTCCATCTTTACTTCGCCACTCCACCAGTTGTCCCAGGTGCTCATGCCAGGTTTGATCCAACTTGCATCTTTTAGCGCACAGGGCGGGTTCAGATTTTGTATCAGTTCCGATTCAATTAATTTACCGGGAGAACTGGCCAGCATGACTACACGCCAGGGTGTAAGCAGATCATTGGTAAACCGGGCCTTAACCCCGGTTTCACTTTCGCCAGGTAGCGGTGATAATTTAGTGACCAAGTCAATTTTATCCGTTGCACCAGTGTCTGTTTTCAGCGATCCTATATAGAACCCTGGGTAGTTGTCAATATTAGCTTCTGTAATGGCTGTGTAGTGGTTCTGATCTAATTCAACCAGCAGTGGTAAACCGGCAATTGTTTTTGTTGTGATATGGTTTAGGTTTTTGGGTTGGAATTCCGTCTCCTGAGAGGAGGTATAACTACCATAGTCGGCCACCCATGTTTTTGCTTTTGCCAGTAAGCTAAAAGTAGTCAGTTCCCTGATTATCTCCCGGTCGCCGATCTTGTCAGCTCCGAATAATTGATAACGAAAGGCGATACCATCATTATAAGCCCTGAACCAGATATTCATACGGCGCATGGGGCCTGATTTTTCTGCCAGTGATAGTTTCAGTTCATTATAGCTATCAACTACGGTGCTGTGCTTTGTTTTTACTACCGGTGTCCAGGTCTGATTAACGGAATGTTCCGCATGACTGGTTATGGTCATATCGGTACCTATGGCAGGTTCATCTTTAAACTCGAAACCGAGTGAGGAAGGATGGATAACGGTTAAACCATTGCTGGAAACTGAATATTGCAGACTGTTGGTGTTATTTATCTCCACAACGTTTTTTTTATCAGGCGATACCAGTTTAAAAGTTTGTGCAAAAGAAGGAGCAGCCAATAAAACGACAGCACTTAGAATATAATAAAATTTTAGGTTCATGGGATAAATTAAATAGCTCCCTCTATTTTTAAAACGAATGCATCTTTACCGGGAGCTTGTTCCGGCAGTTTTACTTTGAGGCCCGCTTCAGTCTGCTCAAAGTTCAACTTATCGTTTCCAAGCAGGCTTACGCTGGTCACATTCCCTGCTTCATTACCTTTGGCCAATTTTTTAACAAGGGCTTCGTTCCCTGCAGGCCAACCCATCATGGTAGCGTAAAGGGTTTTACCTTTTGCAGTGAACCGGATATCCTGGGCGCCAAATGGTTTGCCCTTGCCTTCATTAAAACCTTGTGCATTGATAGGCGCGGCTGAATCTGTTGCCGGGCCTTCTCCAAATACCTTCCAGGGCCTGGTGCCGTAAATGGCCTCGCTGTTCACCTGCATCCAAGCACCTATACCCTCAACTACCGTACGTTCTTCACTGTCAATAGTGCCATCGCCACGTACCGGGATGTTTAGTAGCAAGTTGCCGTTTTTACTTACTATATCAACTAAGGTATGTACTACCGTTTTGGTGCTTTTGTAATGTTTATTATCAAATATGCGGCGATCATAATGCCAACCACCAATACAGGTATCCGTTTGCCAGGGCAAGGGCTCAATCTGGTTGCTCTGTCCGCGCTCTATATCCCATATCATACATTTGCGCTGTTGCTCATTCAATACTTTGCCAAACAGTGCTGCCTGGAGTTTACCATGTTTTTTAATACTGGTGTTGTACATGTGCGCAGCTATTTTTAGGCCTACATCGCTTACCGGCCAAAGGGGTAATGCGGTATCGTCAAAATAAATCAGTTCGGGGCCGTATTTATCAATCAACTCAATGGTGCGGTTCAGGAATTTATCGGTATAGGCTTTGGTAGGGATACTGGTTCCAGGGCCCCAATCCCAGAATTTGCCCGAATCGTTATCCCAGCTATACTTACTCAAGGGATGGTTTTGGGCATACAATTCCTGAGGGTCATAGCCGTTCCACCATTTACCTGCGCCATCTGCTTTGCTGAGCTTACCATCATAGGGAATACCTGCATAAGGTCCGGTTTTATCTGCACGCTGGGCAACCTCGTACCAGGTCCATGGGTGAGATGCATGTACCGTTACGCCAAAAGGCAGGCCGTGTTGTTTGGCAGCTTTGGCCCAACCACCAACCAGGTCTTTTTTGGGTCCCAGTTTGGTGGAGTTCCAGCTTTGATATTTGCTATCGTAGAGATCGAAGTTATCATGATGATTGGCCAGAGCCATAAAATATTTAGCACCGGCACGTTTATATAAACCAACTAATTCATTGGGATCCCAATTCTCGGCTTTCCAATCGTTGATCACATCCTTGAATCCAAATTTTGAAGGATGCCCATATTTTTGAATATGATATTTATACTGATCGCTGCCTTCCTGATACATACCACGGGCATACCAGTCGCCGCGTTCGGGCTGGCATTGCGGCCCCCAATGTGCCCACATGCCAAACTTGGCATCGCGAAACCAATCGGGTACCTGGTATTGCGCCAATGAATCCCAATCGGGTTTAAAAGGGCCGGAAGCAATAGGCGCCTTTGAGTATGGGGTTAACAGGCTGCTTCCATAAAGCTTAGACAGATATAAGGATGATAATCCTGTGGCTATGCCTTTTATTAATGTTCTTCTTTTCATAATTGGATTTGGTGATTGGTAATAAATAGCTATGCTGACCTGCCATCCGAAATTTTATTAAGGTTTGATAAGTCAATTAGCTGTAATCACTTTAGCTGTAATTGGTTGATCAACAATTGATGTATTCCCACCAAGAATTGATAAATCAAATTTCTTTGAAATAAAATTTAAATAATTGACCTAATGGGACTTTTTTTTGTAAAAAACCGACTTTTTGCCTACGGGGAAATGCGAATTGGCAAAAAGAATCCAGGTTATTAAATAAAAATTTATGTTTTGGTTTTTATTGTAACTGTTTTATTTAATGCTGGTTAACGTTGAAATAAAACGGATGGATTGCACAAGCTATTGTACGTTGACCGTTTATGGCTCCGGCGCTTATAAAAACATTGCAGGGGTTACGCAGACTCTACTGATCTTAAATTCTTTAATAACAGTTATATTTCCTCTGCCATTACCTCATTGGCTAATGATTAAAACCAACCAGGTACATCTGTTTTTTATATTCGCTGGGAGACATGCCAGTCAGCTTTTTGAAGGTTTTGGAAAAATAAGAGAGGTTATCAAATCCCGTTTGAATGCAAATTTCTGAATAAGATATTCTACTCGTTGCCATCAGATACTGTGCCCGCTCAATACGTTTTTCGTTAATATAATTCAAGGGCCTGGTTCCGGTATGCTGTTTAAACTGCCTTGAAAAATGATCGGCATTTTGATTAACGCGGGATGCGAGTTGCTGCACCGAAAGATCCAGGTGTAAATTGACGAGAATATAATTTAAGGTTTCCGCAATTTTTAGCGGGATAAGTTTACGCTCCGGATGTTTGAATAGCTGAGGATTCAGGAATTTGGAGGTTAACAGCATCAGGATACCCTGGGTTTCCAGGTATACTGAAGTGTTTTGCTGGTTGTTAAGTTCCTGATATTCTTTGTAATAAATATCCTTCTCATAAACTTTGGGGTTATCAGACCGATTAATTCCCCTGCCGGGATTAATTTGAAGCAGCCTGTTAAAAAGGTTAACATCCATTTCCGTGGCCTCTGTTTTCAATAAAGTCCTGTTATTGGCGAAAAATGAACTTCCGTCGATCGAATCCTCGAAAAACTGAACAAAGTATTGCCCCAGATAACGACTGCAAGTTAGGTTACATAAGGTGAAGCTCGGAATGATATACAGATAACCGGGTTCAAGCTTGAGTAAACTGTCTGCGCCTGATATTTCGCCCTCGCCCTCGTCGATATAATAGAGCCGGTAATAAGGGCTGATCACATTCCTGTAATTCCATTTCGAATCAAGCTTTACGTAGTCGACGTTCAGGAGTGAAAAAGTATGCTGTAGATTTCTTTTGATCATCTGGGTTACAAATATGCAAATTATCAGAACATATATAAATGTATATGAATGTTTTAAATATACTAAAGTCGGTTTTTTACAAAAAAAAGTCTATTTCAATCAAATTTTGGATAGCTGCTTTAATGTAGGTTTGACTTAACCAATATAAAGAAGCACTTCTCTTAAAATAATTGATTAAGTGTCCTTGCATTTGCCGTTTGTGCCAATGGAAGTATCGATAGCATTTAAAATAGCCGAAGGGGCAACGATAGATACATATTATGAAAAGAAGAACCTCAATTAAATAGGAGAAGTCCCTGCCATTATACCATTTAATGCAAAACGCGTGCTGGTATGTTGGAGTCGTTTAACAGACTTTGTACTTGATTACGAATACCGCCTTTGTAAATAACGGTAAGTGAAGGTACCCAAAAACCAAATTAGATAGACAACCGATTTAACCCTTAAACCCCATATTATGGAAAAATAAAAACAGCAGTTGAAAAAAAGCAGGATGTGTCGTGAACACGCCTGTTCATTCCTGGAATACCCCCGGGGGGATTCCCATTGTTAAACCATTCTATAAAAACCAATTTATGAATAAAATTTTACGGAACTACAATGTGCTTTATAAGTTAATGAAGTATACATTCGGGTTGCTGTTTGTTATACTATGTGTTTCTGATACATTGTATGCAAAAAGCAAGGGAAGGCTCAATATAGTGGCCAAAATTTCAAAAAATGACAATTTTCCAGTTACTATAACGGGAAAAGTTACTGACGAAAGAGGGCAACCCTTAATTGGCGTTAGTATTTTGATCAAAGGAACCAGCAATGGTACGGTCACCGATACAGAGGGTAAGTTCAGACTGAGCGTCCCCAATGAAAAAGCTGTGCTGTTATTCAGATATATCGGATATATCAACAAAGAAGTCGTTGTCGGAAATACAAGCGAGTTGAATGTCACGTTAATAGCAGAGCCTAAAAGCATCAATGAGATAGTCGTTGTAGGGTACAGCACACAAAGTAAGCATAAGTTGACCAGTGCTGTCGTAACAGTTTCGGGGGACGAACTGAACAAACGGGTGGCCACTTCGCCGACAACATTATTACAAGGCAAGCTTCCCGGTTTACAGGTTGTTCAGGGCTCGGGCGAGCCGGGGGCCGAAAATGTACAGCTTACCATCAGGGGGACAGGCACCTTTAGTGGCGCGGGTTCAAATCCTCTGGTTATTGTTGACGGGCTTCCGGGGAGCCTGGATGTATTGAACGCGAATGATATTGAATCGATCTCGGTATTAAAGGATGCTTCCTCTGCGGCCATCTACGGGTCACGCGGTGCAAATGGTGTAATTGTTGTAAAAACCAAAAGAGGTAAAGCCGGGAGTCTTTCGATTCAATACGCTTACAATTTCGGCATTTCTACTGCTACAAAACTACCTGATGTGGTAACCAACTCCGCAACGTATATGCAACTATCGAATGAAGCCCGTACCAATTCTTCATTGGCCCCACTGTATACACAGGCTCAGATCGATTTATATCAAAATGCCACAGACAGGGTAAAATATCCTAACCATAACTGGCTTAACGATATTTTCCGTACCGCCTATACACAAAATCACTATTTGAACATGAGCGGAGGTAAAGATAGCACAACCTATAGTCTAGGTATTGGTATTACCAATCAGCCCGGTGTGATGAGAGGGTTTGATTATTCAAAATATACGCTTTCTCTCGGCTTAAGCTCAAAGCTTAATAAGAGGATAACTTTTGGAAGTGATATACAGATGCGGTATGGCAAAAAGCTCGCGCCTGAAAATGGAGCAGGCGACCAATTCCTTTCAGCGCTGGCGCAATCTCCGTTGTATCCGGCTCAGGTTGATGGTAAATGGATCAAGAAAGCCTATTCCAATGAGCTGGGCAATAAAAATCCGGCGGCAATTGTTGGTGAGGATATTCGTACCAGAGGAGATGACAAATATTTGCAAGGTAACTTGTCACTGGATATTGACCTTTTCAAGGGGCTGCGATGGGAAAATAAAACCGGATTTAATTACGGAACTTACAAATTCAATGATTTCAGGCCAATCATACCTACGTATTATTATAGTGATATGAGCCCGGCCGGAAACCTTGATGACGGAGTTCCAGGTCTTAATGTAGGTAATTCGGATAATTTATATACCGTTTACTACAGCCAGCTGACCTATAAAAAGAGTATCGGAGCTCACAATTTTTCCGCATTTGCAGGCTTTCAGCAGGAGAAAAATACTGCCAGTAACATCAATGCATCAAGGACTCAATATGTAACAAATTTTTTGAGAGAACTTGACGCGGGACCTTCTGACGGACAGACCAACAGTGGCACATCTTCGGCGTGGGCGATCAGTTCTTTATATGGCAGTGCCAATTACGATTACGAAGACAAATATTTACTCAGCGCCAGTATCAGATATGACGGAACATCCAGATTGCCATCTGATACCCGTTATGGAACCTTTTACTCATTTTCGGGCGGATGGAGAATTTCAAAAGAAAATTTCCTGAAAGATATTTCCTGGTTAAATGATTTGAAGATCCGCGGTTCCTGGGGGCAATTAGGTAATCAGAATATCGGAACATATCCCTATCAGTCCACATTATCGGGCGCTAATTATGCTTTTGGCAGCACAGTTACTTCTGGTTTTGTTTCCAACACATTGGTTGACCCCAACCTTACCTGGGAAACTACACGGGTAGTTGACATTGGTCTTGATATGAATGTATTTAATGATAAGCTGGTTATTTCTGCGGATTATTTCAATAAATACACCTTCGATATTTTAAGGGGTTCACAAGTGCCTTACTACATCGGCCTGAACGCGCCAACCATAAATGATGGCGCCCTGAGGAATAAGGGCTTCGAATTTGCTGTTCAGTACAATGACAGGATTGGTAAAGATTTTACCTATACCGTAGGATTAAACCTGCAAACGTACAAAAACAAGCTTGAAAAATACGGATCAAAGGACATTAGCGATCATACCATCAGGGAAGAAGGGCATGAGCTTGATGCCTATTATATGTATGTTTGGGACGGTATATTCCAGTCTCAGGCCGAGATTGACAATTCCCCCAAACAACCGGTTACACCCACTCCCGGCGATTTAAAAATAAAGGATGTTAACGGCGATGGGAAAATTGATGCTAATGACAGAACCTATGTTGGCGGAAAGTTTCCATCTTATCAGTACTCAGCAAATTTGGGCGCCGGCTATAAGGGATTCGATTTTAGCGCACAGATCTATGGTTCGCAGGGGCAGAAGGCCTATGTTAACGGCTGGGGGATAGAACCCTTCCGGCAAGGCTCGGTACCAACCACCGACTGGCTGAACCGGTGGACACCGACCAATCATTCTAACACCATGCCTAAAATATACGTTGCTGATGGTTATGCTGCCGTACAGAATTATCCCTCAACCTACTTCCTGAAGGATGCTTCCTTTGTCCGGTTAAAGAGTGTTCAGCTTGGATATACCTTTCCAACAGCCTTACTAAACAAAATCTCAATTAAGGGCCTTCGCGTTTTTGTAGCTGCTGACAACGTATTCACCATTAGTAAATATCCGGGATTGGATCCTGAACGGGTAGGAGATGGCACCTATGTAACCTACCCTCAGAACAGGACTATAACCTTTGGTGCATCCATTAAACTTTAAACCAATTAACGCTTACGATTATGAATCTTTACAATAAGTATATAGTCATGCTGATCATGTTATCAGTCATGCTGGCATCCTGTAAAAAAAGTTCATTGAACCTTAATCCGCCCGATAAAATATCTACACAGAATTTCTGGAAAACTGAAAGCGATGCAGATCTTGCTTTGACAGGATGTTACAACTTTCTATACGCTCAGGGAGGAAGCTATTCAACTTCGCAGTACCAGGTTGTGGCCTGGGATAATTTTAGTGATAACTCTTATGGGCAATATAACTACAGCGGTGGAACAAGTGCGCTATCTTCAGGGCTATCAGCTGGTGTTTTTGATACCTATAATCTTTATCAATCATCATACTATGTTAATAATTACAGGGCCATAGCTTCCATTAATTATTTCTTGGCTAATGTAGATAGGGTGCTTACCGGTGATAAATTAAAACAGTACAAAGCCGAAGGGTATTTTCTCCGGGCCTTTAATTATTATTGGCTTGCCGTTTTGTACGGCAATGTTATCATCACCACAGCAGATCCATATACCCTTGATTACACGAAGCATATGGCCAAGTCAACCAGGGCCGATGTTTTAAAGTTGGTTGAGGCCGACCTGGACCTGGCAATAGCCGGTTTGCCGGATGTTGCATACAGCAGCGGGCATGCGGTTAAGGGTACCGCGCAGGGATATAAAGTTAGGGCTTTGTTGTTCGAGAAGAAGTATACAGAGGCCGCCACCCTCGCCAATCAAATTATAACCGGTGCAAAATTCTCTTTGAGTAATTCTTACCCGGGTAACTTCTATAAACCGGCTCAAAACAACAGCCCTGAGATCATGTTTTCGGTGAAATACCAACTGCCGAACCTCTCTCATCAGGATAATGGCATCAGCGTTTCTTTGCTGCGCTGGAAAGGTGAACTGGGTACGCAGGACCTGGTTAATGAATATGAAGCTGCGGATGGTAAAGACACCATCAACTCCGCCGTTTATGTAAAGGGAAAACCCTATGATAACAGGGACCCGCGGATGCGGATGACCCTGTTTTTTCCTGGCGATACAAAAGCCCAGGGCTGGCCATTTACAGGATCTTATGCCGTGGGTACTCCTGGGAAAGATTCATGGATTGTGGGTTATTATCCTGTCAAAAAATGGCTTGATCCTGCATTGGTTGATCCTGACTACGGAACAAAAGGCGATAATGACTTTGTCTTACTTCGTTATGCTGATGTTTTGCTGATGTATGCGGAAGCTCAAAATGAAGCCGCAGGACCCGATGCAAGTGTTTACAGTGCGATAAATTTGGTACGAGCACGGGTTAATATGCCGGCATTACCCGCTGGTTTGTCACAGGCGCAGTTGCGTGAAAAAATTCGTCACGAACGGCGTGTGGAGTTTGCCATGGAGGGAATCCGCTACTTCGACCTGAGAAGATGGGGTATAGCAACACAGAAGCTCAACGGCTTTGTCCAAAATCCGTTATTTCCGTCGGTAAAAACAAAATATGCTGATAATTATGATTTCTGGCCCATTCCCCAACCGGAGATTGACAGAAATGCGCCCGAGCTTGTGCAAAATCCTGGGTATTAGCATCTATATTTATTATTACTATCACACAAGGGGACAGTCTTATTTTAAGACATCCCTTTGTGATAATAACAGATTTGTTTTACCAGCAAAGCTATTTACCAGTACTTTAACGACTTTAATAGTAGGTTTAATTTTTTATGAATAGGGATCAATGCAATTATCTCCATATCATTCAATGGTTTGAAATTATATATCCTGGATTTGATATTTACGAATCCATATCTGAAAGATCTTCCGTAAATTACAGATAACCTATTCTTTTAATTGAGTATTATGAATACCCCGATCGTCCAAAATCTATGAGATATAAAGTATCATTAAGCTTTTTTGTCCTTCTATTGACCATTCCTGCTGTTTTTGCACAAAATAGTAAATATCAGTTCTCGCAGTTGAATAGAAGCAATGGTTTATCACACAATCAGGTTAACTGCATTTTTAAAGATTCCGAAGGTTTTATGTGGTTTGGTACTGCATCTGGTCTTAACCGCTACGATGGCTACAGCTTTAAAGTATTTAAACACGATACTCATGATAAAAGGTCTCTTCTCGACGACTTTATAACCAATATTTTTGAAGGTCCGGGCAAAAAGCTATGGATATCAACTCGTAGCGGATATTGTTTTTATGATCGCGAAACGGAACAGTTTACTAGTGATATGGAGTTAATGGCTAATACTTTAAAACTTCCGGTTTATCCTGCCGTTTCAAAAATAACCCACAGCGGGAAAAGCGACTTTTGGTTTGTATGTCCAGACTCTGGTCTTTACCGGTATAATGAATCAAGCAGGACAACCACACGGTATGATCATCGTTCCGGTACATCTTTATATTCAAGTCTTATCGCAGACATCAGCCAGGATGCGGCCGGTAATATATGGTTGATATACCGGAATGGCTTCGTCGAACGCTTTGATGTTAAGCGCAATACGGTTTCCTATCGAACTGATATTTTCGCTAAGACGATCAATAACAAGGACGGATACTACGCATTGACCATTGATAAGAATAACGATTTATGGTTATACAGCCCTAACTCGGATTTAGGTATCTATTATTATAGCCCTGCTAGCGGGGTTTTTCGGCATATTGATAAAGAATCTGTAGGTGCCAAACTTAAGTCCAATATCATCACTAATGTTATTCAAGCTGATGATGACCTGATATGGATAGCTACAGATCATGGCGGCATAAATATTCTGGATAAAAAAGCTTTCACGATCAGCTATTTATTGAACCGTGATGATGATGCCAAGTCACTTAGTCAGAACAGTGTGAATCTTTATAAAGATGAGACAGGCATTATATGGGCCGGCACGTTTAAGCAGGGGGTCAGTTATTATCATAAAAATATAATCAGGTTCCCGCTTTACCGACACTTTGATTCGGATCCCGGAAGTTTACCTTTTGAAGACGTCAATAAATTTGTTGAAGATAAAAACGGCAATTTGTGGGTCGGTACAAATGGCGGGGGGCTGATTTACTTTAATCGTAAAACGGGCAGTTTTAAGCAATATAAATACGACGCGGGGAATCCCAACAGCCTCAGTAATGATATTATCGTAAGTTTATGTATAGACCATGATCAAAAATTATGGATAGGCACCTATTTCGGCGGGCTGGATTGTTTTGACGGGAAAAAATTTATTCATTATAAACATGATGATAAGATAGCCGGAAGCATTGCTGATAACCGGGTATGGAGCATTCTTGAAGATTCTTCGCATAAGTTATGGATAGGAACATTTGCCGCGGGGATTCAAATATTTGACAGGAAGAAAGAAATGTTTTACCATCCCTTTTCGCAAACTGACATCAGGAGTCCTTACGTGTCCTCAATTTTTGAGGATAGGAAGGGAAATATTTGGGTGGGAGGGTATTCTGGCATAGATATACTTATCAAAAACACAGGAAAGGTTATTCATTGTAGCACAAATAAGAATGATACAACCAGTTTAGTTAGCAATAATATAAATGGTATCAGCCAAGACAGTCGTGGTTTGATTTGGATAGCAACTCGGGAAGGATTGAGTATATTGAATCCGGAAACCCGGATTATTAGATCGTTAACGAAGCGAAGTGGTTTACCTGACAATGCGGTACTTGATATATTGGAGGATAATCGGGGGAAAATCTGGTTAAGTACAGCCAACGGATTGTGTAGGATAACGGTGAGCACTAATAAAACTGCTTATTCTTTCAGCTTTGAAAATTTCGACGAAACGGATGGACTACAGGGCCGGGAGTTCAATATGTATGCAGCCCTCAAAACCGGTAAGGGGGAATTGATTTTTGGCGGGGGGCATGGTTTTAATATTTTCGACCCCCTAAGTATACATGCCAATGTCAATAAGCCGAAATTGATTTTTACCGATTTCCTACTGTTTAATAAAAGCATAGTGGCTAACGAAGAGTTTAATGGACATGTGGTATTATCAAAAGCAATTTCGGCAACCCGTGAAATGACATTGAATCATAGCGAAAATG
The DNA here is from genome assembly GCF_052045695.1 of Mucilaginibacter sp. 22184. Taxonomy (NCBI): domain Bacteria; kingdom Pseudomonadati; phylum Bacteroidota; class Sphingobacteriia; order Sphingobacteriales; family Sphingobacteriaceae; genus Mucilaginibacter; species Mucilaginibacter sp. 22184. The sequence goes on from NZ_JBQEPI010000008.1 coordinate 178,204, forward strand.
TTTTTACCATCGAATTTGCCGCGCTGAACTTTTTCAACCCCAATAAGGTCAAGCATCAATATATGATGGAGGGTTTTGACAAGGACTGGCTTGATGCGGATAACACTACGCGCAAGGCGACCTATACCAATCTTGACGGCGGCGATTATATTTTTAAAGTGCGGGCGATAAGTCAGGAGGGAAGATGGGATCCGGATTATATATCGTTAAAAGTTAAAGTGCTGCCTCCTTTTTGGAAATCCACACTAGCTTATATTATTTACTTATTGCTCATTATTGGCATTCTTTTTTTGATGCGCCGGCGGGGAATAAAAAAAATAAAGAGACAATTTGCGGTTGAAAAAGAAAAACAAGAAGCCAAACTGTTGATCGAGCACGAACGCCAGGAGGCCCGGCGTATGCATGAACTTGATATGATGAAAATTAAGTTTTTTACCAACGTAAGCCATGAATTCAGAACCCCCTTATCATTGATCATAGCCCCGGTTGATAAAATTTTGAAGCAAACAGAAGACACTGAACAAAAGTATCAATTGCAACTGGTGAACCGTAACGCGAAACGCTTATTGAATATGGTAAACCAGTTGCTTGATTTCCGGAAAATGGAAGTACAGGAGCTCCGGCTGCATGCCCTGAGCGGTGACATTATCGGTTTCATCAAAGAAATGGCGTATTCTTTCTCTGACATTGCAGAGAAAAAACAAATCCGGTTTATGTTTGATTCGGAAGTTGAAAAGCTGGTGATCAATTTTGATCATGATAAGATAGAGCGAATCATATTTAACCTGCTTTCCAATGCATTTAAATTTACACCCGAGGGCGGGTATGTAAGCGTTTTACTCACAGTACTTGAAAAAGCGCCTGAGAAGCATTTGCTGGAGATCAAGATCATTGATACAGGTATTGGGATCCCATTGGATAAGCAGGAAAAGATCTTTGAACGCTTTTTTCAGAATGATATACCCGACTCTATGGTTAATCAGGGCAGTGGTATAGGTTTGTCAATCACCAGGGAGTTTGTAAGTCTGCATAACGGCGAAATATCAGTAGAGAGCGAACCAGGGCAAGGCACCTATTTTACCATCTTGTTGCCTGTTGATTTAGCTACAGAAGTAGCAGAACAAATACCTTCTAACAAGGGAGGTATACCGGAGCCTGCCAATGCCGGAAATGAAGGATGGATTCAACCCGCAACTGGTTTGGCTAAAAAACTCACAGTTTTATTAGTTGAGGATAACGAAGATTTTCGTTTTTATTTGAAAGACAATCTAAATGAAACTTTTCAAATTATTGAGGCTTCCAACGGTAAGGAAGGCTGGCAAAAAGCCTTAGCCCTGCATCCTAACCTCGTAGTTACCGATATTAGCATGCCCGAAATGAGCGGTATTGATCTTTGCCGAAAAATACGGAATGACAAACGCACATCACATATACCTGTTGTATTACTTACCGCGATAACCGGGGAGGAGCAGCAATTGGAGGGGCTTGAGACAGGTGCCAATGACTATCTGACCAAGCCTTTCAATTTTGAGATCCTCTTGTCGAAACTGAAAAACATACTGGCTATACAGGAGGATATGCGCAAAACTTATCAAAAGCAGCTTGATGTTAAGCCAACGGATGTGGGGACCGACTCGTTTGATGAAGCGTTTATCAAAAAGGCAGTACAACTTATTGAGAAGAACATTGACAATGCCGACTTCTCAGTAGAGGAACTGAGCAGTGAGTTATGTGTAAGCCGCGTTACACTCTATAAAAGAGCCCTGGCATTAACAGGAAAATCACCGGTAGAGCTCATCCGATCTATTCGTTTAAAACGTGCGGCTCAATTGCTGGAGAATCCACACTTAACCATATCACGGATATCATATAAAGTTGGTTTTAAAAGCAAGAAGTATTTTGTACGATCCTTTAAGGCCGAATTTAATTGCCTCCCGTCCGCGTATATCGGTAATAAAAATAAATAACGTTTTACAAATGCTAAGGCTTATTCATACTTTAAAGACCCTGCTTTTCCAGAATTCTTTTACCTCCAGATTTGCCCGAAGTTGATGTTTTGTATTTTAAAATACTGAAAATAAGTTTAATAATTGAGTTTAACATTTGTGCCCCTATTTGTAAACAATCGATTGCGCGGCGCATCATAATTTTATCCCGATAAACCCATAACAGTTACAATCAATTTTTTTGTTACCCATTTAATTAATATTATGTTAAAATGAAGTACTATAGTTTATTTCCACTATTTTTTCGATGGCTTTATCAGCGAAAGCACCTGTCGAATCAGTCAGGTCTCATCGGAGCCCTGCACCTATGGATTCATTATTGAGATCTATCATTTTTAAAAGCAACATCGTCAGGGGTAAAAGAATCGGCTGTTGCGATTACAGCTGAATAATGCTAATCAATAAATCTAAAATCATACTTATGAAATATACAATTGCCTGTGTTATGGTGCTTTTTCTGGCTGGCAGTGTTTCTGCGCAGCACAAAAGTGAGGCAGCCCTTAAGGCGAAGATCAACAGCATCATCAAAAAAATGACACTCGAAGAAAAAATAGAAATGTTGCATGGCAATGCTTTATTTTCTTCGGCGGGCGTACCCCGTTTAGGTATCCCGGAACTGACATGTGATGACGGGCCATTAGGAGTACGTGAAGAAATAAAACGTTTTGATTGGGCTTCGGCTAATTGGACAACCGATTCTGCCATGTTCCTACCCAATGGTTCGGCGATAGCGGCCACCTGGAACCCGGTTATGGCCCATCAATACGGGGTAGTTATAGGCGAGGAAGCGAATGCCCGTAAAAAGAATGTGATGCTTGCACCTGCGTTTAATATTTGCAGGATGCCCCTTTGCGGCCGTACTTATGAGTATTATTCTGAAGATCCGTATCTGAACAGCCAACTGGCCGTTCAATCTGTAAAAGGAATCCAAAGCCAGCACGTAGCGGCCTGCATAAAACATTTTGCCGCCAATAACCAGGAACTTAACCGCGACAGTGTAAATACGATTGTTGATGAAAGAGCTTTACGCGAAATCTATCTCCCTGCATTTAAAGCGGCGGTGGAGCAAGGTAATGCTTACATTGTGATGTCGGCCTACAATAAGTTGAATGGTTACTGGTGTTCCGAAAATGATTTTTTATTAAACAAGGTACTGAAAAATGAATGGGGTTTTAAAGGCGTGGTTATGTCAGACTGGGCCGGAACACATCATACCGTTGCAGCCGCAAACAATGGGTTGGACATTGAAATGGGATCAAGCGGGCCATATGATCAATGGTACTTTGCCAAGCCTTTGCTTGCCGCAGTTAAAGCGGGTAAGGTTTCGGTAAAAACGATTGACGATAAAGTGAGCCGGATCTTATGGCTCATGTATCACACCTCCATGAGTGCCCAGCATCCCAAAGGATCTATCGCCACTCCAGAACATGCGAAAATCGCTTATGATATTGCGTCAGAATCTATCGTTCTACTAAAAAACGACAATCATTTATTGCCTTTGAAAAATGTAATCAAAAGCATTGCTGTTATCGGAGATAATGCGGTACGTACATTCGCTTTGGGTGGTTATGGTGCAGGTGTAAAGGCCAGGTATGAGGTTACTGCATTGGATGGCATCAAATCAAGATTCGGCAAAACAGCCAGTATTAGCTTTGCCCAGGGTTACAGGGCTAATTACCTGGCAAGCAGAACCGATGAGCAAAACCGTGGCTATGATCAGCCCGATCAGAACCTGATTGATAATGCTATAGCGCTTGCAAAGGCCAGCGATGTAGCTATTTTATGTATCGGCTCAAACCGTGAATATGAGAGTGAAGGCCATGATCGCAAAAGCCTGGAACTGCCTTTTGGAGAGCAAGCCCTGGTTAATGCGGTGAGCGCCGTTAATCCAAATACCGTTATTGTTGTTATGGCAGGCGCTCCGTACGATCTGAATGAAATTAAAAAATCAAATCATACCGTTGTCTGGTCATGGTTTAACGGATCAGAGGCTGGTAACGCACTTGCTGATGTATTAAAAGGTATAATCAATCCGTCGGGCAAGCTGCCATTTACCTTTCCGGTTTCGTTACATGATTCACCTGCATTTAATATGGATACCTATCCGGGTAAGGGCCTGACAGCCGACTATAAAGAAGGTATACTGGTTGGATATCGCTGGTATGATACAAAAAACATAGAACCGGAATTTCCCTTTGGTTATGGTCTTTCTTATACTGATTTTTCCTTTAACAATTTTTCTGCAGACAAATCAAGCTATAAAAAAGATGAAACGATCCGTGTAAAATTTACCGTCAAAAATATAGGTAGCAGTTACGGCGCCGAAGTTGTGCAATTATATGTAAGCGACCCGGTTTGTTCGGTATTGCGCCCTGAGAAAGAACTTAAAGGTTTTAAAAAAGTATTTCTAAAACCAGGCGAAGCAAGAACGGTGGAAATACAGGTAAAAGTTGCCGACCTTGCATTTTATGATGAATCAAAAAAAGCATGGAATGCGGAGGCCGGCGAGTATATCCTGGAGTTAGGTAATTCATCCCGTCATATTGTTCAGAAGGTAAAAATTGCGGTTAAGTAACGGGTTAAAATACATCAATTATGAGAGTAATAACTATGGCCTTCTTGCTTTTAGCAGGCAATATGTTAAGTTTCGCACAAACTCGGAGTGATACTAAGCAGAAACAATTGTTTGATTACAATTGGAAATTTAAGCTGGGCGATGATTCACTGGCCAGGTTCAGAGGTTTCAGCGATACCGGCTGGCGTAACCTTGATCTGCCGCACGATTGGAGTATTGAAGGAAAGATAAATCCTAAAAACCCAACGGGTGGCGCTGGCGGTTATTTTCCGGCGGGCATAGCCTGGTACAGAAAAACCTTCAAAGCCCCCCGCGAGTGGAAAGGCAAAAGTATTTCCGTTTATTTTGAGGGTGTCTACATGAATTCCGAGGTATTTATCAATGGGAAATCACTTGGTGTTCGCCCTTATGGTTATTCTTCATTCAGTTATGATCTTTCAACATACCTGGATTTTAGCAAAGAAAATGTGGTAGCTGTGCGTGTAGATAATTCGCGGCAAATAAACAGCAGGTGGTACAGTGGTTCAGGGATTTATCGCCATGTTTGGATGAAGATTTATAATCCCATACATATAGCCGATTGGGGAGTTGCGGTTTCAACCCCGGAGGTATCCTCAAAACAGGCCTCTGTTCAGGTTAAAGCTACGATAAAGAATGAAACTGACTTTTCGCAAAGGATCGCCATTAAGACACGGTTATTGTCCGGATCAGCGAAAGATGCCGGAAATAATTCCGAAACGATAGAATTACCGGCTCATCAGGCAAAGGAAATCACACAAACTATAAAAGTAGCAAAGCCCTTATTGTGGGCACCAGAAAATCCTCATTTATACCGGGCTCAAATTCAAGTATCAAAGGGTAATGATATTATGGACGAAACAAAGACCGCTTTTGGTATCCGATCTTTAAAGTTTACCGCTGAGCATGGTTTCCAGCTTAACGGCAAAACTGTTAAGCTAAGCGGCGGATGCGTGCATCACGACAATGGTTGCCTGGGTGCCGCGGCTTTTGACCGGGCCGAAGAACGGAAAGTTGAGTTGTTAAAGGCCGCCGGGTTTAATGCGGTGAGAACTTCCCATAATCCCCCGTCCGAAGCTTTTTTAGACGCTTGTGACAGGTTAGGCTTATTGGTTATCGACGAGGCTTTTGATGGCTGGAGAGGTGGTAAAAACAAGTACGATTATTCCATATATTTTGACCGTTGGTGGAAACGTGATCTGGAAACAATGGTGCTGCGTGACAGGAATCACCCATCAATTTTCATGTGGAGTATTGGCAATGAAGTATCGGAAAGAAAAACACTCGAAGCAGTGGTCACTGCCAAAATGCTTGCGGGTGCGGTTAAAAATATAGACACGACAAGACCGGTTACATCGGCTATCGTTACCTGGGGTAATGAGTGGGAGTCTTTTGATCCGCTTATGGCTGTTCATGACGTTTGCGGATATAATTATCAGTTACAAAGTGCCCCGGCCGATCATAAAAGAATCCCTTCCCGCATTATTGTTCAGACCGAATCCTACCCCCGGGATGCGTTTGCTAACTGGAAATTAGTGCAGAATTACAGTTACATTATCGGTGATTTTGTATGGTCGGCAATTGATTATCTGGGTGAATCAGGAATAGGTCGCTCATATTATTCGGGCGAAGTGCCCGGAGAAAACTGGGAAAATGATTTTTTCCCCTGGCATGCTGCTTATTGCGGTGATATAGATTTAACCGGATGGAGAAAACCTATATCACATTACCGAAGCTTGCTGTACAATGATAAGGAGATGCTATATATGGCTGTTCGCGAACCAAATCCGGAGCCATTGGAAATCAAAGAGACCAGATGGTCTGTATGGCCGACTTGGGAAAGCTGGACATGGCCAGGTTTTGAGGGGAGGAATATTGATGTAGAAGTATATTCAAAATACTCCAAAGTAAGACTTTATCTCAACGGCAAACTTCTCGGTGAAAAACCGACAACCGAAGAACAGGAATTTAAAGCTACTTTCTCCGTGCCTTATACTCCTGGAAACCTTAAGGTAGTTGGTGTTGAAAATGATAAAGAAACGGAATCGTTTATTCTCCAAACTGCCGGTATTGCGGCAAAAATCAAACTTATTGCCGATCGTAAAGAGATATTGGCTAATGGGCAGAATCTATCGTATGTGAGAATTGAAATAACAGATAAAAACGGCATAATTCAATCGAACGCCACCAATCGTTTGCATTTTAAGATTGACGGACCGGGTACAATAGCTGGGGTTGACAATGCCGATATCAAAGACGTTGACTCATATGCAGGCAACTCACGTAAGGTATGGCACGGGAGTGCGATGATCGTTATCAGGAGCACGCATAATACTGGTGATATTAAACTTACGGTTAGTTCGACGGATTTATCTGATGCAACTCTAACGGTTAAAGCACTGGCATATTGATACGTCGGAAACGGGCAGGGGACACACCAATTATTAATATATAAAAAAATAACAATGAATGCCAGCCATACGAGGCTAAAATCGATATAAATATAAACAGAATAAAATATATGTCAATTCCTGTTCTGCTGCTATTTAGCTTTTTAGTCGATAATCTCACCGGGACGCTTTCACTTGAACAAGGTCCTGAAGCACCGGAAGGGGGGCATGGCAAGATTTATATAGATAACAACCATATACTTTATTTAATTTTAACTGGCAAGGTCCAGATCATCAATCCTAAACATTCCTCCAAAAGTATATTACTTGATAAAGACAATGTTAGAAGTTTTTCGCTCGAACCCTATAAACCCGAGTTTATGGAACAGCGAATTTTCAATTACCTATAAATAGCTAACTAAAATGATGACTAAACTGAAAAGAATTTTTACACTCAACCTGATCCTGTCGACGTTCACTTTGGTGCTGTATGGGCAGGAACTGCCCATAAACAACGGCCCGTACAAGCCTTCGGACACTTCTTTTAAACAATACCAATATCCGGCTTGGTTCAGAGATGCCAAGTTTGGCATTTGGGCACATTGGGGACCGCAAGCTGTACCCCGTCAGGGTGATTGGTATGCCCGGAATATGTACATCCAGGGCAGCGAACAATATAAATATCATGTTGCACATTACGGGCACCCGTCAAAGTTTGGTTACAAGGACATCATACCTTTATGGAAGGCTGAAAAATGGGACCCTGCGAAATTGATGGCGCTATATAAAAAGGCAGGCGCAAAATACTTTGTTAGCATGGGCACCCATCATGATAATTTCTTTTTATGGAACTCTTCACTACACCGCTGGAATGCTGTACAAATGGGACCCCATAAAGATGTGGTTGGCATTTGGCAAAAGGAAGCTAAGAAGAATGGCCTTAAATTTGGTGTGTCGGAGCATTTGGGAGCAAGCTTTACCTGGTATCAACCAGCACATAGCGCTGACACCTCCGGCGTTTATAAGGGGGGTCCATATGACGCTAATGACCCCCGTTATGCTGATTTATACCACCCGAAAGCAAAATCAGATGACCGCGGCTGGTATACTACGGATCCGGAATGGCAGCGTACCTGGTATAAGTCCATTAAAGAACTGGTAGATACTTATCACCCCGACCTGCTTTATTCAGATGGTGGGTTCCCCTTTGGGGATGTTGGCAGGAACGTGCTAGCCAATTTTTATAACGGAAATATCGCCTACAACAATGGCCAGCTCACTGCTGTGTATAACTGCAAGCAACCTTCGCAAGGTATGTGGGTACAAGATCTTGAAAGAGGCGTTCAGGATTCCATCAGCCCGTATCCATGGCAAACTGATACGTCTATTGGCGATTGGTTTTACCGCACCGGCCAAACCTACAAAAGTGGTACCGATATTATACGGATGTTGGTAGATATAGTAAGTAAAAATGGAAACCTGCTAATAAATATTGTGCAAACACCGGAAGGAGATCTGGAGCCTGATATGTTAAATGCACTTGACGAGATAGGCAAGTGGACGGCGGCCAATGGTGAGGGTATTTATGGATCCCGCCCATGGAAAATATTTGGAGAGCGCCCCGAAAAGGCAGCAAAAGTTAAATCCGATAATTTTAATGAATACCGGTTAAAATACACTGCAGAAGATATCCGATTCACATGTAATGGCAATAAATTGTATGCTTTTTTACTTGACACACCCACCTCAGATATTCGAATCAAGTCGCTCGGGAGAACCTCCGGTATCAACAAGACAAAGATACGCTCAGTGAAGCTTTTGGGCAGTAAGGAAAAGATACAATGGCGCCAGGAAGCAGATATGCTGGTGATCAAAAAGCCTGTAAACTTACCTGACTGGAAGGTATCTGGTTTTAGGATCGAACTTGCTGATTAAAAAAGCACTGGATAACCCATAACTCATGATGAAGATATAAATTAAATACTTCCGTATAAAGGCACATCGTGCATTGTTAAACAGAGGCTATAAAGCCGATAACTAATTAGAAAAAAATATGAAAATGTTTGCCCTGATATTAATATTTAGTGGTTGGCTTGCGCATTCATTTGCACAGGAACCTATGCCACTTTACCCCAGTGGTATTCCCAATTCGAAACCTACGCCCGCGACTTATAGGGAAAAGCTTAACGAATGGGGTGGGATAGCCAAAGTATCCATTCCCACGCTTACACCTTATTTAATAAAGGACGGCGCGATGCATACAGCAGTGTTAGTGATTCCAGGAGGCGGTTATTCAGGTGTTGCTATGGGCCATGAGGGGGAGGCCATAGCAAGTGCTTTTAATAAGATAGGAATAATTGCATTTGTATTGAAATACCGACTACCCAGTGACAGCATTATGGTTGACAAAACCATTGGCCCGCTGCAGGATGCGCAGTCGGCATTATGTATGATTCGCAAAAATGCGAAGCTATGGAATATAGATCCGGCAAAGGTAGGTGTGATCGGATTCTCTGCGGGTGGGCACCTGGCATCAACCTTGGGTACACATTTTGATAAGCCTGCAATAAAGCACAATGGTAATATCAGCCTCCGCCCTGATTTTATGGCATTGATATACCCGGTTATCAGCTTCGGCACATTTGCGCATATAGGGTCACGCGATAACCTGATCGGTAACAAACCGTCGCCACAATTTATCGACCTTTATAGTAATGAAAAGCAAGTTACCGCCGCGACACCCCCAACTTTCCTGGTGCATGCTGAAGACGATAATGTTGTTCCTGTTCAAAACACGCTATTGTTTTACGACGCATTGTTACAGAATAAGGTAAGGGGAGAAATGCATATCTACGCAGGCGGCGGCCATGGTTTTGGTTTGTACAATTCAACTACCCACGATTACTGGTTTGAGAGGTTGAAAGAATGGATGGGGGCTAATGGCTGGCTGAAATAATCATGAATATCAACAAAACCAGGAATAGCTGTAAAGAGGTTTCGGGTTTTGTTAGTGAAAGCTTCTTCCGGCCATCCACCCAACGAATTTGTTGAGCTGAGCTAACCGTTAGAAATGACCGCTTTAAAACAAAAAGGGGACTAAATCATAAATTAGATTGCCCCCTGATGTTATGTTTACCCATTAAGTATAATTTAACCGATAATAATATTATGCAAAAGGTGGGTTTGCACGCGAGAAAGAATACACAATTGATGGTTAATATGTAATAATGTTAACCATCAATTGTGTAAACCATGTAAATCCACTTTGTTAATGAAGCTGATTTTCTCCAACGCTTTACGTTGCTAAAGCAGCTGATAAAAAAGAGGCTGATCATGATTTTATGATGCAGCCTCTTTCAACTAATTTGCGCCCTGTTTGATAGCGGTTATCGTGCGCTGATCTTTTACGGTATAATTTCTTCTGTCCAAAGCACCGCCTGTGTCCCAGAAAAATGGTAGCATGCCGGTTGTTTTTGCTCGTTTGGTAACATAGGTATTCCAATAATCCACCGCATCCTCATGTGTTGGTAAATCCAAAGGAACATGTGCTGTGTTGTCACGCCTGTAGGCGCCGTACTCACCTAAAAGAACGGGAATTCCTTTGTCGACGAATTTTGTCTTCATTCTATTGAAAGAGGCGTCTACATCACTTTCTTCACCCCAGGTAGCGTTGCGGTCGGGTTCAATGGTCGAGTGGTGCCCTGCACCCCAGTAATAAAACATTTTGCCCCAGCTTGCGTCATTATCCAGGAGGCAGCAGAACTGAAATGGCGAGTAGTAATGCACCTCAACCATCAGCCTGGCTGTCGCCTGGTCCTGCGGAAGGGATGTCATAAAATCACTTGTTTTTTCCATATTAGTAGAAGGGCCCTGAAGTACCAATACACGGTAGGCATTTTTACCACCGGTTGATCGGACCGCGTTAATAAAGGTTTGATGATAGGTAGAAAGTATTGCTGTTGCCGCGGCGTCATCTGCAGCTGGCTCATTGGCGCTGGCAAACATGAGATGTTCATCAAAATCTCTCATAGCTGTTGCAATTTGTTCCCAGAGTGCTTTTTGTTTAGCGTTAACGGAATCCTGTTTTACCTGGGTAACATGGTTTTCAAGCCAGCCGCCATCCCAGTGAATATTCAGTAATACGTACATATCATTATTTACACAATACCCGACTACTTCTTTTACCCTTTTTAGCCAGTTGGGATCTATTTGTGCAGTTGCCTGATTACTTAAATGCCCCATATTCCAGGCGCATGGAAGACGTATGGCATTAAATCCCTGTTGCTTTACAAATTTGATGTAATCTTCTGTAATAAGCGGGTTCCCCCAACCTGTTTCACCCCCTGAAGCTTCGAGGGTATTACCAATATTCCATCCTAACTTGATCTTAGCGGCAAGCTGAACGGCGTTACTGCTCATGCCGGTCGCATCGGCAGCTTTTGGCGAAGTATTGTAATTAGGAAAGAGGTTAGATGTTTGAGAAACTTTCAAACTTCTTGCCTGGCCATTGGAAGAGTTTATCGTTAAGATACTTGACCGTGTTGATCCTGTACCGTTTTCAGATAGCGTTGTTAAGTGAATGACCATATTGCCGCTGCTGCCGGATGTGGTGCTTAATTTTAGCCAGGCAAAACCGGGATTAACGATGTTCCATGTCGCGTTGCATGCAATGGAAAAATCCTGGGTTCCACCTTCGGGTGCAAAAGTTAACGTAGCCTGACTGACGTTTAATTCCGGCGATGCACTACTTGTTTTTTTACAGGAAAGGAGAGATATGATTGTAATCGATATGAATATTTTAAAAAACAGATTTTTCATTTTTATAATGCTTGGTGATAAATTTTTTCAACCAGTTTTTGTAAGGCCACTGGATGCTGCGGGTTGTGACGTAAAAAATGCCGGGACCTTCTGAAAAGGCCCCAGGCATTCACTTATATATATCAACTAAAATTCGCCCTTATTTAATTTTTGATACCCTGATATTATCAATAGCTACCTCAAAGGTTTGGACCGTCTTTGTACCATCGTTGATAAACTGGAATTGGATGCCGCCAGCTCCGGTAGCACCAAGTAAATCTGTAAGTGACGGCGCAGGAAGGCCTTTGCTAATAAGGCTTGAAAACGGAATAGTGACTGTTTGCCAACCTTTTGTAGTAAATGCGACTGCTGAACCGGTAGCTGTTTTCCACGGATGATAAAGGGCCGCGTAATTTCCGTTAGCATTTAAAATTTGGATTGAGCCGTCTGTCCATGGCTTGGTTACATATATTTCAAACTTTACGGCATAATGGCTTAATGTGTCTTTTAAGTTAGCCTGAGGTACCCATTGGGCTGAGTTTATATTAATAGATCGGCCGTCATTCCACCATGACCAGTCGCCGGCAGAAACATTAGATGCTTTCATTACTCCATAATAGCCTATGTTGCCAGGGTAGTCAGTAGAATTATTGGAAGTACCCGAGCCCCATGCAAAATTATTTATGCTATCATAATTATTTAATACACCGGTTACAAAATCGTAAACATTGTAAGTAGTAGTAGTGGTGCCAGATTTGGTAGATACGGTTACTGGCCCTTTGGATAAGCCGGAGGGCACCTTCAAACTGATGGATGTACCATCAGTTGAAGATGTATAACCAGTGATGCTAATTCCGCCGTAAGTAACACTTTTAAGAAAGAAAAAGTTAAGCCCGATAATTTTAACCGAATCGCCAGGATTAGCGGCTTCGTTAGAAATACCTGAAATAGCGGGAACAGGAGGAACAATAGGAAACGTAAATGTGGTTTGACCATGATTGGTAATGTATTGTATGGTATTCAGTTTATCTGAAGGTACCGATGGGAAAGCTATAATTGCCGGTATCAGGGCAATCGCACTGGTATCTGAGAACCAGGCATCGTTGAAAGAGCCTTTTACTCCATCAAAATTAATAGCGAGTGCTCCTTTCAAATTTTTACCCGAAATCACGATCCACTGACCCGTACCAGCGCTGCTTAAAAGCGAATCTCCGGGATGAGCTACATAATTGCGTATAGCTGTAATTACCGGGTTACCCTTTGATGATGAGGACGAATCCTTTTTACAGCCGGATTGAATAAAAGCTGAGGTAGCGAGCAAGGCAAGCAACAAGTAGCTTTTGATATGATGATTTAGTTTTTTCATAATTTTTTGAATGATATCAATGGTTAACAATGCCGTTAATAATAAGCCACAGGTGCCTCCAATAACTTAGGATCTGCCGTTTGCTCATTTGCCGGAATAGGCAAAGTGAATGTATCTTTGGTCGGTTTGGTTATGATCAGGCTATTAGATGATACTGATTTAATCCCTGTGACCGGATCATAACTGAATTGCGACCGGGGTATATACGGAACTGCATCTTGTGTTGGAGTTATTTGCTTAGTAATTATCGAGATCGCTTCCTGCGGATCATAATAAGAGAGACGCACCAGGTCAAGCCAATACTGACCTTCAAATGCCAATTCAAGCCGTCTTTCTTTCCTGATCACATCGGGAGTAAGGACGGTAACCTTATCAACCCCGGCCCTTGTACGCACCGCGTTAAAGTACTGTAAAGCCTGACCATTGGAAGTAGTAGCGTTGTTGCCTAACAGGGCTTCGGCGTATATTAAATATACATCAGCCAGGCGCAACACCGCATTATGCTCAATTGAAGACCATATGTCCATCGTAGGCGAATTATTATCGGCAGCGGTACCCACCACGTGTTTTTTTACGTTCACACCTGTAGCGATATATCCGCCGCTTGCCGCTTTTAGCTCAGGATATTTATCGCCGGTAAGCATAAATGTGGCTTTGCGGCGTACCGAATCCTGAGGGGTATATTGGTTGGCAAGATCTATCGTAGGGCCAATAGCACCGCCGAAGCCTCCTCCGCTGGGAACAAGGCCACCGCCTGGTGCAAATTGAGCTTGTATGGAATTACCTTGTCCATAGGGAACACCTGGCGCCCATTGGAAAGCAAATAATGATTCGGGATTGTCATTGTACTGGGTCCGGAAAAGGTTGTAATAGCTCGGTAACAGCGCCAAACCGCTGGTATTACAAACATTGCCGGCATAGTAAGCGGCACTGTCCAGATCAGATTGATTGCGTGTGATATTTTGGTTTAAACCGGCCCTGGTTAAATAAACCTTTGCCAGCATACCCTGGGCCGACCAGGTAGTTACTCGCCCCGCTTGATCTGTTTTGGGTAAATTGGCTACGGCATATCTTAGGTCGTTGATAATAAACTTGTATACATCCTCACGCTTATGCCGCGGCACCAACGGATTGGCTATCAGCTTGTCGTTATCTTCAATAATAGGTACTGCGCCCCACAATTGGACGAGGTAAAAATAAGATGTGGCCCGTATAAACCTTATTTCGCCAAGCGCGCCTGTTTTACTTTGTACAGCCACGCTATCAGGCATTTTGGTATTAATAGCTTTAATATTGATATTACAATGCGCTACTACATTGTAAAAACTCTGCCATGCCTGTGCTATATTGCTGTTTTGTGGGGTAATGGAAAAGGTAGTAAGCTGAACCAGGTCGCCATTATAGGGCTGTAACATATTTCCGCTCATGATATCGCCAATACCCAGCAACGGAAAATTGTTCCAACTTGCCCATGGTTGCGCATAAAGTGCGGCGGTAGCCAATCTTAAATCTGAACCGCTTTTATAAAAATTATCGGTCGTGATACCGGTTAATGGAGGTCGGTTAAGGTAATCTTTTTTACAGCTGCTTATTATAAAAATACTGATAATTAGCAGGGCTATATTTATTTTAATGCGTTTCATAATCTTGATTTTAATTATTGAGGGATACGTTTAAACCAACTGTGTAAACCCGCGGCTGCGCGTAATAGCCGTTATCGATTCCTGCTGCTAACGGGTTCCATGAACCTATTTCCGGATCATAGCCGGTATATTTGGTGATCGTGAAAACGTTGGTGACGTTAACATACACCCGGAGTGACCGTAATTTGATCTTATTCAATAGCTTATTGGAAAAACTATAGCCTAAAGCGATGCTCTTACATTTTAAAAATGAACCGCTTTCAATGTATTTGTCAGAAAAACGCTGGTTATCATTGCCACTGCTCTGGCTAATCCGGGTAATATTGGTTGACGGGTTGGTGATGTACACATTGTTGATATCCGAGGTGGAACCTGTCGGATCGATCAATCCAATTTTAGCAAAGTTGAACACTGAGGGGAAATAGCCAAAGTTTTGATTGGGGTTATCGCCATTTACCTTTAACTGGTTATAAAGTTTATTACCGTAATTACCAGCCATAAAAATATTCAGGTCGAAATTTTTATAATTAAAGCTGTTATTGATTCCATACTGGAATTTAGGTATAGGAGAACCCAAAAAGGTCTGGTCGTTAGCGTCGATTTTACCATCGCCGTTAATGTCTTTAAAAATAACGTCACCTACCCAGACACCACCAGAGCCGGGCGTTATAGGGATGGGGCCGCCGCCATTTTGAGATAACGCCGGATATTTGGCAAAGTCTGCGGCATTTTTGTAAATGCCCAGCACCTGGTATCCGTAAAACTCGCCGATAGAACGGCCAACCACAGTTTTGCTTACCGTGCCATAAATTGCCGGTGTGCCGTCAACCAGGGCAAGTACCTTGTTGATATTCCTGGTAAATGTAATGTTGCTGTTCCAGTTGAAATTTTTTGCTTTGATATTTTGGGTGGAAAGTGAAAACTCAAAACCCTTATTGCTCACCGCGCCTACATTTACATAGGGGGCTTGTACAGAGCCCGGCGCATACCCGCCGGCAGCAACTGTTCCCGAGTAATTGGGCAGGGGAAGACTTAGCAACAGGTTATTTGTTTTGCGGTAATATGCGTCGACGGAAAAACTGATCCTGCCATTTAAAACAGCTGCATCCAGGCCAACATTATATGACTTTGTAGTTTCCCACTTGATGTTGGGGTTGCCTGTCGTGGCAGTTATCTGTGAGTTGCCTGACAAGCCTGTGGATATGGTATTTAAAGTTGAACCATAAGCGTACTCCGCGATGTTTTGGTTGTTTACCAATCCGTAACCAAGTCTAAGTTTAAGATCGTTTATAGCTTTCACACTTTTAAGGAAGCTTTCGTGGTTTATTTTCCAGGCAAGTGCGCCGGAATAGGTCGTATTCCAGCGGTATGCTTCGGCAAATTTTGATGAACCATCGCGCCGTACGGTAGCGGTTAACAAATAACGGTCATCGTAGGTAAAGTTAGCCCTGCCGAAATAGGCCTCCAACGCACCCTGTCCTTTGACACCGCTATTGGTTGCCGTTGTCGCATCACCACTGCTGATCGTTTGCACGTTATTGCTCGGAAAGTTGGTTCGGGTAGCTGTAATACCGCTGCTTTTGAGCAATTGTGCTTCGTGGCCCGCAACTACGTTTACCCAGTATTTTTTGGCAAACGTATGCTGATAGGTTAAATAATTGGAGATGGAATTATAGAAATTTTGCGCGCTTGAGGCTGTACCGTTATTATTTGTCTTGGTATAAGCGCCCATAACATAGCTTGGATTAAAATAATCCTCGGTAGCAAAGTCAAAATTTCCGGCTACTTCATTGCGCAGGGTTAGATCCCGGGTAAATTGAATTTCCGCATAAGCGTTACCGATTAATTGGTAACGGCTTTTAAAATCCTTTACAATAGTGGCTATCGCGAATGGGTTGGTACCGGTAGCGCCATAAATATTAGGATCATTACCACCCCAGGTACCATCAGGGTTTACCACGGCGACATCGGGCGTTTGGTTAAGCGCCTGCAAGATCACGCCTGTATTAGAAGTGCTGACATTTTCTGCTACGTGCGCCATATTGAGGTTTATACCAACTTTTAACCAGTCGGTGGTTTTATTATCAATACTTGCTTTTACAGAAGTTCTTTTAAAATCCGATCCCAAGGCAATACCCTCCTGCGAGAAATAGGTGCCTGATATATAGTATTTTGTCCTGGCATCGCCGCCGCTAATGGCCACATTATGGTTCAGCATAGGGGCCGTACGAAACAGGGCCTTTTGCCAGTTGGTACCTGGGCCCAGGTATTGCGGATTGGCAAATTGCGGCCTCATATCATAACCGATAATGGCTGATTTTTCGTTCATGAAAGTGGCGTATTGGGGCAAATCCATTACAGCGTAATATTTTGGCAATTTTTGCCAGCCCTGGTAGCCATCATAGCTAATGAGGGGAGCACCTACAGCTCCTTTTTTAGTAGTAATAATAATTACCCCATTGGATGCCTGTGAACCGTAAATAGCCGTGGCTGAAGCATCTTTTAAAACGTCTATTGAGGCTATATCCGATGGGTTGATACTGGATAGTGGGTTAGTACCATTGCCGGGGATGGCAGACTGCCCATTCGGCGGGATCTGTACCCCGTCAATCACGTATAAGGGAGGCGCACCTAAAAAGCCCCCTAAGCCGCGGATCTGGACATTCACGTCACCACCGGGTTGGCCAGACACTTGCTGCACAATTACCCCGGGCACTCGTCCCTGCAGGGCTTGGTCAAATGTTGTTGGCTGAGCCTTTAACAAATCTGCAGCAGTAACCGACGATATGGAGCCGGTAAGATCAGGTCGTTTCCTGGTGCCGTAACCAATCACCACTACCTCACTCAAATCGTTCATGGAAGGCTTGAGGGCTACATTTATTACTGCCGATGACCCTACGTATATTTGCTGGGAGTTATAACTTATAAAGCTAAAAACCAGTATATCATTGGGTTTGGCATTGATAGCATAGCTGCCATCAGTGCCGGATAGCGTGCCTATGGGTGAGTCTTTTACCTTAACAGTTACACCGGGCAAGGGCCGGGAGTCGTCTGCACTGATAATTTTACCTGTAATTTTTATGCTTTGCGCGTAGCTCGCAAATGAAAAAAACAGTGCGTTAACAAGGAGCCAGCAACGGATGGCTGGTCCCCACTTTAATTTTTTTCTCATCTTTTCAATAAATTTAGATTGGTAAATAATTGGTTCATAAAATTGGATTTGTGTTTAAAACTTTAGGGTTACTTTTTTTCCGGTGTTATATTTGGTGGTTATTATTCAATTCTAAATGCAGAAGATTAGGCTTGTTACGCATCATCAGCGAATAGTTTAACCCTGATAACGACTGATAATCACGCGTATCATCAAATTTGATTAAGGGGTAATTGCCCAATAAAATGCTATGATTTTTGCTAAATGTCAGAAAGGGTGCCGCGGCCTCAATGGTATTCCGCAACAATTTCAGATATTGATTTATAAAGTTTACGATCCTGTTTTGTTGCTGTCCCAGGTCATAGATGACTTTTTTTGCCAGGCTCTTGAAGGTTTGGGTAATATGACAAGGGCTTTCTATATTATTTGATGTAAAGGCAAATGAAGGTTCTGCGTTTTTACTTAAGATAAGCTTGTCTATTTTATCATTAAAGATCATCTTGTCCAGAAGCCTTATTTGAGCTATAACTGATGATTTGGGCAGCAATACTTGATTGCCTTTTTGAACCATGTTCCAATTAACAGATTGGCTTGACCGATCCATGGCTGTCAAAATCTGGATTAGGTGGAAGTCATTTTTAGAAACAGTTGTAACGCGGAGGATTTTGTCTGAGATGACTCGCATACCCAGCAAGGGTGTTTCATGTGTTGATTTTTGCGGCGAATTAATAATAATTCCGTCGGCAACACTTTTATAGGCAGCTTGTGCACCAGCATGTGCTCTTAAAGCAGCAAGAAAGACAGTACAGGTACTCCATAGTACGTGTTTTGCCATAGTATTAGTTAATTAGGGTTATAATATTAATTGGTTATAGCCGATGAACAGAAACCTCATATCAGTTGATATCAAGATTTATCATCGGTTTGAATGTTGTAAAATTAAATGCCGGAAAGCAATCGATTGTTTACAAATGGGGGCACAAATGTAAACCTTATTTAACTATCTGATATTTAGTATTTTATATTTTTTTGAATAGAAATATGATGTTAACGGCCTAATAAAATATCCGGATAATTAATATCAGGGTAGGAGTAAGTTACTTGAGATTTAATATGATCTCCTGGCTGGGAGGGTCAACATAGGTAGAATTCCCTATGCTTGTGGTATAAACCTGCCAAATCAGGATAGCCTGCTTTTCCACGTATTACGGAGCAGGAGGAAAAGCAATATTTGAAATTTATGTTTTCTTAAACACCAGATTTGGTATTAGGAATGATACTTGGATTAAATACGCTTGATGAGATAATTAAATTAATTAAGCGGACTATGCCGTCGTTTTTAGTATCCCAGATTTTTGATTTTGTAATATAGATACGGTAATTCCGGCTACAATTCGTTTAAAGACCAAATCCCGAATGAAATATCCGTTCGGGATTTGGTTTTTAATTAGGAGTTCCTTATATTTTTACAAATCCCCATTGCTGATTTCGGTTTCCTGAGTAAGTCCATTGAGTAACTGCAACACCGTTATTGAGCGATGCCCCGGTAACATCCAAAGCCTTTCCACTATTTGCGTTGATGATCTTATAATATCCGTTGTCGGTTATCTGAATTGACCATTTTTGATTTGAACCACCATTGTAATCCCATAGATCTACTTGTCCGCCGTTACCTGTGTTCCCGCCATAAACTTCCAAACACTTTCCTGTAGCATGCATAGGGGTTAACCTGTAATAGCCACCTCCCGCATCTTCTACTTTAAATTGCTGATTTGCCCCTGTTACGTAATCCCACTGATCGGCTTGGGTCTGATTTGCAGTTCCCCAGCCCGCAAATTCCAGGGCTTTAAAACTGTTCCTGCTGTAAATCTGGTAAACCTGGCCAACCTGAATTGTTGAAGAGGTGTTATTTTGCGCTCCCTGCATAATTGCGGCTAAGCCTTGCTGGTCGTAAATGCTGTTGTTCTGCCTGTTAATAATTCTACCCGGGTTGGTTGAGTCCGTACCACCGGAATCAAAATAAAATGGTTTTAACCCATATTGTAACGCCTGGTGGACAAAATAATTAAGGTAATAACCTCTGCTTGCAAGTTGCAGGTTTAAGGCATCGCCGGTAAGGCCTAATCTGCGGTTTACTGCATATTCTCCCAGCATAACAGGAATGCCCTTATCAACAAACTTTGTTTTCATCAACGAAAGTTCTGAAGTCATATATGACTCTTCACCCCAAGTAGCATTTCGTGAAGCGTCGGTTGTAGAATGATACCCGCTGCCCCAATAATAGAACATATTACCCCAGCTTGCATCCGATGTCAAAAAACAAAACTGAGCCGGGTCATAATAATGTACTTCAACCATTAAACGGTTGCTTGCCGGATCTGTAGGGAGTGTATTCATTAAATTGTTGGTGCCGTCAATATTAGTGCTTGGCCCTTGGACAAGCAGCACCCTGTAACTGTTATGCCCCCCGGTTGATCTGACCGCGTTAACAAAAGTTTGATGATAGGAAAGCAGCACGCTCATCCCTGTGGCGTCGGATACAGCAGGCTCGTTGGCGCTGGCAAATATCACATGCTCGTCAAAACCGCGCATTTGCGTAGCTATTTGCTCCCAAAAGGCTTTTTGTCTGGCATTAACTGCGGCCTGTGCAGCGGTAGTACAATTGTTTTCCAGCCATCCCCCGTCCCAATGGATGTTTAGTATCACATATAACCCGTCGTTCACACAGTATTGGACAACTTGCTGTACCCTATTAAGCCATGTTTGTTGGATTTTGGCAGTAGCGCTGTCGGCATACTGATTCCAGGCACAAGGAATACGCACGGCTGTAAAGCCGGCTTTTTTAACTTCGTCAATTAGTGCCTGGGTCACCGTTGGATTACCCCAATAGGTTTCACCGCCTATCGCTTCCAGTGTGTTGCCGATATTCCAACCCAATTGAAACTTTGATGCAAGCTGGGCGGCTGTACTGGTTACCCCCGTTTGATCTGGCGGTAGGGGAGATGTGTTGTAATTTGGATAACTGGTTATAGCCAATGTGGTAACTGTTTTGGAAACAGGCTGTTTAACATTTGGGCTGATAATTTGTTGTTTTTGGCATCTGGTGAATAATAAAATCACCAGGATGCCGATGAAGTAGTTTAGTTTTCTCATATGATGGTTTAATTGGTTATGCAAAAACAAGTAAATAGAGCCGCATGCTCAAACACTTTTTGTTTTGATGATTATGCTTCTATTTTGAAATTATAAGGTTATTCGGGCGTAAAGCCACTTTGGCCTATTGGTTTAGTGACAAAAATATAGAGCTACAAGGTCACGAAAGTGAATAAATAGGGTACCAAATGTTTAATTTATAAGAAATTTGCGCTGTTCATACGATGATCATTCAAAAAACTTTAATTATCTATTGGTTAATTGATACTTTATTGCTGTTAGAATTTTAGGAGAGTTTTTGGTTGAATTATCTGGTTTTAACTTTGATTCGATTTTGCTTGCTTGTATTTATGGGTATTTCGTTCTTTAGCCATTTGTGGTCTCATATTGTCATGATTCTGCGAAAGTCTAACAAATTATGCTGCTTTTCGATACGATTGGTTAATAGGCCCCCGAACCAACGGCGTAAGTTTTATCACAATTCCATTGAGAAGGAAGTTCTGTCCGTATCCTTAATTGAATTTTATTATTTAATACTTTCATTGCTTCCTGCCAGGATTAAATTAAGCTAAATTGAACAACTCTATATAAATGAGGTATGTTTTAAAGATGCCAGCGGAATGTCGTGTTCGTACAAAATAAAGTCTGATTTAGGTAACTCATCGAATACGACTTTAATTAATTTTGAGCTTATCCGTATAATACTATTTAACAGTTCGGAGAATGGCGAATATTAATTAAAGTAGGAATGCCGGAAACGTCAATGAACCTAAATAAAAAATAAATTTCACGTAAGTTTTTGTATTAAAGCTTTCATACCAACAGGGCAGTATTAGTTGAATTGTTGCCTGATCATTACTATGTGACCATATTAGGTGGATTTGTATGATAATTTTAAACGTTCAGTTAACCAATTTAATCTAATAAATACAAAAATGACTGTGTTGATTATTTAAGTGATCACATTTTGAAGCCAAAATTATGTTGAAACAAAAAATGAAAATTATTGCAGCCGGGCTTATGTTAATGCTTATTTGGCATTCTTTTATCGCAAAGAGCCAGCAAATGAGCGAGGTGGAAAAAAAATCAATGGAGAAAGGAAAGATCTATCCTTCGTTAAAAGGTGTGGGGCAGGGCGTATCGGGCCCGGGTTCCAATCTGCCGCCCGAAAAGATGCAATGGTGGGAAGACCAGAAATTTGGAATGTTCATCCATTGGGGCCTATATGCAATTCCGGCCACAGGTGAATGGACCATGTTCAACCAAAAGATACCGGCCGGGGAATATGCCAAACTGGCTGATCAGTTTGATCCGAAGCATTTCAGTGCTGCGGAATGGGCTAAGGTGGCGAAAGAGGCTGGCATGAAGTATATGGTAATGGTTAGCAGGCATCATGATGGTTTTGCCCTTTGGAACAGCCCCTCAAGTTATCAGCATTTTGATAGTTGGGAAACTGCTGCTCACCGCGATTTTGTAAAGGAGTATACCGATGCTTGCCGTAAGGCGGGGCTCTATGTAGGCATTTATTACTCTCCGCTGGACTGGCGTTTTCCCGGTTATTTCGACCCTAAGGGACTTCCTGACAATGCCGCGCTGCTTAAGAAACAAACGTATGGGCAGGTAGAAGAGCTCATGAAAAACTATGGCAAAATAGATATCTTGTGGTACGATGGCGGCTGGCTGGCGCATAAAGGTACTGATGCCGACGCGGCATGGTTTTGGGAGCCATTAAAACTTAATGCTATGGTACGCAGCTATAACCCGGATGTGGTCATTAACCCAAGGTCAGGAATGGTTGGTGATTTCCAGACCGACGAAGGCGGCGCAGATGTTAAGGGGCCCATTATCCCCTTTCCCTGGGAAAAATGCCTGAACCTTAATGAAACAAGCTGGGGATATAATAAAGCTCAGCGATTGATGCCCTTGAAACGGATTATAGATATGCTTGTTAATACGGTTGACCGCGGGGGGAATATATTATTAAATGTAGGACCGGACCCGGATGGCGTCATTCCTCCTTCACATGTGGAGCGGCTGAAAGAAGTGGGGAAGTGGTTAGCGAAAAATGGCGAAGGCATATATCAAACGCGTCCCGGACCTTTTCAACCTGTTGATGATTTTTATGGAGCAACCTGCAGAGTCAATAAAATATATATTCACCTGTTGAAAATGCCAACAGGTGAAAGCGTTGTTAAATTACCACCAATTAAGCAGGTTATCACGGCATGTACCGTATTGCATGGTAAAAAAGTTAAATTTCATCAGGACACAACTGGCATCAGTCTTAACCTGGCAACAGTACAATTAGATTCACTGGTAACCACCCTGGTGTTAAAAACCCAAGACAATCAGAATTAATTAACGATAAATGAAATATACCCTGCTTTTTTTGTTACTGATAGCCTGTAACAGCTTGTCGTTTTCAAAGTGTATACACGCTGTGAATGACCGGCGTTCTGATAACGATGTTTTGATGGATACAGATGGAAAACCTGTTAATGCACATGGGGCCGGGGTATTGTATTACAAATGTGTTTATTATCTTTTTGGTGAAGTAAAGAAAGGTAAAACCTGGCTTGTCCCTAAGCAGAGCTGGGAAGACTTCCGGGTTCCGGCCGGAGGGGTTTCCTGTTATTCTTCTACAGATCTTAAACATTGGAAAAACAGGGGTGTGGTTTTAAAGCCTACTACAAATAATCCCGGTTATGACCTGGATACTGGTAGGGTTATTGAAAGGCCCAAGGTGATTTATAATGAGCGTACAAAGAAATTTGTGATGTGGATGCATATAGACAAGAATGACTATAGTTATTCCCGGGGAGGTGTTGCCATAAGCGATAAGCCTTTTGGACCCTATAAATACCTGAGTAGTGTAAAGCCTAATGATCAAATGTTAAGAGATATGACCTTGTTTAAAGACGATGATGGAAAGGCTTATCTTATTTATTCGTCCGAGAATAACAATACTATGCATGTTTGTTTGCTAAGCGATGATTATCTGACGCCCACAAAAACGTATACCCGGATATTGGTGGGCAAAGGGAGGGAAAGCCCGGCTATTTTTAAAAACGAGGGCAAATACTTTTTAATTACGTCCGGCTGTTCAGGCTGGTCACCCAATGCTGCTTCTTATGCTGTTGCCGATCACATCATGGGGCCATGGACAGAACGTGAAAATCCATGCAAAGGAGTAAACGCCGAAGTGTCCTTTTTTTCGCAGGGGGGATTTGTACTGCCTGTAGCAAACAAGCCGGGTACATTTATTTTTATGGGCGACAGATGGAATAAAACCGACCTCGAGAAATCAACCTACTTATGGCTTCCTGTTCATATAACAAATGATAAAATAGAAATTTATTAATGAGATAACAGTGGCTTTTCAATTTTGGAGACCCATAATTATCTGTTTAGAGAATTGAGGAAACATATAAAAGAACCCGATTGCAGAGGCATTTTTATTTTTGTTCCGGTTTATATGCAATTGAGTACCGAAAGCAAGTCGATTAATCTTGAGATCCAACTGTTTGAGAAATGTTGAAGCTTCGGGACCTGTGCAAGCTAAAGACCTTTTGTTTGAACATAATCTACAAGCTAAACAGATAGTGGCCAGATTCCCATCAGTCTGCTGATTCAGATCATAGAATTAATAAACTAACAACCTTTTTTGAACTTCATCGACAATAGTGGCCAAGATCGGTACGCAGCTTGCCCCATTTGGTGCTGGCATCGCCATTTACAAATTCGATCAGGTCAAGCGCGTCCTGCATATAAGGATATTTTGAAACCTTTTAGTCGCACTGATTATTTCGTCATATTGCAACTTTTCAGACATGCTCCGCTACCCACATTTTCGAAAGATATAAATTACTCCACAAAGCTAAAGAAAAGAGGTTGTTCTCATTAGTGAAAACAACCTCTTTTCTTTGGGCGTATGTTTTACGAAAGCCGTTAGCTCATGATCATTGAATTTATTTGAGAGGCAGTCTCAAAAGTAAAATTTAGGCCTTGAGAGTCATCTATATGAAAACTTACTCCACCACCTACCCGAATAAATTAAAGAAAAGAGCCTGTATCGAGGTATGACCCTGGAACTAATACCTCAGTGCGATGAAGTCGCTAAAGTCAGCAGGGACGCTAAGAAAGAGGTAGAGGCATGGATCAAAAACGAGATCCGGTCGTTAAGCATTGACGAAACTAAAGAATAAACCCCGGTTGCGGCCAGCAGCTGCAGGCTACCCGCGATAGAGCGGGTTGCCTGCTACCGCCGGCCTCACCTCCCGCAGCAAGACGGAAATTTCGCTGCGTTCATAACCGACTTGCTTTTCCCCTTGC
This sequence comes from Mucilaginibacter sp. 22184, assembly GCF_052045695.1. Lineage (NCBI taxonomy): Bacteria > Pseudomonadati > Bacteroidota > Sphingobacteriia > Sphingobacteriales > Sphingobacteriaceae > Mucilaginibacter > Mucilaginibacter sp. 22184. Next base: position 203,635 of record NZ_JBQEPI010000008.1, read on the forward strand.
CCCAATATTACATTCTCATTCACCAATACAGCGAAGTTAGCCCACGCCGGGATAAAACGTCAAGGCTACACAAGCGGGCGGGAGTTGTTCGCTTTCAGAGGCCCCGCCTGGCCTTGACATTTTCCCCGGCTACGCGCTATTGGTTGCTCAACTGGTAAGAATGGAATGTTGTGCGCTTGAATTGCAGGGTATGAATGTCCGCTTATACAGCCGTTCCGGTGGGGCTGTTTTGGGCGGTAAAGTCGCCATCCCATGTTTGTCTGCTTATGTCGTTATATTCGACGATGAACTAAGGTTGTCCTGGCAACTGAAAAAACAAATGCCCTATTGCGAAAACAGGACTTATATTAGCGTGGCGATAATACCAGGTACCGGTGAACATGAATTTCACAATTTATGGAAGAAAGATATCCTGCATTAACTAAGCTGTAGGAAAGGAATTTGGGGAAATATACGCAATCCAATCTCAATAGCAAAGACCTTGCGGATTTGCAAGGTCTTCGCTATTTAAAGATAATTTCAAACGGGGTAAAAACGCTCTGTTTAGGGATTAACCGAATGATAACCGCGAGTTGTAAATTAGAGAAGTTCTCTTTTTTTATTTTTGAGCACGGTTACTGCTGAACGAATCGCGGTACATTTTCCATCCGTTCTTCGTCTTCTTCCACAACACCAGAAATTTGCCATCGTCAAATACTTTTCCATGAGCATCAAAAGATTGCCAAAGACCTTCTTCGGTAACATATTCCCGGCCATCACCATAGATATTTTTAGTGATGAATTTGCCCCCCTTCAAGCCATATTTTTCGTAGCCATCCTTAAAAAATTTGGCCATCCCGGCATGATCACATATGGCAGGAGAATTAGGTGGCAGCAAACAGGCATCGTCTGCATAATGATTAAGAATAGAACCATCATTTTTGGCAATGGCTATAAAATAAGTAGCATTGCTTGCCGCGATCGCTTTTTTGGCATCTTGTAACGAGGCATCATTCGGATTCGATTGCGCGTTTGCCATGAAATGCATCAATGGCAGGAAAAGCATCCAAAGGAATTTCTTATAATTTTTCATCTTCATAAATTTTAATCGTTTTAACAAAAGTAAAGTCCTGATTACAAGTAAAATTGTAAAAAAACGAACAAATATAAGCTGTGGCATTTTTACCAGACGTTTAATGATTTTTTATAATATCATTATCTTTAATTATGCGAGATAGGGTATTCTTTCCGTCGGATATTTTAAAACCTTTTGTAAAAAATCACTGGACGTGCCGCCACGATACGGATGTGCTGGAGGTGATGTATCCGAGCGGCTGTGTAGAGCTCTGTATAGATATCTCCACCAATGATACCGTAAGGCACCGGGGAAATAACGCCATGAAGGTGCCCAGTTTGGAAGTGTTAGGCCACTGGACAATCCCAACCATGGCTGCGCTCACCAAAGGAAATACATGCCTCATCACACGGTTCCATCCGCATGCCAGCGCGCTTTTTTTTCCAAACCCGGCTTCCGATTTTACTAATGAGTCAATTGATCTCTGTGATCTTTTCAACAAAGAGTCGGATGATTTTTATAATCGCTTAATGGAACAACGCACGATAGAACAGAAGGTAGAGGTTTTGGAAGCGTTCCTGATCCAGAGATTGGTGAGGAACAAAAGGAGTGACCATCAGTTAAAATTAGTGGAACATTTGTGCAATTATGTTGCTCAGGAAAACAGGACCTTCAATATTCAAAGCCTGTCGGAGCACTATGGTTTTTCTGAGCGTTATATTCAAAAACTTTTTATGAATTGGGTTGGTATAACGCCTCAAAGGTTTTTTTCTGTTCAGCGGTTTAACAAGAGCCTGGAGTTATTAAGATCATCGCCTCAACCGCTCACTTCCATAGCTTTTGAGTGCGGCTATTATGACCAGGCACATTTTATAAAAGAGTTTAAATCTTATACCGGTTTAACGCCTAATCAGGTGAAAAAGCTTTATTAATTTCTGGTCTTGGTGCAAGGCTTCGCCAAAGGTAAAATACCAGGTAGGCCTCCCAGCCTTTAAACTTTTCAAACAGCGTATACATATTTTGCAACTCTGTTTTATTGGTGATGACATCATGGCTTAACAACGCGTTGAGCAACCCTGCATCGCCGAATGGCACAGCTGTTTGATCGCGCAGGCATTTCATCAACACATAGTTGGCTGTCCATACGCCAATGCCTTTTTGCGCGGTAAGCAGGTTACGGCGTGAAAGGGCATCGGGTAGCGCCTTCAATATGGATTTATCAATTTTTCCAGTCGCGAATGCTGTAGCTGCGTTTTTTAGATAGGTAACTTTACTGCCGGATAGCTGCATCTCCCTGAGTTCATCAGGATTGGCCACCGCGATTGCCTCTGGTGAGGGGAATACATAATATACTTCGCCTTCATGCTCAATAAAGTCACCGTACTTTTCAATCAACCTGCGTTTGAGTTTGTAGGCAAAAGTCAAGTTGATCTGCTGACCCATAATGGCCCAAGCAAGGGCCTCGAACAGATCGGGCATACCTATCAGTTTCAGGCCATTAAAGTCTTCGGCCATGTAATACAGCCTGTCATCGGTTTTCAGGAGTTCATAAAATGGTGTGATGTCTGCCTCCAGATCAAACCATTCGCTGATGAAGCTTTTAACGAACGTCGCTTTTTCTTCGGTACGTTCTCCGCAAAGCCATTCTATTTTTACCGACTGCACGCCTGGTGTAATTTTCACCAGGAATTTGTCATCGCCAATTTTAAAAGCCCTGAATACACTATTATTTTTAACCCGGTACATGGGCTCGTCAAAACCGCGGGATAAAAACCACAGTATTTCTTCCGGATTGATAGGCTGGGTTAATAAGATCTCCTCCATTTAAAGCTATTCGGTGTGGCTTTGGCCCGCTTATTCTATTTCAATTTTAGGGTCCCAGAAAAGCTCCTTGAACTGGGCTACTTTCCCGTTTCGTACAACTACACCTTCCTGCTCCAGCATTTGTATGCGCCATTTTCCCCCGCTGTTTTCCGGTGGCGAAATATGACCGCTGCTGTTAACCACACGATGCGCCGGTAGGGTTTTGTTATCATGATCAATCATGCCCATAGCATGGCCCACCATCCTGGCTGTACCATAGCCCAGCGCTTTAGCTATCGCGCCATAGGAAGTTACACGACCTGTTGGAATGAGCTCCACTACCTGGAAAACATCATCATTAAATTGCCTGGTATCCATTATATTTTGATCAGAAAATTAATCGGAAAAGCTATCCAACATGTCAAATGTGGGTACAAAAAACAGGGTTCCGGTTTTGGCTGTGCTGAAATCGAGGATCCTGTCATAGTTCCCTTCAGGCGAGCCAATAAACATATTGGTCAGCATCAACTGTACTGTACTGAATGTACTGGCATAAGCTATAAAATAAGTTCCCATTTCATTAGTCCCCATATTGCCAAACGGCATATTATCGCGAACAATCTTCAAATCATCGCCAACATTGGCCAAGGCAATATGGGAGTTAGATGGTTTTACGTCATCGCTCATTTCAATATCATTCGCTTTGTAACGCCCCATTACTTTCTCCTGTTGTTCTGTAGAAAGTCCTTTCCATGCGGTTAAATCGTGGATATATTTTTGAGTGAAAAGATAACTCCCGCCCTGATAAGCGGGATCATCATCGCCTATCATGCTGAAAAACTCGCGCTCCTGTCCGTGTGGATTTTCAGTACCGTCAACAAAGCCTAAAATAGAGCGGCTGTCCCAATACCTGAAACCATGGATCTCCTCTGTACTGATGGCCACGGGACTTAAAACGTCAGTTATAGCAGATGCGATATCATAACAGATACTGGTAGTATCTGCCCGGATATGAAAATGCAGATCCCCTTTGGTAGCAACCGCCGTGTGTTTACTGCCTGCGATAGGCTCAAAATTTGCTAATTCTTTAGGTAACGGGGTAGGAAGACCGAGCCGGAGCCAGGCATCGTACCCAATACCCATTACACAGCTTGCCCGCGAAACAGGGAAACGGATATTTGCAGAATTATTAAGGTTGATAATCAGCTTACAAAGTTGACTGAAAGTATCTTTCACTTCTACATCATCCTTAAAACTCCAGACCATAAATATGGTATTGTTATTGGTATAGTCAGTTACATTCTGCGAATCCGGCTTCATAAATTATAATATCTATTGTGTGTTACGAAAATAAACAAAATCGTCAACCGCATTATAATAAGCTCATTAATTCTGATCGGGAAAATCAGCCCCTATAGTGGTTGCTTTCCAGGTCTCCAGTTCATCAGCCATCGCGGCCAGTTTTTCTGATGCACGCTTATAAGCGTCGCGGCCAAGATACAGGTGTAATGGTGGTTGCTGATCTTCGGAGATCTGGATCAATATTTTGGCTGCCTTATCCGGATCGCCGGGTTGTTTGCCATTGGCTGCCAGGTAACGTTCCTGCGTATTTTTTACCGCCTGGTAACCCTCAATTTTACTTTCGGTATAAGCCAGTGAATTTTGGGTGAGGAAACCGGTGCGGAAACCTGATGGTTCCACCGCGGTTACTTTGATACCAAATTCTTTAACATCAAGCGCCAGCACTTCAGAAAAGGCAGTTACCGCGGCTTTGGTTGCCGAATATATTGACCAGCCCGGTGCGCCTACAAAACCTGCAACAGAACTCATGTTGATAATAAAACCGCTTTTCTGCTTACGCATAACGGGTAGTACGCTCCGGGTAACGTTGATGGTGGCCAGAACATTCACATCAAAAATATTTTTGATATCCTGCTCTACTATTTCTTCTACCGTACCGGCCATGCCATAACCGGCATTATTAACAAGCACATCAATTTGCCCGAAAGCGGTAATGGTTTGCCTGATGGATTCTTCGATGCAATCCAGGTTATTCAAATCTACCGCCAGCGGAAGAAAACGGTCAGTGTCTATCAGCCCAACAGCATCTTTAAGGGTTTGCGCGTTGCGCGAGGTGGCGGCTACCCGGTAGCCACTATGCAATAGCTTTTTTACCAGGTTAAGCCCCAATCCTTGTGAGGCTCCTGTGATATACCATACTTTTGACGAGTTCATAGCCTTGTTTGTTTTATGATGCCATGATCTTTGATGTTTCCTCGATTAAGGATTGCATCAAAACCGAGGCTTTGGTATGTTTAAGAATAGGTGCGATTTGTCCACCCCAGAACAATACCATATCCCATTTTTGTTGTTCAAGCGCCGATTTTCTTAATGACGATATGAAAGTGGTTTGCAGCGGAAAGGGCAGGAATTGTTTCTCCTGACCTACTAAATCTTTGGCCACCCTGCTGGTAACACCACGCCCCAGCCGCCCGGTGAAGGCGCGCGATAGTGTGGTATATTTTGCGGCATCAGAAAACAGCATTTGTCGATGGACAGGTAATGCGCCCGATTCATCACAAGCCAGGAACGCAGTACCGATCTGCGCGGCATCGGCACCCAAAGTGAGCGCTGCGGCCACACCACGACCGTTGGCGATACCGCCCGCGGCAATAATAGGTGTTTTTACTTTTTCCCTGATCAATTGGATTAATACAAAAGTTCCGGTAGTGGATTGCTCGGCAGAAGCCAAAAATGAAGGACGGTGACCGCCGGATTCGAAGCCTGAGGCGATGATCATATCCACACCTGCCGCGTCCAAAGCAATGGCTTCGTCAAGCGTGGTGGCTGCGCCCACTGTTTTAATACCCTGTTTACGGCATTGCTCCAATATATCTGCAGAGGGTATGCCAAACATAAAGCTGAATACTTTTGGACGGGTGCTCAGTATCACCTCAACCTGGTTTTCAAAGCGGGGTTTAAACACTGCCGGTTTTTCGGGCAATGCGATCCCGGCTTCGTCAAAATAGGGCTTGAATAAAGCTTTAGTCTGTTCAAAATGTTCGTCAGAAACCGTACCGTCTATCGCATCGGTATCAGAAACCCACAGGTTAATATTGTAGGGCTTGTTGGTGGCGGCTTTGAGCTGCTTATCTTTCTCATAGATCTCTTGCGGACTTAAAGTGTAAGCACCATAACCGCCTAAACCACCAGCATTGGATACAGTAGCTACCAATTCAACCGATGACAATCCGCCACCGAATGGACCCTGCATAATCGGGTAATCAATGCCTAATATTTCTGTTGCTTTTGTGTTATACCACATGGTTAAATAGTTTTATTCGTTTACGTCGCTGATCATTTTATTAACGATCAGCCATTTGCCATCTATCTGGTGAAATGACAGAAACTCGTGATAGTTGAATTCATACATTTTTACCTTTACCTCTGCAACGGCTATGGAATTTATTACCCTGATATCAACGATCTCGCCTTTAAATGGTTTACCGGAATCTTTGGGACTTTGGCGATGTGCCACACCATCTAAATATTGCTCTAAAATTTTGGCATACGGCTGACCTTTTATATCGCCAAATAATAATGTACCGTTATAGTAAATGGGGCTTAGTTTGCTAATATCACCTTCATATATCCCTTTGAAGTAGTGGTTTTCGAGCACCTCGGTAATGGCAGCTCTGCTTTGCTGATTGTTTTCCATTTTCTTTAATTTTTGTGCTTTAATGTTCTGCAAGGTACAGAACATTAAAGCGGTTAATAACAGGGTTTTCATATCAATTTAAATTATGCCCGGCAGCCATACCACCATCTACATTGATGATAGCGCCGGTAATAAATTTACTCTTGGCAACGGTATAAACCATCTCGGCAATGTCTTCCACTTCGCCTACACGGTTCAGCAGGTGTAAGCCAGCGCTTTGGTCGGCCTTGTCGCCATGCATTGGGGTGCGGATGGTACCGGGGGCGATGGTATTCACCCGGATGTTATCTTTACCAAACTCGCTGGCCAGCTGTATAGTAAGCGCTTGTATGGCGCCTTTTGATGCCATTTGCGCGGTAATAGGAACCCCGGTAAGCGAATGGTTAACCAATGGCGTACCAATGTTGATCACCACGCCATCATGTTGTTTTAACATCTGTGGTATAATTGCCTGTGTGGTGAAATAAGTGCCTTTAAGGTTGGTATTCAGGAATTTATCCAGGTAAGCTTCATCTACTTCCAGAAAAGGCCTGGTTTCAAATATGCCGGCATTGTTTACCAGCACATCTGCTGAACCGAATTTTTCGATGGCTTTGGCTACCAGTTGTTCGCCGGTTTGTTTGTGGCTTACATTGCCTGCTACCATGGCCAGGTTATCGCCTGCCCCCAGTTCGTTAAAAACCTGCTCCAGTTTATGAGCTGTGGTGGAATTGATAACTACATTATCGCCCTTTTCTAAAAAGTAACGGGCTATTTCTTTACCTATACCGGACGATGCACCGGTTACGATGACAGTTTGCTTTTTCATGGTCTTTATTTTTTATCGGCAGTGATGCCTTTTTCTCTTAGTACGGATACTTGTTCGCCGGCATAACCCCAGTCGTCCAGATCAACTTCCTGTATCACTACATGGGTTAAATGAGGATCTTTATTTAGGGTGCTGGTCAGCAGATCGGTTACACCTTTTATCAGGGTTTGTTTTTGTTCACGGGTGACTCCTTCACGGGTGATCTCGATTTTTACAAATGGCATGGCTGTGGTTTTTAGGCTAAGGCTGTTTCAGTAACAGCGTTAGCGGTGATGGTTACCTGAAGTTCAAATTCATTATAGATCAAAGTATCGCCCAGATCTTTGAAGAAATTACCTGAACGGAATTTCATGCCGTATTTGGTACGGTCGATCACGATCTTGCCAGATGCAGTAATTACATCATCAGCATGATCAATCTGCGCGTCAAACGCTACCGGATGAGTAAGGTCTTTGATGGTCAGGTCGCCATCAATATGATAAACGCCATTACCTTTAGGTGCAGATGAGGTGATCACGAACAATGCTTCGGGATATTGTTTGGAATTGAAGAAATCCTCAGAAGCCAGGTGACCGGCAAATTGCGCGTTTGTAGCGGGATCGGTTATATCCAGGATGTTGATCGATGTAGTATCGATAATAAAGCGGCCGCCTGAAAGCTGACCGTTGTTAAAAGTTAAGGAACCTTCTTTAACAGAGATAGTTCCGTTATGTGCGCCGGTTACTTTACGACCGATCCAATCGATGTTACTTTTAGCGCTTACGATTTTGAAATTTTGTGTTTCCATGTTTGTATGTCGTTAATGACAATACAAATGTGGGGAGGAATGAAGAGGAACTTACGTGACCTACATCACATTTAAAAAAGCAGGCAGATTACGTGATGTACATCACATTTTGGGGTGACTGATCAGGAATGATAAAGCCTGCTCAGCGTTTCCCGCGAAACGCCCAAATAGGCCGCAATCAGATGTTTGGGAACGATATTATACAGCGCAGGATACAGGGCCAACAATTCTTCATAGCGGTGTTTGGCATCATTGTTCATGAAGGATAAAAGCCTTTTTTGGGAAGCCACGTAACCCCTGTTGGTGCGCCAGCGAAAAAAATGTTCTACCTGGTGAATCTCGTTGCAGAGTTTTTCGCGGTCGTCATTTGACAGGCAAAGCACCTCAGCATCTGTAATGCAATCTAAATTGATGGTTGCTTTTGTCTGGCTATATAGGGCATTGTAATCCGATGCCCACCAGGTAGGCATGGCAAATTGCAGGATGAACATTTTCAGGTCATCATTGATATAGAATGATTTGAGGCAGCCATCCAGCACAAAATATTCATGATCTATCTTATCGCCTGCGGCAATAATAACCTGCCCCTTTTTGAAAGACCGCTGTTTGAAATGCGAAAAAAGATAATCGAACTGCTCATCTGTTAACGATATAGTTTTAGCGATATGCGCCTGGAGTATTTCTTTTGCTTGCATCAAATCAAAAATACTTAATGCATTTAATATTTTGCAGAGCTAAAGTGGATTAGGTATAAAGGGCTCGCAAAGCTATTTCGACGAACAAAAAGTGGGTTTACATGTAAACCCACTTTTTAGTACTAAAATTGAGTTAACTAATTGACTATTAATTTTTTAATTTAATGTAAACCGTAAAAAGTGTAAACCATGTAAACCCACTTTTTGTAACGAATTGCTCCGGCTGTTTAAGAATTAGCTGTAAGATGTTACACTATTTTTTTAACTAATTCGGGTTTAAAAATGACCAGTTCGGGATGGGCTTTGTCTACTTGCCATATATAGTGATTGGGTTGGAGGTAGGGTAAGGATACTTTTGAGGACACAATAACAAAAACTCAAAAAAATTTAAATCATGAAAACGAATAAACACATCCTTATCAGTAAAGTTATCGCCGGTGCATTTGCTCTGTTTACAGCAACCATCAGCTTTGCTCAAACCAGCCCATCTGCCAACGCTCAGCAGTCTGATGCTATCCGTCCTTTCCATGCTCATATTTCAGATGAAGCAGTTGCCGATCTGCGTCAGCGTGTACAGGCAACCCGCTGGGCCGAAAAAGAAACCGTTACCGATCGCTCACAAGGCGCTCAACTGGACAAAATACAAGCCCTGGTAAAATATTGGGGAACCGGGTACGACTGGCGCAAAGCCGAAGACAAGCTGAATGCCCTGCCACAATTCATAACTAATATTGATGGTCTGGACATCCACTTTATCCACGTACGTTCTAAAAATCCAAACGCCTTGCCGGTGATCATCACCCACGGCTGGCCAGGTTCTGTTTTTGAATTGCTGAAAGTTGTTGGTCCGTTGACCGACCCTGAAGCTTACGGCGGTCGCAAAGAAGATTCATTCGATGTAATTATCCCTTCTATGCCTGGTTATGGTTTCTCTGGCAAACCTACCACTACCGGCTGGAACGCTGATCATATTGCCCGTGCCTGGGATGTATTGATGAAACGTTTAGGATATAAAAATTATGTATCGCAAGGCGGCGACTGGGGTTCGGTAGTTGCAGATAAAATGGCGGCTCAAAAACCGGTTGGCTTATTAGGTATCCACGTTAACATGCCTGCTACTGTACCTGCCGATGTAGCCAAATTACTGGCCAGTGGCAGTCCGGTACCAGCCAATCTTTCTGCTAAAGAGAAGGCTGCTTATCAATCATTGAATAATTTGTATACCAGGGGTGGTGGCTACGCAGCTATGATGGTTACCCGTCCGCAAACCATTGGCTACAGTTTGTCTGATTCGCCTGTGGGTTTGGCCTCATGGTTCTATGATAAATTTGCCGACTGGACTTATAGCGGTGGTGATCCTGAAAAATCATTAACCAAAGATGAAATGCTGGATGATATTTCCTTATACTGGTTAACCAACACCGCTACATCAGGAGCGCAATTATATTGGGAAAACAATGCCAATAACTTTAACGCGGTTAATATTTCGATCCCTGCCGCGATAACTGTTTTCCCTGGCGAGATATACCAGGCACCAAAAAGCTGGGCCGAAAAAAGCTATCACAAGTTGATCTATTTCCACGAGGTTAACAAAGGCGGTCACTTTGCTGCCTGGGAAGAACCACAACTTTTTGCAGAAGAGTTACGTGCAGCTTTCAAATCATTACGCAAATAACTGATCGAGTATATAATGTTACCGGCCGCAGGCCAAGGTATTAAAATTGACCTGCGGACTACCGGTAATTATTATCCGAACCACGCCATCAACAAATATTAAACATAACCAAACAGGCAGCAAATGCCATTAAATAAAAAGGAGAAATTAAGATGTCAAACGAAACACAATATGGCCGCCGCCGCTTTTTAAGTACCGCGGCAATCACTATCGCAGCTACTCAACTCGGCATATTTAGCCCGGCAAAAGCGCAACCCGAAAATACAAACTCAACAGGTAAAGCACCATTCAAACCCAGCGCTAATAAGGCATTTGATAACGTTAAACAAATTAAAGCCGGCGTACTGAATATGGGCTATGTGGAAGTTGGCCCTGCCAATGGCAAAGTGGTTGTTCTGCTGCATGGCTGGCCATATGATATCAATAGCTTTGTTGATGTGGCCCCTTTGCTGGTATCTGCAGGTTACCGGGTAATTATTCCGCATTTGCGTGGTCATGGTACTACCCGTTTCCTTTCAGACAGTACACCCAGAAACGGCCAGCAATCTGCTGTAGCTCTTGACATTATTGCATTGATAGACGCGCTTCAAATCAAAAAAGCCATATTCGCCGGTTACGATTGGGGGGGCCGTACAGCCTGTATCATAGCCGCCTTGTGGCCTGAACGTTGCGAAGCCCTGGTTTCGGTAAGTGGTTACCTGATGACCAACCTGGAAGCCAGTAAACACCCACTGCCTCCAAAAGCCGAGTTTAGCTGGTGGTATCAATATTACTTCTCGACAGAACGTGGTCGTGAGGGTTATGACAAATACCGTCGTGATTTCGCTAAACTGATCTGGGAAACCGCATCACCAAAATGGAACTTTGATGAAGCTACCTTAGACCGCAGCGCGGCTTCTTTTGAAAACCCGGACTATGTGAGCATCGTGATCCATAATTACCGCTGGAGACTGGGCCTGGCCGAGGGCGAAACTAAATATGATGACCTGGAGAAACAACTGGCAAAAAGCCCGGTTATCGCTGTGCCAACCATCACCCTTGAAGGCGATGCCAATGGCGCGCCACATGCCGAACCTGCATCTTACCGCAATAAATTCTCCGGTAAATATGTGCACCATACCATTACCGGTGGCATAGGGCATAACCTGCCACAGGAAGCCCCAAAGGCTTTTGTCGATGCGATCATCGAGGTAGATGGTTATACGAAATAAGCCATAAAATATTCAGACTGGAAAATGTCTGATTCAGCAGGCCGGTTGTCCATTTGCTGTATTTACAGATAGGACAACGCCCGGTATGAGGGTATATTTGAGCAACAAAACAATAACAAACAACAATTTAAAAAGTAAAACAATGGAAACCAACAGAATAGATTCACCAGTGAATTCAATCAAAGTCATCGAAGATATTACTGATAACAAAATCGAAAAAGTATTATACACCGCCAAAGTACGTACCACTGGTGCCCGTGAAGGTTTTTCGCGCAGCAACGATGGTCGTTTAGATATCAGGCATGCTACTCCAGGTACGTCAGCTCCGGGTACTAATCCAGAGCAATTATTCGCTGCCGGCTGGTCAGCATGTTTTGAAGGAGCTATGGGTATTGCAGCCGCCAAAATGAGAGTAACCCTTCCTGAAGAACTGGCAATCGATGCAGAAGTAGATCTGGGGATTACTTCAGGAGCCTACTTCTTACAAGCCCGTCTTAATGTAAGTTTACCAGGTTTAGATCGTGAAGCAGCACAAGCTTTGATCGAAGCTGCTCACCAAACCTGTCCGTATTCGAAACTAACCAAAGGTAATATCAACGTGGTGATTAACCTGGTTTAATAACCCTTTCTACAATAGAAAGCCTGCCCGATTATTTCGGGCAGGCTTTTTTATGGGTAAACTTTGGGTCTGTTTTAGATATCAACAGTTTCACCTATGGCTGGCAGGAACAGCTCTATACCTGCGGCTTTGAATTGTTTAACCGCCCCGGCTTTATCAATCTTAATAAAGCCAAACGTATCATAATGAGCGCCTAATACTTTATTGGTTTTAACAAACTGAGCAGCTTCAATGGCTTCTTCTATGCCCATGGTTAAGGCATCGCCTATCGGGAAAACAGCAAAGTCGAGTTCGGCCCATTTAGGGATCAGCGTCATATCTAAAGTAAGACCGGTATCACCGCTGTAATAAAAATTACCTTCTTCGGTTTTGAAAACAAAGCCGCAAGCCACACCGGCATAAGTTCCATCGGGCAAACTGCTGGAGTGTTGAGCTATAACTGATTTGGCTGTACCAAAATCAAAAACAACCTTACCGCCCGGATTTAAGGGGTGCAGATTTTTTACACCCTGTTTGCCGAAATAGGAGTACAGCTCCCATATACCCACCACGGTGGCACCCGTACGATTGGCAATAGCCACTACATCCTGTATATGATCAAAGTGACCATGAGATACAAAAATGTAATCAGCCGGTATAGTATCAATATCGATGTCTTTGGCTAATTCATTTCCGGTTATAAATGGGTCAAATAAAATGTGTTTGCCACCTGCAAATACCGAGAAGCTGGAGTGGCCGTAATACGTAATTTTCATAGGGCTTTTTTTATGTAATATTAATTAATTTAAAGTAATGATCCTGGTGCCGACGGAGGTAAAAATCGGCTATAATCATAAGTGATAAAAGCGCGTTTGATAGCTGTTTCGTCTATCTGAAACAAGCCTCGCATCATCTTTTGAACAAACAAAATGTTTTTTTGTGGAGATGAAGCTCCGGGTGTAAATGCTTTTTCGAAATTAGCCGGTAGGGGTACTTCACGGATAGTATTTTTGCTGGTGTAAAGGTTTGAAGAGCTGAAATTAGGTGTTGGCTTAAACATATCCGCATAGCCTATGTGAGGCGAATATAGGTGCAAGCCAGATCGTATGTTGGTGCTAAAAGTCACCGCCTCTTCTGTGCATTTCAGTTCCCGTGCAGAGCCGTATTGTGTCTGGGCATGAGCACCAATCCCCAGGAACGATGCTATGGCTATTAAGAGTAGTTTTTTCATGGATAAGACGTTTTACTTTACCGTTTATATAAAAATACCAGCCCTCTTTGGAAAGGCTGGTATGGGTTTATTTATCAATGTAGCTGATGTTCATCGGTAGGATGTTTGCTCTTTTGCTTCTTTCCCGAAACGCTGATCATGGCACAATCCTGCGGGTTATTTTCAAATGGCGCCCTCGCGAGCAACGACATAGAAAATAATGATATGATCCCGACTAATAATCTACTTTGTTTATACTTTCCGTGGCTGTTCATAATACATTAGTTTTAACGTTGCTATTGCTGTTTGGGTTGGCCCGGGTGGCAGATAAAACTTCGCCGGTAGTGCTGTTCTGTATAAAACCAACTACCTCCCAGTTTTGTGCATTATAACCTTGTGGAACTTTAATATAGCTGGTGCCTTTAGTTTGATTTAAGTTAACGGTTTGCAATTCGCGAACTATCTGTGCGTGGGCTAAGGTGCGGCCGCTGTTTTCGCCGGCTGCTACTTTACTAATGGCCGATTTTTGTACCAAAGCTATCAATAGCTGGTCTGTTGCCGAACCGCCGGTTACCTGGTAGTTAACAGCCAGCTTATCTTTATCCTGCTGAACCTGTAATACCACACCTACCGAAGCAGTGCCTGCCAGGGCGCCCGAAATAGCATCACGAAGGGCCGGCTCGTCAGATCCAATACATTCGGCCTGGCCATTGATCACAACTTGTGGAGTGTAAATTTGTGGCTTGTTAAGCCATTGGCCGTAAGCCACCTGCCGTTTGGAAAATTCGGCCTTGCTGAACACATCCTTCCAGCCTAAACGGTTCCAGTAGTCAACGTGATAAGCCAGTACATAAATAGGTTTATCCTTTGATTCCTTTTGAATTTTGGCCAACAGATCATCCGCTGCCGGACAGCTGGAGCAGCCCTCGGATGTAAACAGTTCCAGCAAGGCAAATCCTTTTCCGATAGCCGGATGATTATCTTTTTTTGGAGAAGCCGTGGTTGGATCTATCAATGAGGTTGCTACCACTAAGGATGCTATCGCACCTGCGCAAAGAGCTAAGATTTTAAGAGTTTTCATATCTTCTGATTTTTTTAATTACTCAAAAGTATTCTCCTAACAGGTGCTTATTTAGTGCAAAAAGGCTCAGTTAGTCATAATCCCCGGCCGACCGGACATTTGTGAACGCCAAAATATTGGTGCTACCAGTGTTGATTACCTGTTCTCAAGCCAGTTTAAAAAAACAGGCGCTTTCTCTTTATTGATCAGCAATTTCTCGGGCGTAGGAATGGTAAGTTTTACAAATAGTTTGCGCATAAAATAATGCTCCACCTCTTTTATCGCGTTAAAATTTACGATATACTGCCTGTTTAGCCTGAAGAATTGTACGGGTGATAATAGGCTGATCACCTGATCGAGTGATTGGTTCAGGGAATACTCCTGCTGATCAAAACACATGATGGATGTAGCCTCGTTACGGATATAAAAGAAAGCGATGCTATCGGTTGATACCGTGGTGTATTTATTATGCTTAAATACCAGGAAACTCTTCTTACCGGCAGGCGGAGCAATTTGCGACAACAGGTTACCCAAATCGGGCATAATGCTTTGCTGGAAAAAATTCTTGAGCTCATCCACTTTTTTAAAAGCATCGGCTATGTCGGTTTTTGAAAATGGTTTCAATACATAGTCTACACTATTGGCCTTAAATGCCTCCAGCGAATACTCATCAAACGCGGTACAAAAAATAATGGGACTGGTAATTTTAACTGATTTAAAAATCTCAAAACACAAGCCGTCAGAAAGCTGAATATCCATGAATATCAGGTCGGGCTGCTTGTTCTCGGTCAGGTATTTTACCGAGCTTTCGATGCTTTGCAGTTGTGCTATTACTTTTGCCTGCGGCCTAACTTCGGCTATCATGTTTTCGAGTGAACGGGCCGCTTTTAATTCGTCTTCAATGATGATAATGTTCATGTATTACCGGGAGTTTTATTTTGAATATTTTATTGTCATTAATGATTTCGATCTTTTTGTCAAGCAGGTGACTATAGCGCAGGCTGATGTTTTTTAGCCCCACACCTAATGATGATTCCTCATTTCTTTTCGGCTGCATCTGATTTTCCATCACCAGGCTATCGTTCTCCTCATAAAATTGGATATGCAGCGGGCGCTCTAACGATACAACGTTATGTTTAATACAATTTTCTATCAGTAGCTGTAAAGTAAATGGGGGGATAAGCGTACCTAAATATTTCTCGCTGATGGTATTGGTGAAAGTAAAGCCATCCTCAAACCGGGCCTTTAGTAAGAAATTATAAGCTTCAACTATTTCCAGTTCTTCTGATAGATGTATCAAATCCAGCTTACGGCTTTCCAGTGTAAAGCGATAAAAATTGGACAGTTTCAGAATAAAATCCACCGAATTTTTATCATTAGTTTCAACCATGGCCTTCAGGGTATTTAAGCTGTTGAACAGGAAATGAGGGTTGATTTGCTGTTTCAATAATTCATACTGCGCGCCCAAATTATCGGCCTTAGTACGTTCCAGTTCAATATTAACCTGTTGGTTGTTGTAGTTTTGATACATAAGATGGATGAACATGTAAAACACCAGGTTAATGAGTATACCCCTCACTTCAACCATCAGCATTACCGGCCCAAAATTAATGTGCGATAATATGAGTTGCTGTATGGAAGCCAAAGCCAGCATAACCCCAATACCAATCAGTAAACTACTCATGAGCCGGTAATAAGAAAAGCTTCTGTTTGAGCGATAGGTGGTGGGATTGCCGCGTAGTGTATAGATATTATAGTACCACACAAAAAGGGCAAATAAACCAGTAATAGCCGAGTTTACAGCAGCTTCTGCCGGGTTAAAATGGCGTTCGGCAATTTGCGGGACTGAGGATAATAAACCCAGAAAGATTGAACTGACCCATATGATCGCAGGAGATATTTTGAAGTTTGAATTTTTCATTTAAAATAAGTTCTTATACGGGGATGCAGATGGTCATAGCGCAAAGATAAGTTTAATTCTGACCGACTTGTTAACGAACACCATCCCTTCATTAACCCGCTTATATTACTAAGCTACAGCCCAAAGTGAATGCCGCTGATCTGTTTGTGGCTGAGTTAGACATTTTACATCTTCAACCGGACAATCATCACCGCGAATCAATAAGACAAACTTTTAAACGCACAAAGCTGATATGGGTCATTCGCTTCGCCCTTTATACAACTCAGCCAATTTTGTTTTGCTACTGTTTCTGAACAAGGGCCATAAGTAAAGACCCGGATCGTCCGGCCCTGGGATTCTTTTTGCAATATCTCCATTACGGTTTGTAAGATACTTCCTTCAAAAGGGGTATATAGGAAGAATACCGTACCTCGTGAATAATCTGCCAGCCGGGCATCTGTGTTGATGAATTCAACTTTGGATAAATTGAGCTGAGAGGCACAAGTATTCGCGTAATTACAATAAGCTGGTTCATATTCAACGCCTTTGGTTGGAGTTCCGCTGATGAGGTTTACCAGTATCGGCACCTGTCCCAGGCCCGATCCCAGATCGAAAAATACATCATCCCGTCTCAACACCGCCAATTCTGCTAACTCAAATATGATCCTGGTGGGTGTTTTTTGATAAAAAACCATTTCCGGCTTGCGCTCCATGGTTGCTTCGGGAATGACCTGGTCAGATAAGAGTCCGTTGATAAAATCATCCAGGCTGTCATAACCGATCTTATCCGGGTCATTAGCATAATCATATCCACAATATTGGCCTATCATTTCCTTGAAAGATGCGCCGTTGTAAACACCCGTTCTGATCTTTTCTCTGAGCCGAATAAACATGTCATTGTCTATTTTTTCCAGATCAAATTTTATCTTTTCTGCCCGTTGTTGTAGTATAATTAATTCTTCGTTTTGTTCAAGGTTTTGTAGCAGCCCTTCGATCCGGTCAATGATATGGAAATCAAGAAAGTCGATAGCATTTGCCCGATTAGTAAAATTAATTTCCTGGTAGATTGTTTCGTCTTCTTCTATCGCTTGTATATCGGTTTGTATTTCTGTTATAAACATAGTTAATCCCGTGTCCAATATGATGTTACCACCCAAAATTGATGGTTTTTTTCAGATCCGGGTGCAAACTTATAGCCACAGGGCAGGTCGCCGTCGCCAGTTCAAGGATCTTTTTTTCCTGATCGGTATACTCCATCGGGAATTTAAAATCAAGGATGATCTCTGCCACCCTGCGCGGGTTGGGCGCCATCACTTTAGAAACATCGCATTTGGTATTATCCATATTGATACCGTGCGAACGTGCCGCCAAAGCCATAACGGTTAAAATACATCCGGCTAATGATTCGGCAAGCAGGTCTGTTGGCGAAAAGCCTTCACCTTTGCCATGATTATCAGTTGGCGCATCGGTAATCAATTTAGAGCCCGATTGCAGATGGATTGCTTCAGTTTTTAAATCACCAATATACGTTGTTGAAATAGTTGCCATACGGTTAATAATTTATTATGAGTGAAGTTAGTGCTTTTTAAAATGCGATTTAAAAAGGTTTGATCAACTACCTAAAAACTGGTATAAATAATTCCAAAAATACTGGTATTTATATTAAAGGGTTTATGAGATAGTTTTGTATAGTAATTAATGATGTGTAAGATATCCCTATAACCTTAACGCATCTGAGGGGGCTATTTGAAGCTACCACCATCTATCAAATAATCTATACATGCATTAACCAAATCAATCCGTCATGAAAAATCTTATCGGTTTAATTTTGCTCTTCGTACTTGTGGGAGCATCAACAGTAAAAGCACAAGGCATTATCGACAAAGCGAATAGTTTACTTAACAAAGCAGATAACGCGTCGAATACTGCCAGCCGGGCCGGGGGCACCAGCGACAAAGTTTTAGGGCTATTTAAAAAGAAAAAGAAAGTTGATGCAACTGCACCCGCACCTGCTAATGCGCTTTCAGGATATAAAACTGTTATTACTATTAAAGGTATCACCATGGAAAACCTTAGAAAACTGAATACCAATGTAAAAGCCTGCGCCGGGGTTGATAGCACCAAAATGAAATTTAGCGGTACCGGTTCCATTATTTTAGTGGCTCATGCCAAAGGTAGTACAGAAGATCTGTTAACTGCCCTCGAGAAAACTTCCAAAACCATATTTACTGACAAGAATATAGAAGGTATGGAAGATGGGAAAATTGATATTGCCATCACTAAACCGTAAGCGATTGACCTTGCCGGGATGTAAATAATAGGGGTATTTTTATTTGTCGGTTTTTTAAAAAAAAGCTCTGCTTGTTGCAGAGCTTTTTGCTTTGATAACTTTTAGGTTACTGGTATATTCCTGTCTTTTTGAGCCAGGCTTTAAAGTATTTTGGCCATTCCTGCTCAGGAGAACCGGGGGCACCCATACCCCAGCCATGCCCACCGGTTGGGAAGACGTGTATTTCGGCAGGTATCTGATGATCTTGCAATGCCACGTACATTAAACGACTATTCTGCACATTGGAGATAGGATCATCCTCTGCCTGGGCCAGGAAGGTTGGTGGTGTTTTCTGGGTAACATGCAGTTGCACCGAGTAGCGTTTTTGAGCTTCTCTGTCGGGGTGTTTGCCTATAATCTCTTTTTCAGAATGGGTATGATCATATGGCGGCAACATGGTTATTACCGGGTAAAGCAGGGCGGCAAAGTCGGGACGGGCGGGTACAAGATCGGTTTTGTCAACAGGGGTATAGAATGGTTTATCAAACGTTGTTGCAGTCATCCCGGCAAGGTGGCCGCCTGCCGAAAAGCCCATGATGCCGATACGGTGTGCATCATATCCGTATTTTTTTGATAAACTCCTGATGATGCGCATGGCCCTTTGCCCGTCCTGAAAAGGCACATTGGCATTAGTCCAGCCTTCGCCGGGTAAACGGTAGATGAGCTCAAATGCGGTAATACCTTCAGACTGTAGCCAATTGGCAGCCGGGGCACTTTCTTGCCCCACTTCTATGTGCGCGTAACCACCACCGCTGATTACTAATATGGCTATGCCATTGGGATGATCAGGTCGATGAACAATTAACCTGGGTGCGGAAATATTGGTATAAGAACCTTTCGCGCTTACGTTTTCAGAACCTTGCGGACCCGGGCCATCCGGAGGCGTACCCCGCCAAAGCGGGATCTCTTCTGCTTGGGCAACACTTTGCGCAATGGCAATATTTTTGTTAAACAGCAATAATATTGCAGCAAAAGCACCTATAAAAAGAGATATTTTGGGTTTTATATGCTTATTCATTGTTAAAAAACGCGGTAATTATTTCTTTTTGGTCGATTGCGTAGCAGCCTCGATGATTAATTTGGCTACATCCTCGGGATGCGATTCAAATACGGAGTGACTGGCGCCTGCTATCTCCACCGTGTGGCTGTGCGCCCGTTTGGCATACATGCGTTCCAGGTCGGGATTGATGATCCTGTCAGATTTAGCTACCATATACCAGCTTGGTTTTACCTTCCAGGCGGGGTTTGCTATAATAGCATGAAACACAATGTCGGCTGTAGGCATCTGTGAGTTGGCCATAAACTCCGCTTGTTCTTTTGGAAGATCTGCCGAAAAATCAGCATAAAATTTAGCGGGATCGATATAGTCAAAACCATCCGAGCCTTTTTGAAGCGATTTATAGGCCGAAGGATAAAGCTTGCCATTACCCGCTTCGCTTTCTCCGCTATCGGGCGCATGAGCGGCAATGTATACCAATCCTGCAACCTTAGGATCAATGCCGGCGGTGGTAATAATGGCTCCGCCATAACTGTGGGCCACTAAAATACAAGGTCCGTTTTGTTGATCGATAATTCTTTTAACGGCAGCAACATCGCCCTCAAATGTGGTTAATGGCTGCTGCACAACGGTTACGTGATAGCCCTTTTTAACCAGTATATTATAAACAGGTTTCCACCCCGATCCATCTACAAAGGCACCGTGTACAAGAACTATGTTTTTAATGTTTTGGCTATTGCTGATAGATGGAGGTAAAATGGTTGATTTATTTATAGTATGGGCATCTGCATTTGAACCAAAAAATATACTGAAAGTTAAGGCTGCTATGCCGAGTTTAAGGGAGGTTTTCATAGGGGTTTTATTAAATATGATGTATAAGGCAGACGGGTAGCTTAAAGAATTGTTATCTAATTTAAGCTTTATGATGGTAAGATGATAAATTAATTTAATCGGTTTTTAGTCGTTTTACGATCCAGGGCAAGGTAAGGCCCTGGCCTATCAGCGTAAACAGTACTACTACCACCGAGATGAAGATGATGGCATGACGCTCCGGAAAAGGGCTGCTATCGGCCAAAGTTGCGGGCAAACCAATAGCTATGGCCAGCGATACAATGCCACGCATACCCGACCAGCTAATGATCAAGCTGTTCTTCATATCCAACAGGGCGTCCTCCGTTATTTTGCCTTTACCTTTTTGAAAGGCGCGCCGCAAATTTATCCGTTGTAAAAACACACGCGCCATGCGCAGCAGCAAAGCAATTACGGTGATGATAAAAGCATAGCCTATGTAAGGCAATACCTGGCTGCTTTTAATGCTTTTGATCACATAAGGGAACTGCAGACCTATCAAAATAAAGATCAGCCCGTTCAGTAAAAAAATGATAATATCCCAGATTGATTTGGATTGTTTTTTCAAGGTATCAGGGAATACTTTGCTGCTGAAACGCGCTATACTTAAACCCAGTATCACTACCGCTATAACGCCCGAAACGTGCAGATCTTCGGCAACCAGGTAGGTTACAAAGGGCATCAGCAGCATAAAACTGATGGTTACTAAGCTGTTGGTATGTACCCGTTTAATAATAAAGGCCAGGATTTTGCCCATCACCACACCTACAACAAACCCTCCTGCCATCAGCATAATAAACTGGAGCGAAGCTTTCCAGAATACAAAGGCGGTACCGGTTACCGCGGCAACGGCAAAACGATAGGCTACCAATGCCGAGGCATCATTCACCAGGCTTTCACCCTCTAGTATAGTATTGGTATTGTGTGTAAGTCCTAAACCTTTGGTGATGCTCATAGCGGCAACCGCATCTGTAGCCGAAAGCACGGCACCGAGTACAAACGAAAGCGGCCAGGTCATCCCAGGTATCATATAATGAGCAGTAACCGCGATACCGCAGGTGGTAATAAACACCAGCCCAATGGCTAAAGTACCTATGGTACTGCTGTTGGTTTTAAACGTTTGGAATGAGATATTGAATGCTGCGTCATACAGCAATGGCGGTAAAAATATCAGGAAAACAATCTCGGGGTTCAGTTCTATATCCGGTATCTGGGGAGTAAAGCCGACAGCGATACCAGCAACGATGAGCAATACGGGATAGGGCAGCTTGATCTTATCGGCAATGGCCGATAAGCCGATCATCACTGCCAGAATAAAAATAACAATAGTGTAGTTTTCCATAAAAGACTTTAATTCGTTAAGAGCGTTATATAAACCGCTCCAAAGGCTTTTTGTAAATGTAAATAATAAATTTATCAGCTTCCCAAAAGATAAAAACGCCCGGTCATCAGGTATGTAAACCAAAAAATCATGCAAACTTCATTTATAATATGATTCTTTGATTAAAAATTCTTATCCGGTAGTTCGTTAATATTGAGGTGTTTAAAATGGGAAATGTTTTTTTAGTGGAGGATGAAAGCAAGGTAGCCGCCTTTGTTTCAAAGGGGCTGGAAGAGAACGGATATCATGTCACTGTAGCGGGCGAAGGCGCATCGGCCAAAAAAATTATCGATACAGACGGTTTTGATATCATCATCCTGGATGTGATGCTGCCCGATATGAGCGGCATTGAACTGTGCCGCCAGTTCAGAAAAGCGGGTGTCAATATTCCCATTTTGATTTTAACCGCGCTGGATAATGTAAACAACAAAGTAAAAGGTTTACAGGCCGGCGCGGATGATTACCTGGTAAAGCCCTTCCATTTTAGCGAGTTACTGGCCCGTATGGAGGCCCTGATGCGCCGGTTTAAACGGTCGCAAACCGATGAGCAGGTGATCTCCCTCGGCGACCTGAACCTGGATACCTGGAGCAAAACCGCGGAGCGTGCGGGGGTGCAGATCACTTTAACCGCCAAAGAATATACCCTGCTTGAACTGTTTATGCGCCATCCCAACAAAACACTTTCGCGGGAATATATTGCCGAAAAAGTGTGGAGCATTGAATTTGATACCGGCACCAATTTTATAGATGTGTATGTAAACTACCTGCGCAAAAAAATAGAAAAGGGCTTTAGCAGCAAACTAATTTATACCATTATTGGCATGGGCTATATCATGAAAGATGCTTAACCGCTTATGAAGATAAAAAACAGACTCGCGCTCCATTTTTCTTTAATTACCGCAGGGTTATTGCTGGTTATACTGGCAGTCATCTATTCTATATTTTACAACCTTTTTAAGAACGATTTTTACGGGCATTTAAAAGACAGGGCCAAAGTAGCTGCCCAGCTTTATTTTGAGGCTGATGAAATATCAACCGATTCATTAAACCATGTACGCGAACGCTATCTGGCCAAATTACCCGGTGAAATACTGGGCATGTACGATGAGCATGATAAATCTTTTATCGGCGGAGCGCATCAGTATTGGTCGGCCGGGGTTATTGATAATATCCGTAAAAAGAAGTTTGTGCAGTTTACGGAAGGCAAGTGGCAAACGGTTGGTATTTATTATAATGACAACCAGGGCAATTTTGTTATCCTGGTTTCGGCTTTTGACGAGCTGAATTATAACCGTCTGATCAAAATGGCGCAGATCATGCTGGTTTCTTTTTTAGTTATCAATGGCTTATTGTTCTTCCTGGGCCGGTGGTTTGCGCAGCGCTCGTTGGCTCCAATTGATGGTTTGATCGCACAGATGAACCGTATCACGGTTAATAATTTGCATTTAAGGGTTGAAGAGGGTAAAGGGAAAGACGAGATAACAGCTCTGGCTCGCTATTTTAACCGCTTGCTGGAACACCTGCAAAACGCCTTTGAATTGCAGCAAGCTTTTGTAACCAACGCCTCACATGAATTAAGAACACCTGTTACCAGCACCGTTGGCGAAATAGAGGTTGCCTTAACCCGACCACGAACACCCGAAGAATATCAAAAAACACTGCGCTCTGTTTTAACCGATTCTGAAAGGCTCAATGAAACCATAACCAGCCTGGTGGAGCTGGCCCAAACCGATATGCAGTACACCCAGGCCAAACGCGAGCCGGTAATGATAGATGAGTTGATATGGGATCTGCACGATTACTGGAAAAAGCAAAAAGATGCCGGGAAACTGATCCTCGAAATAGCCAAACTCCCCGAAGAAGCCGAGCGCCTGCGGGTTTATGCCAACAAGGCCCTGCTTACCATCGCTTTTAATAATTTAATTGGTAACGCTTTTAAATTCTCCAACAATCAGCCGGTGGTATGTAACCTGTATGCCGACCAGGAGATGATCAGTATCAAAATTCGGGACTCAGGCATAGG
The DNA here is from genome assembly GCF_052045695.1 of Mucilaginibacter sp. 22184. Lineage (NCBI taxonomy): Bacteria > Pseudomonadati > Bacteroidota > Sphingobacteriia > Sphingobacteriales > Sphingobacteriaceae > Mucilaginibacter > Mucilaginibacter sp. 22184. The sequence continues at coordinate 227,733 of NZ_JBQEPI010000008.1, forward strand.
TATACCCGCTGGAGATCTGCAGGAAATATTCACTTCGTTTTACCGCAGCCCTAATGGCCGCTCGTTCCAGGGCAGTGGCATAGGTTTGTACGTTACCCAAAAGATCATTCACTTATTTAATGGGATCATATTGGTAGAATCTGAGAAAGATAAGGGCGCCACTTTTACCATTAAATTCCGGCCATCGGCAATCTAATGCCATTCTAATGTTGCTTTAATGTGGCTCTAATTTAGGGGGGATAGCTTTGTGCAAACAAATATACTATGCACCCCAAATTTGTTATCGTTCTTTTCTATTCAATTCAACTATGGTGTATGGCTACCGGGACCCGCGCTTATGCGCAGGGCCCCGGTAACGATACATTACGAATGAATGTAAAAGATGCCGAAAAAGAATTTTTAAACAAAAACCTCACCTTATTAGCTGGGCGCTATAATATCGACATAGCTAGCGCGCAGGTAATTACAGCAAGGCTGTTCCCCAACCCCGATTTTAACTTCGCCAATGGTATTCATAACGATACTCATGATGCCTACCGGAATCAGTCATTAGGTCTTTCTCAGTTATTTATTACCGCGGGCAAGCGCAATAAAAATATACAACTGGCCAAAATCAGCGTCGACCAGGCCCGGTACCAGTTTTTTGACCTGATCAGAACCCTGAGATTCACCCTCCGGAGCGATTTTTATACCATATATTATCAACAGCAATCTGCCCAGGTTTATAACGAGGAGATCAGCTCACTGGCCCGTATACTGGTGGTATTTAAGGAGCAATACGCTAAAGGCAACATTGCCCAGAAAGAGGTACTGCGCATACAATCACAGCTATACGCGCTGCAAACAGAATACAATAACCTCATTGTGGGTATCGATACTACCGAAAACGAACTAAAGATGCTCATCAAAGCATCACCCAGCACCTATATTATGCCCCTGGCCGATCAGGAGGATGCTCAAGAATCCGTTACCACAAAGCCCTACAAGCAGCTGCTTGATTCGGCTTACGCTAACCGTTACGACTTAAAAAACGCAAAATCCATTGTTGATTATAATACTGTTAATCTGGCGCTTCAAAAAGCCAGTGCCATCCCCGACGTATCCTTTTCGGTAAGTTATGACAAATTCGGGGCTTTCAATAATAATTATATAGCTGGCGGTGTCGAATTTAATCTGCCATTTTTTAACCGTAACCAAGGTGGTATAAAACAGGCCCGTATAGCTATAGATCAAAGCAAGGTGCAATTGCAAAGTCAGCAGGATCAGCTCGAAATGGATCTGGCAACAACCTATAAAGGGGCTTTGCGATTGGAGAATCTTTACAACGGTTTTGACCCGCAGTTTAAGCACGATTTTACGCACTTGATACAGGAGGTGTTTAAAAACTACCAGAAAAGAAATATCGGTTTACTGGAGTTTCTTGATTTTTATGACTCCTACAAAAACAACCTGCTGCAGCTTAATGCCCTGCAGCTCAATAAAGTCACCTCGCTCGAACAGTTGAATTTTATTACCGGCACCCCCTTTTTTAATCAACAATAAAATACCCTTAACAGGATAATTCATGAAAAGATCAACCCCTATTAATCCATTGATTTTTGCGGCAGCAGTAATGTTGCTGCTTAATCTTTTTGCTTGTAACCCCAATGAAAATAAAGAGCAAGTAAGGGTGCCCTATACTGTTCCGGATTCCTTAATGAAAACGCTGGTTATTGATACCGTGAAAATAACCAATATTACGTACGCCATTAAGTTTAATGGCGCGGTTGATTTCAACACTGATAAGGTTGTTAACCTGTTCCCCCTCATCAGCGGGACCTTACAGGATATCAATGTGATGCAGGGCGACCAGGTAAAAGCCGGGCAGGTTTTGGGCGTTATTAAAAGTGCCGAGGTTGCTAACTATAACGCGGCCCTTATCAATGCCGAAACCAATGTGCGTTTAACCGCCAAACAGCTCGATCAGCAAAGGGATCTGTTTAAAAGCGGACTGGCATCAAAGGTGGATATTACCAGTGCCGAGGTTAATTATGAACAGGCCATCGCGGCCCGTACGGCGGCGCAACGTATCCTGCGTATCAATGGCAATAATCCAAATGGCGAGTATGTGATCAAATCGCCTATTGATGGTTTTATCGTGCAGAAAAATGTAACCAACAGCATATCCATCCGCACAGATAACAGCGCGCCGATGTTCACCATATCCAACCTGAAAAAAATATGGGTGGAGGCTAATGTGTATGAAGAAAATATAGGCAAGGTGCACGAGGGCGACGAGGCCGAGGTAAGTACCATATCATACCCTGATAAGGTTTTCAAAGGCAAGGTAGATAAGCTGATGAATGTGCTCGATCCCAATAGCAAAGTAATGAAGATGAAGGTGGTGTTGGACAATCCCAATTTTATGCTTAAACCGCAGATGTTTGCCACCGTAACGGTAAATAATACCGAGAATGAGCAGGCAATAGCCGTATCAAGCAGCGACCTTATTTTTGACCACAGCCAATACTATGTGATCATTCTGAAAGGCCCTAAAGATGTACAGATAAGACCGGTAGAAGTATCCAGCATCAACGGAAAGCTGGCGTATATCAAAAGCGGGGTATCCAAAGGCGACAGGCTGATAGGTTCGCAGGCGGTCTTGATCTATGGGTCGTTAAACAACTAATTATTTATCCTTAATTAAAAGCAGATGACTAAACTACTTAAGGGAATAATTGGATTCTCGTTAAAAAATAAGTACCTGGTACTTTCGCTTGCCGGTTTGCTGATTGTTAGCGGGATAATCACCTTTATCCAGATGCCTATTGAAGCGTTTCCGGATGTAACCAATACCGAAATAGATATCATTACCCAGTGGCCTGGCCGCAGCGCCGAGGAGGTGGAAAAACTGGTAACCATCCCTATTGAAATAGCTTTGAACCCGGTGCAGAAAAAAGTAAGTCTGCGCTCCAGCACCATATTTGGGCTGAGCTATGTGAAAGTGATATTTGACGATAATGTTAAAGACGCCGAGGCGCGGCAGCAGGTAATGAACCTGTTAAATAATGCCGCTTTGCCTAATGGCATTACGCCATCCGTACAGCCGCCTGTTGCGCCTACCGGCGAAATTTTCAGGTATACGCTTAAAAGCTCGGTGCGGGATGTAAGGGAGCTCAAAACTATACAGGATTGGGTGATCGACCGGCGTTTGCGGGCCATCCCCGGCATTGGCGACATTAACAGTTTTGGCGGTAAAACCAAAACTTACGAGATAACGGTTAATCCCGAAAAGCTGGCAACCCTGAATATTACCCCCCTGGATGTATTTACGGCTGTGCAGAAAACCAATATCAACGTGGGTGGTGATATGATCATCCAAAACAACCAGGCGTTTGCCGTGCGGGGTATAGGTTTGCTGAATGATATCCACGAGATCAGGAACATTGTTATCAGTAATAATAACGGCGTGCCCGTACTGGTAAAAGATGTAGCCAATGTAGAGATCTCCAACCTGCCCCGCCTGGGTTGGGTAGGCCGCAGCGATGCGATCATAGACAAAGAGGGCAGAAGAACTGTTGTGGACGATACCGACGCCGTAGAGGCCATTATTGTGATGCGGAAAGGCGAAAACCCTACCGAGGTAGTAACCGCTTTAAAAAAAGAGGTAGATAAGCTGAACAATGATGTGCTGCCCGCTGATACCAAAATTATCCCGTATTACGATCGTACCAATCTGATAGATTATGCCACGCATACCGTATTGCATAATTTGATTGAGGGTATTGTTTTGGTAACGCTGCTGGTATCGCTGTTTATGTTTAACTGGCGCACTACGCTTATTGTGTCTATTATTATTCCGCTGGCTTTATTGTTTGCTTTTATTTGTTTGCACCTCATGGGCATGTCAGCCAACTTGCTTTCGTTAGGGGCGGTGGACTTTGGGATCATTATAGATGGCGCGGTGGTAATGGTGGAGGGGATGTTTGTATTCCTGGATCACAAGGCGGTAATGCTGGGCATGGACCGGTTTAACAAGATCGCCAAAATGGGGATGATCAAGAATAATGGCGCCGTGTTGGGTAAGGCTATTTTCTTTGCCAAGCTCATTATCATCACTGGCCTGCTACCCATTTTTGCCTTTCAGAAGGTAGAGGGGAAACTGTTTTCGCCATTGGCCTATACGCTGGGTTTTGCGCTTATCGGCGCTTTGATCACCACGCTGACATTAGTGCCTGTGCTGATCAAATTACTGCTCAATAAAAACGTTCACGAAAAGCATAATCCATTTGTACATCATCTTACCGCCTTTATGCTGAATGGCTTTGTACGATCATTTAAACGGAAAGAAGTGGTGGTGACAGTATCGCTGATTGCGATGGCTATCGGGCTGTTCTCCTTTAAGTTTTTAGGGAGCGAGTTTTTGCCGGAGCTGGATGAAGGGGCTATATGGCTCAGGGTGCAGTTGCCCTATAGCGTATCGCTCGATCAATCTGTAGAAACATCTAAACAGGTACGTAAAATACTGATGACCTTTCCGCAGGTTAAATATGCCGTATCGCAAACCGGCAGGCCGGATAACGGTACCGATGTAGCCGGTTTTTATAATAATGAGTTCGACGTGCTGATGTACCCTGAGGAGGATTGGAAACCGAAACTCACCAAAGAGGAACTCATTAACCAGATGAACGTGAAACTGGCCAAACTGCCCGGTGTCGACCTGAACTTTTCGCAGCCTATCAGTGATAACGTGGAAGAGGCCGTGTCAGGCGTAAAAGGCTCCATAGTAGTAAAAGTTTATGGTGACTCGCTGAATTATATGGAATCAAAAGTAAACGACGTATACCGCATATTGAAAGACGTAAGAGGTATCGAGGACCTGGGTGTACTGAAAAGCATTGGTTTGCCCGAGCTCGATATCCAGTTGGATCAGCAAAAAATGGCCCAGTACGGCGTAGCCACTGCCGATGCCAATTCCGTAATTTCCATGGCCATTGGCGGGCAGGCGGCGTCAACCTTGTATGAAGGCGTGCGCACCTTTGATATCCGCATCCGTTTTCCGGAAGCTTTCAGACGAACCCCCGCCGATATCGGGAACCTGTTGGTACCCACCCAAAGCGGGGCCAAGGTGGCTATTAAACAAATTGCCGATATCTCGCAAAAAACAGGTCCGTGTTTAATTTTCAGGGATGAGAATGAGCGCTATGCCACATTGAAATTTTCGGTACGCGGCCGGGATATGGGCAGCACCATTGCCGAGGCGCAACAAAAGGTTAATGCCAAAGTGAAACTGAAACGGGGCTACCACATGGCCTGGCAGGGCGATTTTGAAAACCAGCAACGCGCTCAGAAACGTTTGGCTGAAGTAGTGCCCATTAGTTTAGCGCTCATCTTTTTACTGCTCTTTATTATGTTTGGTAATGTAAAAGATGCCGCCCTGGTATTTTTAAATGTGCCCTTTGCTATTGTGGGGGGCATACTGGCGCTGCATATTACCGGCACCAACTTTAGCATATCGGCAGGTATAGGTTTTATCGCGCTGTTTGGGATTTGTATACAGGATGGGGTGTTGCTCATCACTATATTTAAACATAACCTGGAGGAGCTGAAAGGCGACAGTGTTACGCTATATACCGCCATCAAGCTGGGCGTAAACTCCCGCATCCGGCCAGTAATGATGACCGCGCTGATGGCAGCTATAGGTTTATTCCCTGCAGCTATTTCGCATGGCATCGGGTCCGAAAGTTCCAGACCATTGGCCCGTGTGGTTATCGGAGGGATACTATGCGCCATGATGTTTAGCCTTTGGGTTTTCCCGCTCATTTTTGGCTGGGCATACCGCAAAGTTGATGCGTCTACCAAGAATGTGAGATAGGAAACGGAATGGATTAAATTCGATTAATGTAAACGCATTACATAATAATCATCTATAGAGCTTCTGAAAAGGCAGGGCTGTCACTCTGAGCATCGTCGCAGAGTCGAGCGCAGAGGCCTGCCCACCATGCTTCGACGGAGCTCAGCATGACAGCCTTTTTATGTAAATGTTTAATCATGGGTTTTTACCATCAAAAGTGGGTTTACACTGTAAACCCACTTTTGATGGTAAAATAAATTTAATTAATTGAAAGTCAAATAATTAAATAAATGTAAACCGTAAAAAGTGTAAACCATGTAAACCCACTTTTTATGAAAAAAATCCCGGGTAAAAGCCCGGGATTTTTTCTTTGAATGCCTCTTGCATTAATAGGTAACAGTCAAAGTCGGCTGGTTACCAGATGCCTCCCGGCTGTTGAGGGTGATATCATTGGTTGAACTATTGGCCCCATTGTTTTTTAATAAGAACGAGACGATGCGGTCCGGGTTTCCCAATTGCGTGTTGATGGCGTTCTTAACATCCAGGGCATAAGTACCAACACCGGTTACTACTATCTGGCCTATATAAGTAGTGTCTGTTGGGGCATTGTTCCAGTTGATGGATGTTTCGCCCCAGTTTTCGGTTTGGGTAGTATATACCGAAATGGTACGCGTAGGGGCCGTATTGACGCCATTAACATATAAGCTCAATGTAGCCGTCTGCACGCTTGATGCCGATATGGAACTAAGATCAAATTTCTCATAAGCCCTCCGGGCGTAGCCTACCGCGTCTGCTTTAACAACTGTATAAGTTAGCGTACCAAAGTTGGTTGTGGCATAGCTTCCATCACGTACATAGGCATCGGCGGTGGCATTCAGGGTGTTTGTTGTGCCTGTGGATGGGTGCTGATAAAAGCCTATATCCGGCGCTCCTGCAGGTAAAGTAGTACCATAATAATCAATACCGCCATTGCTGCCCATAACTACTCCCATGTTTAAACAAGGCGAAGTTGATTGCAGTTTAAAATTGGTGGTAGCGCCCGAAGCGGCACTCACAAATTTGGGATCTGAATAAACACTACCCGTCATGGTTCCTGTTGCCGGGCCGTTAACCGAAGTCATGGATTGCGGATAAAAACAATTGTTGCGGAAAAGGCAGTTAGCGCTTGTTCCGTTTTGTGAAAACTTGGCTACCGTACCGGTACAATAAACAATGTTGTTGCTGAACTCGGTGGTATTGCTGGTGTTGTTAAAATCGTTATAAAATAGCTGCGCCACATTGCCGGTTATAAAAAATGTGTTGTTGTAAATTTTAATATTGGTATGGCTTCCGGGGTCGTAGAAAAATAATCTAACTCCGTCTCCAATGTCATTTACACTGATATTATAACGTACGGTTACATTACTGATGCCGTGCATAAAGAGCATAAAGCCCCTTTTATTATCGTGTGTATAATTGTATTCAAAAATATCCCCGTTCACACCCAGATCCGCGTCAAAAGGCTCACCATCATTGACACCACCGCCTGTGATTCCTGATATTTCGTTGTAGGCTACTAAGGTGCCCACGCTGTTGGATGTCCACATACCCGCGTAGTTGTAGGTATTGGTATTATAGCATAAATTGCGGCCAATGTTCCTGGTAATAGCCGAATTGGTATTGACCCCGTTTAATACAATGCCATCGCCATAAACATTCTCTATCAAATTACTATCAATCAGGATGTGAGAGCAGGTTCCACCCGTATTCCGGATACCCTCTACAGTTACATCTTTTACGTGGCAGCCTTTGATGAGCACCTCGCTGTTATTCCCGCCAACTATTATTCCTCCGGTTCCTTTGTTAAACAGGGTTGTGTTTGATTCGGTGGTATAAGAATTAACGTCATGCACAAAACAATTCAGAATTTGCACATTGGTAAAAGCGGTGGAAGTTGCGGTTTTGATATGAATGCCATATAACCTGGATGTACCACCTGCAGCCTGCTTGTTGGTAACCTCTAAATTTTTTATTTGCCAGTAAGATTGACCGATCAATTTTACCGCCCCGGTTGTATCTGCCCCCGAACCGTTAATCACAGGTTTGCTACCTGTTCCGTACATATCAATAATAATAGGACTCCCGGTACTGCCAGATCCTTTTGGCAAAAGCTGTCCGCTCCAGGTACCTCCGGCTTTAAACAGGATCTGGTCGCCGGGTAAAAAGGTTTGGGCGTTTACTTTACCGATGCTTTGCCAGGCGGTAGTGGTACTTTGGCCGTTGTTGCTGTCACTACCAGCCGGGTCGACATAATAAGTTGTGCCGACGGAGTGGGTGCCCTTTGCCAGGTTTTTTGAAGCACCTGTATTTACTGGCATTCGGTTGATGGATTTGTTGCAGGATGCAAATAGTGCAATTGCCAGTATAGGCAATAGGGTGAATGTTTTTCTCATTTTGATGGTTTTGGTTAAATAATTGGTTACGGGCAGTTAGGCGCACTGACCATAACAAAGCTCGGCGCTTTGAGAAAAAACAAGGGGTAAAATCCTGAAGTAATAGGGGGAGTATTATAAAGGCGATAAATCCTTGTGAATTATGAATTTAGGAGAGAAGATTAAAAAGGAATATCCATAAGTGAAGGAAGGCTACTCCGTAGGAGTAAAAGCTTTGTAGCAAATGATGGAAAAATATTAGCATGCCGTAGGTATGCTACCCGAGTACAGTACCTACGGCACTGAAATTAAGGTTAGCTTTTTTCTACAAAGGTTGAACCCGATGGGGGTTGCTTAGGCCGAAAGATTATATCTGATTTGAATTACCCAAGCAACGATCCATTCACATCAGTAGAAAGTACCTCGCTCATATAATCCAGAAATGGGCGCATCGCTTTAAATGTGCTGTTTGCCTGGTCAACAAAATGTGGGTCTAAAACCTCGGCATCTGTAAAGCGTTTGATCAGCAGGAATTGTTTGTATCGTAACAGGTCAATAGCCTCATGATCTGCATCAAAACCTTTTGGAGTTGTTTTCAACTGCTCACCTTTCAGGGTTTCAAAGGTTGCAATAAAAGCAGGGTCATTCAATATGGCTCTGAGCGGTGCAGGGTCAAAAGCGATATCTTCTCTGATCAGTTTCAGATCCTGCGGATTGGGCCCAAAGAAGCCACCGCCAACAAAATTATTACCCTGCTCTAAATGAAAATAGTATCCTCCCCGGCGAAATTTGGTGGCACGTTTAAAACTACCCGACCAGTGTGTTTTGTAAGGCGTTTTATCCGTCGAAAAGCGGGTATCCCGATAAATGCGATATATGCTTTTTTTGCCCGAAAGAGTTTCTATTACGTCATGCGTGTTCATTTGCTGCAACAGGATCTCGGCAAAAGCATGCAGGTGTTGCTGCTCCTTTTCAAAGTCGGCTTTATGTAGATTGAACCACTCGCGATTGTTGTTTAATTTCAACGCGTTTAAAAAATCAAAGCTTGATTGCGGTATCTGTGGTACTTGTTTCATAGGATATAGCTGCTTCTGAAAATGAAGAAACCCGGGTGCAAATATACCAGGGCCAACAAAAGCAATGTCATCCCAATAACAAAAAAGCCCCGAAATGTTTTCGGGGCTTTTGATAAACTGTTAACCTTACTTGGTGGTAAAATAACTAATACCCGGCGGGTTATAATATATTTCGGGTAACAGACTGTTGGGGTCTGATGGTTTGGTTGGCCTGGCTGCGGCTTTTAAAGTAATTCCGGTAGTACCAACCACATAATCGGCATACAGGCCGTTGGCCATAATGGTATAGTACCTACCTGGTGCCATGTTAATGGCTTTGGTAATTGCCCCCACTTTGGTAGTTGAGCCGGCAAGGTACAATTGAAAGGTGTAGCCTGTAGTGCCTATGGCATTAGCATCTATCGGTATAAAATTGGTTAGTGTGTTGGCCGCGATACCGGCAAACGGCGTTAATGTAGTCGCTGCGCTTGCCCCTGAGGCTGTATAAACACCCGTAACATCCAGCGGAGGACTGTTGGGTATAAAGTTACCGAACCTTACGTAGATCTTGGTCATATCGGCTGAAGGGAATTTGTCCTCAACGAACAACGCAGTGGGCTTATCTGGGTACCCTATGGTGAAAAGCGAATAAGTACCTCTTTCAGCAAGCGATTGCGTTACGCTGGCAACCGTAGTATTGGGCGCTGCGGTTTGTGGGCTCACCAGTGTCGGCACTGGGGTTGAAGTTGCAATTTTAATAGTTGCATTGCCGGTAGCCACCAATGCGTAATTAACAGATGTACCACCCGGGTAAAGACTACCGAATTGAACTGCCGTGTTAAAAGCCGATGGATAAGTGATACCCGTGATAACCGAGGTAGGTTTCAAATTATCTGTCAAGCCCACGTTTTGCTGTGGGTTTATCTTTTTGTCGTTCACATACTCGTCAACGGCAGGCAAACCGGGGATGGCTTGCACGTATTTGAGTTGTGCACCCGTTGCCGGTTGGGATATCTGGGTGATGGTATTTTTTTTACAACCTGTTATTATGATCAAAAACAGGCATGTAATGATATAAAAGTTCCTTTTCATAATGTTTTAATTAGGGTAAAATAAACCATGGTTTCTTGGTGTGATAATCGGGGTCAAGGGCACCGAACGTCTTGAGCGCCGGTACATTCCAGATATACTCTGAATTATAACGCGGCCTTACCACGTAAACCTGCTTGCCCGCGTTATCGGGGTAAAGCGTGCCCGGTTTGCTAAAGCCCTGGAAAATATTGGTATCATAATTATAACGGCGCTCATCGGCCCAGGCTTCTAATGCACCCCATACATACAACGAGATAAATTTTTGCTGCATGATATCGGCCAGGGTTAAGGTACCCGCGCTTTGTTTAACGCATGGCCCGCTCATGTAGGCAGCGATGTCGTTAGCGGATATGGCTTGCTTGTTCCCGGTGAGTGAAGTTGCCTGCGGCGGATTACTTACAAAGTCCAGACTGGCCTTTACCCCATTAATATAAGCGGAATACGCACCTGAAAGATCGCCCTTTTTAAATAAAGCTTCAGCTTTGAAAAACTGTACCTCACCATAGGTCATCAAAACACCGCGTGAATTATCATTATAAATGTATCGTTGCGAATTTGGTGCGGCGGTAGGGCTAGCTGTTACGCTGGCATTGGCAAAAAGATTAGGTATTCCTGTATTGGCATCGGTTGCATTAGGGTCGCCATTGGTGCCTATAACGCCGCGGTATACTTTATCCTTGCTTTGCGATATCAGTTGTTTAATACGCGGATCTAAAGTAGTATCCTGGGTTGCGGAGCCAGTAAAAATGCGGCCATCCAGCAGGCGTACAATAAAATCAGATTGCCTGAATGATCCTAAATTGCTCCTTGTTGGCCCCCAAAAATTGGAATCACCAGATTGCGAACCTTTGCACTCCACACTGGCATTGTCTGCATTGCTCACGAACGAACTATCAGCGTATTTTTTTACGTTATCGGCATTAAAGGTGGCTTTATTGCTTTGGTGCAGTGCGTTCTGGGCCAGTATGGCATAAATAAATTTGATCCATTTGTTGCGGTCACCATAGTACATATAATCGCCTTTGGCCAGTATAGGCGATATGGCCTGGTTATCGGTTTTAATGGCCAGGTTCATGTAATTTAAAGCCAGCTGGCAATTCTTCACTACTTCGGCGTAAACAACGGATCCATCATCATAATCAAAGGTAAGGCGTGTAGGGTCGAAAGCTTCTTTTACGATCATGTGGTCATACAAGTCGCCGCCGGTTTGCCATCCCCAGGCACGTAGTGCGTAGCCAACTGCCACATAATCCCATTTCTTTTTAGGGATAGCATCCTGCCATAACAGGGTGATGTTTTGGCCCAGGCTAAAATAAACCGTGCGCCACATCTCGCCGTTGGAGTCAGACGCGGGCAGATAGCCTTCTTCGTCCCAAACATTGTTGGCCGTGGCCGAGCCCCATATCTGGGCATATTGGCCTATGTAGCGGCTATCATACCAAACACCGCGTGCCATACCCGCTTGTATGGGCGGCAACAAGGCCGAAGCATCCGCAGAAACCGGCGCGTTGGGGTTGGTATTTACATCAATATATTTTTTACAACTGCTTGCCGAAAACAGCACAAGCATTGTCAATATGGAATATTTAAAACTTTTCATGTTGTCTTCTTTTTATAACTTCACTCTTAAACCTAAAGAAATTACCCTTGGCGTTGGTACAGTACCGTAATCAAAGCCGGCGGCTCCTGTTCCTAAAGTAGAGGAGTTGGTACCGTTTACGTCAGGGTCGGCCCCGGAATAATTGGTGATCATAAATACATCGGTGGCGGTTACAAACACACTGGCCGATTTAAATACGTTTTGGCGTTTTAATAATGATTGGGGTAATTTGTAGCTTAACGTGATGTCCTTTAATCTTACCCAGTTAATATTGTGTTCAATAAAATCGGCATCAATAGCATTGGCATAATAGTTATTCTGGGTGTTGGGGGTAACCTGGATGTTGTTAGTTGTTGGGTTAGCTGAATTCTCGTTGCCATCTTTTAAAACACCAGGGATAACGATCGGGGTCATCCGGTTCAGAGTACGCACGCTTAAGCCATAGCGGGTCATGAAAAGCTCGTTGCCGTTGAACACATCCCCGCCCTTGCGTATATCAAACAGGAAGTTCAGGTCAAAATCTTTAAATGTAAAATGGTTACCCAGGCCTATGCTAAATTTTGGCTGCCTGTCGCCGGCAACCCCAAAAGTAACGTTGCTGATAGGTAATCCGCTGCTAGGGTCGATCAGGATCTTGCCGGCGTTATTGCGGGCATAACCAAAAGCGGCAATATTGGTGGTGCTGCTGCCGGGGAAAATGCTCGAACGAACGTTAGAGTAGATCCAGGTATCGGAGTTATAATATTCCGGCAGGCCACCCAGGCTAACTACTTTGCCCCGCGCTGCGGTAAAGTTTAATAATATATCCCAGTTAAAGTTTTTCGACTTAACAGGTGCTCCGGTTAAAGATACCTCAAAGCCATGGTTTTTTACCTCACCACCATTGAGGTATTCCAGTACGTATCCCGATGCGTAGCTGATGCGGGGGTTAAAGATCTGGTTGGTGGCCTTTACTTCGTAGTAGCTGATATCGGCGCCTAACCTGCCATTAAAAAACTGAAACTCGGCACCCAGGTCAAGCTCTTTATCGCGCTCGGGTCGGAGGTTGGGGTTATTGCCGGTAACATCGTAGGCAAAACCGCCACCTGTGGTGGTTTGTTGTAACAGGGTCGATCGTATTTTATAAGGAGCGGCAGGGTCTTTACCCACTTCGGCGTAAGATGCCCGTATTTTACCGTATGATAATACAGGGTTATCCTTTAAGCCCGGCAGCTCGGTAAATATAAAACCCAGACCTACCGATGGATAAAAATAATGATCCTGCCTGGTGCCCGATAGTTTGGACGAATACTCTTCACGCGCGGTGGCATTCAGGGTAAGTATCTCCTTATATACTAAACCCAGCCTGGCAATACCCGAAAGGTAGCGCACTTTTTTGATATAGTCTGATGAGCGCTGGGTAGTAGGTGTTGTGTTGTTGATATTGTTAAAATCGGGCTGGATGAATTTTTCGCCATAATAACCATTGATCTCGTCGTTATTGGAAATGGCTTCGGCACCAACGGCCAGCGTGGTTTTAAAATCGCCAAATTGCTTTTTGCCGGTAGCGAAGAACGATCCGTTGATCTGCAGGTTACCATCATTATAATTATCAATGATACCACCTGTTGCGATACCATTGGTAGCTGCAAAGCTGTTCAGTGGCGAATTCTGATAAGATGAACTGTACTGGCTCACAAAATTGTTACCTGCGGTTGATGCATAATCAACACCGGCCAGCGCCCTGAAGTTAAGCCAGGAGGTAGCATCAAATGACAGATCGATGTTGCCAATCATGCGATTGGTTTTATCCCGGCTGATATTATTATGGGCATCCCATAGCGGGTTGTCAAAATCAATACTGGCATCAGAGGTTATATTGGCCGCACTTGCCGGTAGTATCAAACGTCGGGTACCATCGGGGTTCAGGTAATTGCGCACATCATCATTAGTGGGCCAGGCCAGTGCATCAATGTAAGTACCGGAGTTGCCTTTGTTCAACTTGCGGTTATCGATATTAAAATAGTTGAACGAAGCACTGCTGGTTAATTTAGAGGAGATCTTTGAAGTACCTGAAAAACGCAGGGAGATCTTATCGTTATACGCTACGGGGAGCACACCGGTTGTATTGCGGATAGAGGCCGAAAGCCGGTAAGTGGTAATCTCGTTACCACCTTCAAAGGCAAGGTTGTTGATGGTGGTATGGCCGGTTTGCATAACATCTTTCAGGTTATTATAGGTTTGTGTTCCCGGGGCATAGGCAGGGCCAAATAAGGTACGTACCGTACCGCTGCTGCTACCGTTTTGACCTACACCAAAAACAGTTTGAATTTTTGGGAAACGATAAGCTGTGGCAAAGCCAAAGTCGTTATCATAAGTAACCGTACCAGGGCCGGCATGGCCTTTTCGGGTGGTGATCACAATGGCCCCACCCGAAGCTGATGAACCATATACAGCTGCCGCATCCGCACCTTTTAGTACGGTAACGGTTTCAATATCATCGGGGTTGATGTCGGCAATACGGTTGGTGAAATCCTCACGGCGGTTATCGCCGTTGGATGCCAGTGAGCTTTGGTCAACCGCATCGTTACTTACCCGGATACCATCGATCACAAACAGGGGGCTGTTTGAACCGCCAATGGAGTTTAATCCACGTAATACAATGGATGACGATGCACCAGGGTTACCGCCGGTGGGTGTAACTGTAGCCCCAGCCACACGGCCTTGCAGGGCATTGATAAAGTTTTCGCGCTGGGTTTGCTGGATGGCTTCGCCTTTAACGGTTTGCACCGGCGAGGTAGAATAGCGCTTATCGGCCTTTACACCAAAACCTATGGTAATAGGTACTTCCTTTAACATGGTGGCATCTGATTGGAGCGCGATGTTGATTACTGTAGCGGTACCAACGGTTTTTTCCTGGGCTTTCATACCTATAAAAGAAAATACCATGATCTGGCCAGGCGAGGCGTTAATAGAGTAAACACCTTTTGAATCGGACTGGGTACCGGTGTTGGTGCCTTTAATTTTTACGGATACCCCGGGCAGGGGGCTTCCATCATCTGCGGTGGTTATTTTCCCGGTAATGGTTTGCACTTGAGCCATAGTTTGTAAGGCACAACAACATAGTACCAGGAAAAAAAAGAGTAAACTTTTTTTCATACTTAAAATGGGTTAATTATATAGTGTTTGTTAGTTGCAAATTCCCGGGCGAAAACCGTTAAGATCATTTTTGCCGGTACCAGGCGGTAAATCCTGCATAAAACCGCATAGTAATAAAGTATGTGCTAAATATATGTATAATTTATTTTTAATTATGCGCTATTTATCTGATTTTATTTTATAAGTTGCAAATAACCGCATGTTTGGAGCGCTGTAAATACCGCCATTTTAGGATTGACGCAAAAAACTACATTTGTATATGCTAAAAAAGGAACGCCACGCATTTATTATCAAACAAATAAACCTGCACAACAAAGTATTGTCGGCCGATCTGGCCACGGCCCTTAACGTATCTGAAGATACCATACGTCGCGATCTGATGGAGCTGGATGATTCCCGGCAGATTGTAAAAGTGCATGGCGGCGCCCTGTCCAAATCATTCCATTACCCTTTTCAACATACCGACATTTATGCGGTTGATGCTAAAAAAGCCATTGCCCGTAAAGCCATAGGCCTTATTAAAAGCGGTATGATGGTGCTGACCGGCGGAGGAACCACCGTACTGGAGATGATGCAGGCTCTGCCCCAAAACCTGGCGGTTACCATATTTACCATTAGTCCGCTGGTGGCCCTGCAATTGGCCGATCATCCTTTGGTTACCGTGATATTGATAGGTGGGGAGTTCTCCAAAGACTCACAGGTTTGCGTAGGTTCACAGGTGGTGAACTATCTGCATGAAATCAAATTTGATATTTGCTTTTTAGGCACCAACGGTATTTCGATAGCCGATGGGGTAACGGACTCCGATCTGAATATCGTACACCTGAAAAAGGCGATGATCAACGCCTCCCATCGCCTGGTGGTTATGTGCATTTCTGAAAAATTAAACTCCGTGCAACGGATGAATGTTTGTCCACTATCTAAAGTTGATTACCTGATCACCGATCTTGATCCGGATAGCGCTGTACTGGATGATTACCGGGAGAAAGGGATACAGCTTTATTGAGAAGGGATTTTATAGCCGAGCGACGGCGGGGTCCACAACAGAGAATTTCACATCTTAACATGGGTTTACATGTAAACCGTGTTTTTGGGGTGTATTTTCATTTAATTAATTGATTATGAGTTAAATAATTGCGCGTAAACCCTGAAAAGTGTAAACCCATGTTAACCCACTTTTTTAATAAAATGGCTCGTCTTGTCAACCACTAATTCATCAACCGGTATTCACTGGGCGATTTACCTGTTTTTGTTTTAAAGATCTTGGTGAAGTGCGATGGATGCTCAAAGCCAAGCCCATAGGCAATTTCGCTGATAGACTGATTAGTGCCCCACAGCATGGTTTTCGCTTTATCTATTAGTTCCAGGTGAATATGTTCCTGTGTGGTTTTGCCGGTGAATTTGCCCAGCAGATCTGACAGGTAGTTGGGCGACAGGTTGAGCCGGGAGGCAAAGTAACCCACATTGGGCAGACCGGTTTCAATGAGGGTGCTTTGTGCAAAATAATCTTTTAATAGTTTCTCGAACTGTTGCACTACGTCTGAATTAACTTTGGCCCGGGTGTAAAACTGCCGGTCATAAAAGCGGTTGCAGTAATTTAGCAACAACTCGATATTGCTTACGATGAGGCCCTGCGAGTGCTTATCGATATTTTGGGCATACTCTTTTTCAATCTTCGTCACACAATCTTTAATGATCAGTTTCTCCTCCTCCGAGATATGCAGCGCCTCGTTTATCTCGTAATTAAAAAACGAGTATTGATGGATCTTTTTGCCCAGATCAGTGCCATGGATCAGATCGGGGTGTATGAACAGCGCCCAGCCTTCTTCTACAAAAACATCCGGCCCTGGAGCAACCACCTGACCGGGGGCAGTGAACATCAGGGAGCCCTCATTAAAGTCATAATAGCCCCTGCCGTATTTTAATACCCCTTCGAACTTTTTGCAGGATATAGTATAAAATCCGAACCGGTAAAATGCATCTACCTTGGGCCGCCGGGCATAAAAGTCGGCATGATCAATTACACTCACCAGCGGGTGCCTGGGAGGCGTGTAATGCACCATCCGGTGCAGATCACTGATGGATTCCAGTTCAATATATTTCTCGGTCATGATCAGATAAAGTTACTATAAAAAAAGAAAGGCCGTTTAGATTAGGAGAGTAAGGATTTTTGGAGCAAGGAATAAAGTCTTTGTTTGCTTTATCTTTGCTCCTTGTTCCAAAAATCCTGGTTCTAAACAATCAATAATATTTAAATGCCAAGCCTGCCCACTATCATATTTTTGAAATCTATATCTTCCATTTGATGCCTTGCATCAATTATTGGCCCGGCATCATGGCCCACAGGGTAGCGTAATTTCTCGGTGCCATCCGTAGCAGCTTCATAAATAACTTCGGCTACTTCATTGAGGTTTTCAGACATCGGCCATTGTTCTATCGAACTAATAAATCTATCAAACGGTGCCTGGTAATCACCTGATTCACCTACGCCGAAAATGGCCATTGAACGCCCGGCAAACTCGGTTTTGTAGCCACCTGGTTCAACAATTTTTAAATGGATGCCCAGGGGGTTTAATTCGTATTGTATAGACTCTGTTAAACCTTCTAAAGCGAACTTAGTGGCATGGTAAAGAGACGAGAACGGGAAAGTAACCTTGCCCCCAATAGAAGAAACGTTGATGATAATGCCCGATCTTTGTTTGCGCATCAGGGGCAACAAGGCTTTGGTTACATCGATCAATCCAAAGAAATTAACATCGAATTGTTTTTTGATCTCTGCTTCGCTGGCAGCTTCCAATGCGCCAAACGCGCCGTAGCCCGCATTGTTTACCAACACGTCTATCTGGCCGAATTTTTCAACTCCCGCCCTCACTGCGTTTTGTATGCTGGCCTTGTCGGTTACATCTAATTTGGTTAACAAAACCTCGTCAAGGGTGGATAGTTCTGTTTCCTTTTCCGGGGATCGCATGGTAGCTATCACGTTCCAGTTGTTTTTATGAAATAATTTAACGGCTGCTTTGCCAAATCCGGATGAAGCGCCCGTGATCAATACTGTCTTTTTCATTGCTTTTATATTTAATTGCTGAAGCAAAGTTGGGGCAAAAGCTGCTGGCCGATTTATACTTTTCAATTCATCACTTATACATTTGGGGGATGATGAATGAATGCCCTGCAAAATTGACCGTATGGTATGTGATCGGCTAAATTTTATATCATTTTGATAATTCTGCCCTCCCAAAATGATAGTTGAAATTCTTTCCTGTTTTTTACAATAGGGTTGTTTTATAGCTCTATTCCATTTTAAGCCAGATTTATAGTGGCAGGCATTTTATGGCATGTGATTGGTTTTTGGGGTTGCAGATTTATAATACAACATCATGGCATCAATTTATATTATACTTAAAATAGTGGCTTTATTAGCTGCTATCATTATTCCGTTAGCTGGCCCCAAAAGAAAAAAATCTGCAAGCGCAACAGGCCTAAGCACATTTGCAGTGAACGAAGAAGGTTATCTGGAACATTACACCATTGATCCTGTTCAGGCCCATCCTGTACAATGATCTCAAAACCGCTTAAATTGAAAAAAAAGCCTTTCATTTTGATAGGCTTTTTTATTTCCTGGCACGTGCTTATAAAATAAAAACTGCATTTAAATGAGCTAAACATATAAATAAGCGTCAACCCGTGCAATGGGCATTCTTTTGGCAATAGGGTATGTACAGTTATAAAAACAATCCATGCTTGTAACTGAAATAAACTAAAAAAGAGAAATGGAAGATGAACGAATTATTATAAGGTCAGCTATTCCGTCTGACGTGGTCTTTGCCGACCAGATAATCCATGAAATGGAAAGTTCCGCAATAGCAAGGGGCTCGGGAATATCCAAAAGATCTGCAGCCTCTGTAATAGAAAAAATTGATGAGGGCAAAGCGATAGTGGCTGTAACAGAAAATGGCGAGTGGGTTGGTTTCTCCTATATAGAAACCTGGGACAATGAAAAATTTGTTTCCAACAGTGGTCTTATCGTATCGCCAAAACACCGTAATCAGGGTGTGGCCTCCCAAATTAAAACACAAATATTTGAATTATCCCGAACCAAATATCCGGCTGCAAAAGTATTCAGCATCACATCAGGTTTGGCCATTATGAAAATGAATTCCAAACTGGGTTTCGAGCCGGTGACCTATAGTGAAGTTGCGCAGGAATCAAAGTTTTGGGATGCTTGTAAAAGCTGTATTAATTACAATGTACTGCAAAGTAAAAACAGGTGCAATTGTTTGTGCACCGCTATGTTGTTTGATCCACAGTTAAACTAATTATTTATGGTTATGATAAAAGATTTGAATGAGCGGACAGATGTTTCTCCATTATGGACAGGCCTGCCTATGAACAACCTGCTTTTTAGTGAGTCGGTAAGTTTACTGCAACAATTAATAAAAACCCCTTCATTTAGTGGCAACGAAGGAGCAGTAGCTGATATTGTACAGCGATATCTGGCTGGTTACTCTATCAAAGTAAAAAGAAAAGGGAATAACCTTTGGTGCTATAATAAATACTATGATAGTACTAAACCCACCATTTTGCTCAATTCTCATTTAGATACAGTTAAGCCCAATGACGGTTATACCAATGATCCCTTTTGCCCGGAAATAACTTCAGGAAAATTATATGGTCTGGGTAGTAATGATGCCGGGGGATGCCTGGTGTCGCTCATAGCTACTTTCCTGCATTTTTATTGTTATCAGGGATTGGGGTTTAACCTATGCCTGGCAACAACTGCCGAGGAAGAAAATTCCGGCCAAAATGGAATCAAATCAATTTTGCCTTTGCTGGGTAAACTGGAGCTGGCTATAGTTGGCGAGCCTACCCTGTTGCAAATGGCTGTTGCCGAAAAAGGAAACCTGGTGCTGGATTGTATCAGCAACGGTCGTTCGGGGCATGCGGCGAGGGAAGAGGGAGATAACGCTATTCACAAATGTTTAAAAGACCTAGACTGGTTCAGAAATTATCAGTTTCCGCAGCAGCTTACAGGCTTGCCGCC
The DNA here is from genome assembly GCF_052045695.1 of Mucilaginibacter sp. 22184. Classification (NCBI taxonomy): domain Bacteria; kingdom Pseudomonadati; phylum Bacteroidota; class Sphingobacteriia; order Sphingobacteriales; family Sphingobacteriaceae; genus Mucilaginibacter; species Mucilaginibacter sp. 22184. Next base: position 247,903 of record NZ_JBQEPI010000008.1, read on the forward strand.
GGTAAAAATGACCATCACCATTATCAAATCGGGTCTGCAGCATAATATTGTGCCATCTTTATGTGAATTTACGGTCGACATCCGGAATGATGATACCTATACCCAACAGGAGATTCTGGACACTATCAAAAAGAATGTATCATGCCAGATAATGGTACGTCCGGGATCATTAGGGGCGTCTTCGGTTCCCATTGATCATCCTATCGTGAAGGCTGGTATAGCTATAGGATGCAAAACCTACAGTTCGCCTACCACTTCTGATCAGGCCTGGTTAACCATTCCATCGGTAAAAATAGGTCCTGGTGATTCTGCCAGGTCCCATTCTTCGGATGAGTTTATTTATCTGGAAGAGATCAAAAAAGGGATCAACACTTATGTGCGGTTATTGGAAACCCTGCCGCTGATGTTGATCAACAATCCAAACAAGTACAGAAATGAAATCAAACATATTAATAATTGACGACGAGGTTAAGCTCAGCGAATTATTGGCCCGTATACTTACCCTGGAAGGGTATCATGTGGTACAGGCCGCAAATGCCAAAGCAGGCATACGCATTGTTGAGCGTGAGGAAATTATGGTTGTGCTGAGCGATGTGAAGCTGCCCGACGCCAATGGGGTAGATTTGGTCAATAAGATCAAACAGATCAAGCCTTATATAGAAGTGATCAATCTTACAGCCTTTGGATCTATCAGCGATGGAGTTTTAGCCATCAAGAACGGAGCTTTTGATTATCTCACCAAGGGCGATGATAATGATAAGATCATCCCTATGGTAAGTAAAGCTATACAAAAGGCTAATTTACAATATCAGGTAAGTGAACAACAGGATCAGGTGGAGGCCCAGCACGGGTTCCCTATTGTTTTAGGTCGATCGCCCGCCATTTTAGAGGCTGTTGACCTGGCCAGAAAAGTAGCGAGAACGGATGCCACTGTTTTATTGCTTGGTGAAACAGGTACAGGTAAAGAAGTGTTTGCCGAAGCCATACATTACGAAAGCTTAAGAAAGGATAAACCTTTTGTAGCGGTTAACTGCAGCGCTTTTAGTAAAGAATTATTGGAAAGCGAGCTGTTTGGTTACAAGGCTGGGGCTTTTACCGGAGCTGTTAAAGATAAAAAGGGCTTGTTTGAAGAAGCCAGTGGTGGAACCATTTTTTTAGATGAATTAGGAGAAATGAGTCATGACTTGCAAGCTAAATTACTGCGCGTATTGGAAAATGGTACTTTTATTAAAATTGGCGAAACCAAAACCACTAAAATAAATGTACGATTGATTGCGGCTACCAACCGCGATCTGCAAAAAGAATCGGAAGAAGGACATTTTCGGCTCGATCTGTTTTATCGCTTATCGGGGTTTTCTATTATGCTCCCCCCTTTACGTGAACGGATAGGGGATATAGAGATATTGGCCAGGCATTTTATTAAAGTTTATTCGGGTAAGGTTAAAAAGAAAATGCCGGATGTGGATGCCATTTTTTTTAAGCTACTGAATCAACACAAATGGAACGGAAATATCAGGGAGCTTAAAAATGTGATTGAAAGGGTAATCATCCTGATGGATGAGCCCTTGCTTACCCCTAAACTATTGCCTTATGAGTTTCATAGTGGTAGCTACTATGATCTGGTAGCGCTTGACTTGCACAGCGTAGAGGGGCATCATATCAGGCGTATATTAAAATACACCAAGGGTAATAAAACCGAGGCCGCCCGGATACTTGGTATTGGCCTGGCCACACTGTACCGCAAAATTGAGGAATACCAAATATTCATGAACTAATCAAAATGAGAAAACCGTCTTAATAAAGTGAGACGGTTTTCTTCTAAGAGGCAATACTTAAAAAGTATAATTAAAACTAAGTTGCTGATAATCAATTAGTATATATCCGGGGTGCCAATCTGGTATACCTATTGGCTACTAAGCCGCAAATAGCACTAACGTGGTTACGGCAGAATAATAAAACAAAGTTTTGCCCTGCCACAAAAATTAATAATATCCATATTCAAAATGAAAAAACTTTTATTGTCACTTCTTTTAGGCATAGTGTTAACTACTGCCTATTCCCAGGATCATGCAACTCCCTTAAACTTAAAAAAAGATAGTACCACGGTTAAGGATACTGTGAAAACCAAGGCTGAGCCTTTTGCCTTTGGTGATTTTACCTGGCTTAACGGTAACGACCGCAGGCACAAGGCCCTGCTTGATACTAAATACTTTACCGGCCGTTTCTTGCTCGATTTTAATTATACCGCATCAAACAATAACCCCATTGACCATACCGTAGTAGGTTCTACCGCACTGGCGCGTGATCATGAATTTGAAATTTCAACTGTGGCTTTTGGTGGCGACTTTCATTATGATAATATCCGGGCAAGCGTATTGACCCAATTTGGTACACGTGCTACGGTTGTGCCACGTAATGATTTTAGCGTAACACGTGGCCAATTTGACCTTTCAACAGCTTACCGCTATTTGAGTGAGGCCAATGCCGGTTATCATTTTAATGTACTAAATGGTATCAATGTGGACGCAGGTATATTTATGTCTTACATTGGTTTGTTCTCTTATTATAATGCCGAAAACTGGGCTTATCAACCTTCATTTACCTCCGATAATACGCCTTGGTTTTTCAATGGTATAAGGGTTCAGATATTCGTTTCCGATAAATTAAAGATTGAACCTTGGCTGATCAACGGCTGGCAATCATATGGTATGTTTAATAGCAGGCCAGGTATCGGTGGACAGATCTTATGGCGCCCTGTAGAGTGGTTCCAGGCATTGACAAATAACTACTACGGTGCCGATACTCAGGATAAACCGGGCCGTAAGCGCTTCCACACTGACAACAGTATTGAAGTACGGTATTACAAAAATAAGAATACGTTTGTAAATAGTGCCGCATTCTCCATAACAGGTGACCTTGGTGATGAAAAGGGCGATGGCGTTAATGGTTTTAGCTCGGACCCTGTTAAAGGACCGGCCCAATATTTTGCCAGCGGGATGATCTATCATAGGATGGTGATGAACCATGGACATCTTGGCTGGACTATCGGTGGAGGTATTATGAATAACCCTGGTCGTTACTTGGTTTTATATCCTACAGGCGATGCAAATCCAATTCCGGCTGTTAATACTGGTGCCATTGGTACACATCCTTTCACCGCTAATCCGGGAGATAAATTTAAGGCTTACGATTATTCAACAACAGTGGATCTGATGCCAAATGATTACCTGACCTTTAGAATGGAAGTTGTTCACCGCCATGCTAACGTGCCTTACTTTGCTGGCCACGGCGGTGTTACCTCACCTGACGGATATAACACAACTCCTCTGGCTGGTACTGACTTTGTCCCTGATCTGGTGAATTCGGAAACAAGGTTTATTGCCGCTTTATTGGTTCGTTTTTAAAATAACCTGACCGAAGCAGTGGGTGAGCTGCTTCGGTTACTTTAACCGGCTACGCCTTTCCCAATCAATGGTCGGTTGCTCTATCCTCAAAATGATAAACCACGCATGTCAGTTCGAGAAGATGCAAGAGATATTGTGCAGCCAGATGTAATAAGAAACATTAAAATCAGCCTGTTAAAACCCTTTTACATCCCCAAAAGAAACTTTGGCATGCGGATAGATTATACTTATACGGGACAAGGAAATAACAGAACAATCGTCAAAAAACACTACAAAGCCTGCAATAATTTACGCTCAAGTGTCGGGGTAAATTTAGTAAGGCTGAAGCCGGGGGTTGCAGCCCGGCTTCTTAAAGAAATACTACCAGTTTGTAGTATAATATCAAATAATAAAAAAAATGAAAACATCAATTAAAGTGCTCGTCGTAATGATGATGATCGGTATACAAGGTATGCGGTCACAAGCACAAGGTACAAAAAGTACCACCGGTATATATCTTAACGAACAGGATTACAAAGCAGGTAGGTTAAGTTACGCTCTTGATAAAAACGACAAACTCCAACTAAACGAGTTTTTAAATGGAAGATATGTATCGCTGATCTATCAGGGCAAAAAAATGAAGCTATCCAAAAGTGAAATATTTGGTTACCGTCAAAATAGTCAGGATTTTAGGTTTTATCAGAACGGAACTTATAAAATACTGGATACAGCCGGTTTTATGCTTTACAGCCGTCAGCAGCTGGCTCAACAAGGTAAAGGGTATGCCCCCGTTGAACGCTATTTTTATAGTGTGAGAACTGCAAATCCGGTATTAAATTTAACAATTGAAAATATTGATAAAAGCTTTCCTTCCCGGGTAGAGTTTCGTTATAGTGTTCAAAATTATTTCCGCGGGGATGCTGATCTCATGGCGTTTGATAAAGCTGATAATCAATACGAGATCAAATATCTGTTCTTTGCACATAAGCATTCCTAATACCCAATAAATTGTTCTTTAATTAACTATTGACACCTATAATGAAAAAGGCCCGGTTTTGTACCGGGCTTTTAATTTATAAAGTTACTCCATTGCTTGTGATGGCCGATTTATGGTAAATGATCATCATTAGTAAATGAGAAATTCGTTTTAAGTCATCAATAAATCATAATCGGTAGTTTTTTAAAATTTCTTAAACTTTTCATAAATCCGAATCGTTAATCATTAACTGAAAGTTAATAAGTGTTTATCATTAAAAATCAGGAATTATGAAGATTTTTGTAGCTAATATTCCATTTTATGTGGGCGGTGTAGGCATCAGACAATTGTTTGAATTATTTGGTGCCGTAATAGCAGTAAAAATTATTACAGAACCAAAAACAGGCAAAAGCAAAGGTTTTGGTTTTGTAGAGATGCAGAACGATCATCAGGGGTTGCAAGCGATCAAAGAACTTGATGGCAGTACCATAGGCGATCGGGATATTGTAGTTAAACTGGCCGACCAGCAGCCAGAAGAAGTACATGTACACAGACGTCCGCGTATCTCATTAAGGTAAACCGGCAAGCTTTTATCATTTAATTTTTTTGGTACTATTATGAACGAAATATTAACAATGGCAGAGCTTGCTGCCAGAACGTTAACCGTTAATGTGATACATTTGCTGAAAAGCGAGATCGGGGAGCAGGGGATAGTGGCCGCTTTGGGTAACCAGGTACTGATCAGTATCAGTAAAACCGACTTTGAGCAAAAACTGGGTAATCTCCTACAAAAGATCTATTACACCATCGATCAACATTTTCCGGTACGCCAGGATCATTTATCAGTCATTATACGTGATACCGATGCTAGGTACGAAAACGTATTCAAAATATGGAAGTCGACTTAAGGCTTTTATTATTTAACTGCAATATTTTGTAACAAACTATGCAAGGTATGGAGATGCCATGTTTCCATACCTTTAAAATTGCAGATCAATCCTTTATATCTACAAGTTTATTGTGTTAATACGACGCAACTTTGTATTCATAAATAACAATAGTTATGAATACAAGTAGCTTTTTATTACTCCGGCTGGCCATTGGTGCCAGCATGTTAGGTCATGGGTTGGTGCGCCTGCCCAAGCTTCAAGCCTTTAGCCATTGGATGGTGGGCAGTTTTTCCAAATCCATATTACCTCAGGCACTGGTAATCCCCTTCAGTTATGTATTGCCTATTGCCGAATTTATCATCGGTCTGCTACTCGTTACCGGTTTATTTACAAAACCGGCCCTCGTCGCCGGTAGCCTGGTAATGATCGTACTTATTCTGGGAAGTTGTATGATTGAAAATTGGGAGGCCTTGCCATCTCAACTTATTCACGTTGCCTTTTTTACCATACTGTTGCAATTTATCAACAGTAACACCTTGGCGGTCGATCAACTATTTTTAAAACAGAATTAAGCCATGGATACCCGCAGAGATTTTATTAAAAAGAGCAGTATCTTGGGTTTGGCCGGTGCTGTACAACCCGCCACCGCAATTAACCTTTTACAGAACAGACAGCAGATTCAACCTAAAACACATTGGGCCGATGGATCCCGCCTGGTCGTTTCCGTATCCATGCAGTTTGAGGCTGGCGGGCAACCGGATAATGCCGAAAGCCCTTTTCCTCAGAATATGCAAAAAGGTTTCATTGATTTGCCGGGAGCAACCTGGTTTGCTTATGGCTACAAAGAAGGTATCCCCCGGATGCTTGATAATTGGGATAAGCTGGGCATTAAAGTGACCTCGCATATGGTAGGCACGGCGGTTTTGAAAAATCCACAATTGGCAAAAGAAATAGTACAGCGGGGGCATGAAGCTGCAGCACATGGCATGAATTGGGCGACAGAATACACCATGAGCTATGAAGAAGAAAAGAGGTTTATTAAAGATGGTGTTAATGCTATAAAAAAAGTGACGGGTTTTGATGCCATCGGATATAACGCCAATTGGTTGAGAAGGGGCGAAAACACGCTGAAAATATTGCAGGAATTAGGCTTCGTTTATCATATTGATGATCTGAGCCGCGATGAACCTTTTATTATTAAGGTAAGTGGTAAAGATTTTGCAGTTGTTCCATATACGCTTAGATGCAACGATATCATGCTGATAGAAGGAAAGAATTTTTCGGCAGATCAATTTGTTAACCAGATTAAAATGGAATTTGATCAGCTTTACGTCGAATCTGAGTACAGGCGCAGGCAAATGTCAATCAGTTTTCATGATCGCATTGGCGGTAGTCCGCAAATGGTTAAAGCGGCAAGCGATATCATTAAATATATCAAACAGCAGCCCGGTGTTGCCTTTAAACGTAAAGACGAAATTGCTCGTATGGCCTTGGAAGATAAAACCACGATAAGGGAATAATGAAATGTTCTTAAGCTATAAAATCGATCCCACTTAACTAAGTGGGATTTTTGTTAAAATGTATTTAGGAACTAAGCAATGGTAACGGTTACGCCCGCGCTTTCCAGCGTGTTTACTACATAGTCTGATACCTGCCCATCAGTAATAATCTGATCTATTTCATCAATATTACATATTTTACCAAAGCCGCGTTTCCCAAATTTAGTTGAATCGGCCAGTACAATAGTTTTATTAGAGATGGCCATCATTTGTTTATTTAAATGCGCTTCCATGGCATTGGTAGTGGTAAGGCCGTATTCAATATCAATACCATCGACCCCAAGAAACAGCATGCTGCAAAAGAAATCTTTCAGGATGTTTTCCGCATAAGCACCCATTACCGATGAGGAACTTTTCCTGATCATTCCACCCAGTTGCAATACTTCAACTCCAGGGGTATGGATCAGCTCAATGGCTACATTTAATGACGAGGTAATAACAGTAAGGGCCTCTTTAGCTTGTATACTTTTTGCAAAAGCTTGTATGGTTGTGCCCGAAGCCAGGATGATGGAATCATTAACCCCGATCAAACTAGCAGCCGCTGCCCCGATACGCATTTTTTCGTTCGAATTTATTTTTTCCTTTTCGTTTACCGGCTTATCTGTAGTGTAGGGATTGCTTTGTGTAGCACCGCCATGCGTGCGAAAAAGCAAGTGTTTTTCTTCCAGATATTTCAGATCCTTCCTGATGGTTACGGAAGAAACTTTCAATTCTTTACACAGGTCAACTACCTCAACATAGCCTTCCTTTTGCATTTTATTGATAATATACTGGTGTCGCTCTGTTAAATTGATCATAGATCATCAATCAAATTTGTATGGCCAAATTACAAATTATGAACATCAAATCTCAACAAAGTATACTATTAACTGCTTCAATGAGCTAATGATTCCTAATTGTTGTATGTGATGTATGCTTTAACTTATTATTAGGTTAATGTTTTTAATATTTTTTTCTGGTAGTGTTAATGTAGTGGTACATAAATAAAAAAGTGAATGGTAATATCAAAAATTCCTATCTATATTTAGGTCCCAATTAACTATAAACTTAAATAGTAAAGTGCATAAAATTATTAACGGTAATCAAATTCAGCAATTGATTGCAGGCGAAGAGTCTGCATTTGATGCTATCTATGAAATGTACTGTGAAAAAGTTTACAGACTGGCATTCAGGTTTTTAAAAGACAGAGAACAAAGTGAGGAGATTGTTCAGGAGTGTTTTATAAATCTTTGGATGAGCAGAGAGAAACTGAATCCCGAAGGAAATATGTGGCTATACATTTATGTAATAGCCAAAAGATTATCGCTAAATGCGCTAAGGCAAATTTACCAGTCGAGAGAATTCGCCGATAAATTGATCGGACGTATAGCAACAATGCATAATGATACAGAAGAAGATCTGCTGGTAAACGAACTGGAGCAGTTTACAGAAAAGATCATTAAAAAATTGCCAAAGCAACAGCAGCTGATATTCAGACTGAGCCGCGTAGAACACCTGTCGCACAAAGAAATAGCCGATCAATTACATATATCGCCCAATACTGTAAAAAATCATATGGTGGAGGCGCTCAAAACTTTAAAATCTCATTTGCAATACTCAGACCTCATCTATTTTTTAGTTCTGTTTTTCTGGATATAAATTTTTTTTATTTCTGACTAGTCCTATCCTCTGGTTAGTGTGTTCTCTACATACCAACCCCGTTCTGGGGTAATATAAACCATAGTATATGAACAAGGATAAACTCGAGCGTTTATTACAACAGTATTTTAATAATACAATAACTGATACTGACTGTATTGAGTTGCTTGATTATCTGCGTAATAACGATCCGGACGAAATAGCTAAAGCAATAGACGAACGGTTATTGGCACTGGAAGAAGGGCCGGAATTTAATCGTTTTCAGGCTAAAAAAATTTTGGAGCGCATTAAATCTGATGCCAGGTTTATAAACCAGACTGATGAACAGGATGAGGATAAGCCTGTAAGTAAATGGTACAACAATTGGATAAAAGTTGCGGCCATCCTTATTTTTTTTAGTACTGTTGGCTTTTATTTTTTATTTAACGGATATCATAAAGTAACAAGTCAGGATAATCTGGCTGCGGCTAAATCTTCTGAAATTCTACCGGGCAGCACCAAAGCAACATTAACACTGGCCAATGGAAAAGTTATTTTATTGGATAATGTAGCCGACGGAACGCTAACAAAATCAGGTCGTACAGTAATTAATAAAGCACATAACGAAGGCCTTGTTTATAACACGCAGGCAGACAATAATAAAACAGTCCCCAGTACCGATACCGTATATAATACCTTGACTACCCCCCGCGGAGGTGAATATAAAGTAAAGCTTCCTGATGGTACCAATGTGTGGTTAAACTCTTCTTCTTCTTTGAGTTACCCGATTGAGTTTGCGGGCAACGAAAGACATGTGAAGCTTACCGGTGAAGCCTATTTTGAAGTCGCTAAAAATAAGGATAAGCCCTTTTACGTGTGTGCTAATAATGTATGTGTGAAAGTTTTAGGCACACATTTCAATATCGCTGCCTATAATGATGATGCCGAACTAACTACTACTTTGTTGGAGGGCTCTGTTCTGATTACAAAAAATAGTAAACAACGTTTATTGGCACCTGGTCAGCAGGCTGTAATAAGGAACAATGCCGATTTGATTAGTGTCGCTGATGCCAGCATCAATCAGGTTATGGCCTGGAAAAATGGATATTTCGTATTTAATGATGACAACATTAATACCATCATGAAAAAGTTATCACGCTGGTATGATGTGGATATCGAGTATCAGGGCAGCTTTGAGAACCTGCGTTTTGGGGGCACATTTTACCGATCTAAAAGCATTAAAGAATTGTTGAATAATCTGGAAAAAATAGGAAAGGTACACTTTAAAATTACAGGAAGGAGGATTATAGTTATGCAATAAATCTACATTCCAATTTCTCACATATTATTATCTGGAAGTAAACCAGGAGCGTTTCGGACCGCCCCTGGTGTCAGCCACGATCTGGCTATGACAGATAATGAAATTAATTGCAGCGAATACAACCACTTAATTAATAAACTGACATTCAAATGTATAAAAATTTTACTGCATTTACTTGCGGCAAACAACGTGGGCGCCTATATAAACCTGTGCTTATCATGAAACTAACCCTGATTTTGCTAACGGCCACTTTTTTACAGGTAACAGCAGCAACTTATGCGCAGAAGGTTACATTGAAGGCTGAAAAAAGCAATCTGAAAGAAGTATTTGAGCAAATACAAAATCAAACTGGTTATGATTTTTTATATAACTCAGATGATTTGAAGTTTGCCAAGCCTGTAAGTCTTGATCTAAAAAGCGTCCCTTTAAAACAGGCACTTGATATGTGTTTTGAGAATCAATTACTCACCTATGTAATTGAAAATAAAACCATATTAATCAGTAAAAAAACAGGCCAGAACGATAATATAAAGCCCCCGAAAAAAGTCACGGGAAAAGTTACCGATAATAAGGGTTTTCCCTTGCCCGGGGTAACAATTAAGGAGAAGGGCACAAAAACAGGTGTTGTGACGGACAATAATGGAAATTACAGCATTAATGTGAGCGATGATAATGCCATACTGGTTTTTAGCTTTGTTGGGTTTGTAACACGAGAAATACCGCTTAATGGTAAACCACAACTCAATATAACACTCGAAGATAACCCAACGGATCTGAACGAAGTTGTAGTAGTAGGTTATGGCACGCAAAGGAAAGAATCTGTTACCGGAGCCATTACCTCTATTGGTACCAAAGATCTGGTGCAATCACCAACCGCGAACTTGAGTAACGCGTTAGCCGGTCGCTTATCTGGTTTAACCGCTATTCAAACTTCAGGTAAACCAGGTGATGACAACTCAACCTTGTACGTGCGTGGTGTTGGAACCTATACCGGTGTAACCGCTCCATTGATCATGGTTGATGGTGTTGCCCGCGATACCTATAACGATATCGACCCCAACGAGGTTGAAACAGTAAGCATACTTAAAGATGCTTCTGCCACGGCAGTATATGGTGTTCGTGGTGCCAATGGTGTCATCCTGATCACCACCAAGCGCGGTAAAGAAGGCGCTCCGAAAGTAAGCGGTACGGCTCAAACGGCTATATCACAATTTTCCAGCATGCCCAATTTTGTTAATTCATATCAATACGCATCATTATTAAATGAGCAGAGTTATGAAAATTATTGGATTCAGCACTCCAAAGACGCTGATATAAAAACATGGAGCGATTTTGCTCAGAAAAGAGATGCTAACTGGATAAAAGAGGCTACCATCTATTACTCGCCAGAGGATCTGAAATATTATCAGAATGCGCATACACCAACTGTTAATGGTAAACCAAACCCTTATTATGATCCATATGGGCACCCTGATCAGGATTGGAAAAAACAGATCTTCAATAAGTTTACGCCACAAACACAGTACAATGTTAACATCACCGGAGGTACTCCATCTGTAAAATACTTTGTGTCCTTAGGTTATCTTAAACAAGGGGGCTTATTTAATACAGATTACATGCCTTTTGGTGATGATATGCAGTTCAAGAAAAAACGCTACAATTTGCGTTCAAATCTTGATTTTGATGTCAACAAAAACTTCAGAGTATCGGTTGATATTGCTACGCAGTATGTAACCATAACAGGTATGGATAATGACGAGTATACCTGGGAAAAACGTATTCTATGGTCGTCACCGCTTGGGTCTCCTGGTATCATCAATGGTAAATTTGTAGTGCCTTTTAGCAATCAGAACGAACAGCTCAACCCGTTATATGCCATTGCCAACAGCAACAATTATAATATCAATACCAATAGTACTTTAAACTCTTCTATTAAATTAACACACAAACTCAATTTTATTACCGAAGGTTTGTCTGTCAATGCCAGAGGTGCTTATGATAGTTATTTTCAGGATCGCTCCTATGGAAAATATACTCCATTACTATATGGAGTAAGGCCTAATCCTAATGGCGATAAGTTAAACCCTATTCTGGTACAACTCACTAATGATGTTGCACCTATGCGATCAACTGATTATTATACCCAAAAATGGCGTAAACTATATGGGGAATTCTCAATTAATTACAATCACACTTTTGCCAAAAAGCATGCTGTTTCAGGTTTGATATTGGCGAATGCCGAGAAACGGTATGATCCGACCTATGTACCCGATCTTCCGCATGCTTATGAAGGCGCGGCTGCAAGGGTAACCTATGCTTACGACAACAGATACCTGGCTGAGTATAACATGGGTTATAACGGTTCTGAAAATTTTCCCGAAGGTAAAAGATTTGGTTTCCTGCCGGCTTACTCATTAGGCTGGATAGCCAGTAACGAATCCTTCTTTCCCAAAACCGATTATGTAACCTATCTGAAAATCAGGGGTAGTTTAGGTAAAGTGGGTAACGATGGTATATATATACCTGGTAGCAACCCTCCGCAATTAGCTCGCTACCTATACCTGCCAGATACCTGGAAATATGGCGACAGCTACACCTTTGGGACATTAAACGACCGCAATACAGTTCAGGGAGCCATGGAAAGTGTATTGGGTAATCCAAACGTTACCTGGGAAGTTGCTACTAAATCAAATATAGGTTTAGAGGCACACCTGTTTAACGAGCGAGTTACCGTTACCTTTGATCATTTTAACGAGCATCGTAAAAATATCCTTTCTTACAGAGGAAGCGTTCCGGGCATTGTTCAGGCAACCTTGCCTCCATACAACCTGGGTGAGGTTAAAAACTGGGGTAACGAGATAGAGATTACTTATAATAGTAAGCCCGGCAAATTTACCTGGTGGGTAAAAGGTAATGCCTCAACCAACAAAAACAAAATTATTTTCCAGGATGAGGCTGTTGCACCCGGTCAAGAGTATAATGCGGCTACCGGTCGCCCTATCAATCAGGGATCATATCTGCAGGCTAATGGATTGTATACTTCATGGGCGCAACTCTATGCCATTGATGGTAATGGTAATCCAATACTGTCAAGTCCGGTTAGGGCATTGGATAAAAACGGGAAGCCTTATGTAAACTCTTCGGGGCAACCGGTTTATCAGAAAGATCTGGGTTATGCCGGGGCGCCTTTGCAACCGGGCGAGGTTAGACTGGTGGATGTTAACGGCGACGGTATCATTAACGAAAAAGATTATGTGCGTACTGGTAAAACCGATATCCCAGAATTGAGTTACGGTCTTTCATTTGGTTTCAACTATAAAGGATTCGACTTTTCTGCATTGTTGCAGGGTGTGGGTGGTGTAGCTAAATACGCTATGCAGGAGTTACACTTCAACAAGCAGCAATCGCTTTTTGATGTGGATCTGAACCGCTTTACTCAGGAACGCTATGATAATGGCGACAGGATCGATTTCCCTATTGCTGCCTATAATCAGGCGGCGGCCTATAGCACTTTTTTCCTGAAAAGCACATCGTACCTGCGATTAAAAAATATGGAGATAGGGTACACGCTAAAACCAAGCTTTTTGAAAAAAGTGGGTATTAAATCTGCGCGTTTTTATGTGAATGGGCTGAATTTGTACACATGGTCTCCTAATAAAATATGGGGCGATCCCGAAAATCTAGGCTACATCGGCTATCCGTTAACCCGAACTTATAACGCGGGTTTAAATGTTAATTTTTAATCAATTAATAGCTAAATGATGAAAAGAATAAATATACTCCTATTGCTTTTAATGGCGGTTATAGGTGGTTTGTCGATAACAAGCTGTAAAAAAAGCTTTCTGGAGAAACCCAAAGGAGGATCAGTAACCGTTGATACTATTTTTGATAGCAAAAACCAGGCACAGTATGCGGTGGCAGAAATGTATTATCTATGTGTAAGAGGCTATTTTCCTCAAACTTATGATGGTTGCCGTCCTGAAGCTATTACAGATCAGCTTTATATCATACACCCGGCTTATGACTGGGCTTCAAATACCATTGGTACAGGGACATATATTACCGGTAACATGAGCGCCGATGCTAACTGCGACTATGGTTTTGGCGCAGATAATGGCCCGGGATATGGTTGGCACTATAAAGGTATAAGACAGGCCAACCTGGTACTGAAAAATATCAACAAAGTTGCGGATGCTGATGAAAATTGGAAGACGGATGTAAAAGGCCAGGCTCTTTTTTGCCGTGCCATGCAGCATTTTGAAGCATTCAGATATTATGGAGGTATCCCTATTGTAAATAAAGCTTTAGAAGGAGACTCGAAGATCGCAGTACCGCGCAGTTCAGTACAATCAGTAGTTGACAGTGTTGTTAAATGGTGCGATCAGGCTGCAGGCATGCTGCCCGCTACCCGTCCCTCTGCCGATTTTGGAAAGGTTACCAAGCTGGCTGCCCTTGCATTAAAAGCCAGGATATTGTTGTATGCTGCAAGTCCGCTTTATAACACACCGGCCAATTTAAAAGCGGAAGTAGCAGGTGCTCGTTTTGGCGATAGCCGTGATACCGTATTGGCTTATCCAAATTATGATCAGGAGCGTTGGAATAAAGCGGCCAAGGCCTGTAAAGATGTAATAGACAATGCGGGAGGCGCTGGAGTATCGTTATTCAATACCGGGAAACCTTTAACAACCGGAGAAACCTATGCCACACTTGGCGACTACGAATCGGTATGGAACGTATTTGCTAATCAGGAAATGATATTGGTGAACACAGCCAATCAGGCGGGTAGTGGCTTTGTATGGGGACAGTATTTATCCTCAAAGCTACGTTTGGCTCAGTGGGGGGTTAAAAACAACGTACCTGTTGAGTTCATACAACAATATGAAAAGAAGAATGGTACCAAATGGACTCTGCCCGCTACTGGCGCCGATTTACCGGTTGATATTAAGGCCCTTGATCTCGACCCCCGCTTTTACCAGACTATTGCTTACGATGGAATGTACTATAGCAGCCAGCGTGGTGTTTTAGCTTATTATAAAAAAGGCGATTATCCAACCGATGGTAATTTAGCCAGCAGTGATGCCGGGGTTGATGGTTATGCCACAGAGGTATACAAGTTTGTTGCCCGTGTAGATAACATGACCGACAATCACCTGGCCTGGCCTGTATTTCGCTTAGCTGAATTTTATTTAAGTTATTCCGAAGCCTTGAATGAATACCAGGGTCCGGGCGGCGATGCTACCAATTATCTTAATCTGATCAGGGTAAGGGCCGGAATGCCTGAGAAGCACCCTGCTGATGCCAGTTCATTCAGGGATGCTATCCAAAATGAGCGTACTATTGAATTGGCTTATGAAGGCCACCGGTATAATGACCTTAACCGCTGGCTGAAAGCAAAATCGGTATTAAACGGCACTTTGCATGGTATACAAACCACTGCCAGGAAGGGCGCAGACGGGCAATTAAAACGAACCTGGCAGGTAGTGCCTTTTGTTGCCAGAGTATTTCCTGCAAAATACTATTACGTTCCGTTCCCAAGTAAAGAGATCAGTTTAAGATATCTGGGTACGAAGGCGTGGGATGGACAAAATCCAGGGTGGTAATCAGCTATACACATTAACAAGTAATGAGAAAAATGAAAAAAGAATATATAACCCTTTTTGCATGGATTTTTACGTTCTGTAGTTTTTCTGCCGCTAACGCGCAAACTACGAATGTTACTCAGGCAGATTCCACTAGAAACAGCAATAATGCTACAAAAGCCATAATTGATGGTGGAATAAAAACTGAAAGATCCTGGAGAAATACAGGCGCGGTTTTTACCCTTCCGGGTGAAGATCTGACCCACATGACCGTAGGTAATTTATTAAACACACTTCAGGGGCGGATTCCTGGCTTAACCGTAGTAACCGGATCTGGCGAGCCAGGCTACGATAACCCCACACTTTATGTGCGTGGCCAAAGCAGCTGGAATATAGCCGGGAACCAGGTACTCATCTACCTGGATGGATCACAGGTTGATATGGGAGCTATAAGTGGTTTATCAGCCTATGAAATAGAATCGGTAACCCTGTTAAAAGATGCGTCGGCACTGGCCGTTTATGGTTTACAGGGTGGAGCAGGTGTATTAAGCATCAAAACTAAAAGAGGTGCGGTGATACCTAAAACCCAGATAACCGTTAATGGCCGGTATGGAATACTCAGCGCTATCGATCTGCCTACAGTAATGGATGCTTATGGCTATACAACAGGTTACAATCAGGCACTCAAAAATGATGGCTTGCCTATCAAATATCCTAATCCTGAGTTATATAAGGCGTCTAATGATCCATATCACCCTAATGTGAACTGGTATGATGAACTGCTTAAAAAAACATCAACTATTCAGGATTACAATTTTTCTTTCAGGGGTGGCAATGCCACAGCCAAGTATTACGTGCTGATGAACTATACCAACTTTGAAGGTTTATATAAAAATGCCGATATCATCGACAAAGACTTTGGCACAAATGCAAAGTATACCAAACTGAACCTTCGGGCCAATGTAGAGTTACAACTGAACAAGAATCTCTCGGTAATGGCCAATATCAGCGGCATAACCGAAGATAGAAATACACCATCAGGCTTTGCCGCCGGTGACGTGTTCAACGCGTTGATGTATCTGCCTGCTTCGGCCTTCCCGGTAAAAAACCCGAATGGTTCATGGGGCAATAACTCTGTATATAATTTTAACCCGGTTCAGCTTTTACAACAAAACGGGGTATACAGTTCCCATACCCGCACCCTTCAAACCACCTTTAGCTTTACACAGAAACTGGATGCTATAACCAAAGGCCTGGATTTGCGCGGACTGGTTGCATTTAGTAATCAGTATGTTGGTGTGTATCAAAAGCTTTTCTCGGTGCCTTCTTATGAAATTGTAAAAGATGCAAATGATCAGCCGGTAATATCAGGAGGGAAAGTTGTTTATAAAACAATAGGCACCATCAGCCAGTCAAGTAATGATAACGGTGGCCCATTCTGGAACCGGACAACCGTACAGGTTGGCTTTGATTACGATCGGAGTTTTGGCAAACATACTTTTACAGGTATGATCATGGCCCGCAGACAGGGCTATAGTCACAACGGTTTAACTTACCAGGTACGTACGCAAGGCTTATCAGGTGATTTAACCTATGATTATGATCAAAAGTACATTGTTGATTTTTCCGCCGCATACAACGGGTCTGCTGATTTTGCACCCGGTAACCGGTATGGCTTTTTCCCCGCTGTTGGTTTGGGCTGGATAGTATCTAAGGAAGACTTTTTGAAAGATAACAGTGCCATCAATTTTCTGAAATTAAGAGCTTCTTACGGCTCCACAGGTAATATCAACGAGAATTACAGGTTTCTGTATCAACAATTTGCAGTAGGTTCTCCCGGATGGATAACGGGGACTGCTAATACCTATCACGGAGGTTTGGCAGAAGGCCCCTTTACCAATGCCGATGCTGCCTGGGAGAAGAAAACCACGCTTAACATTGGTGTTGATTGGGTGTTATGGAAAAAGTTTTCAGGTACAATTGACGTATTTACAGAAAAACGTACCGGCATCCTTGAGATCCCATCAGCTGGTGTGCCTGATTATACTGGCTTTAACTTGCAATATGCTAATACTGGCGAAGTTCATAATAAAGGAATTGAGGCTTCTCTTAAATTTGATGAAAAGCATCGCAATTTTGAATACTATGTTGGTGGATCGGTAGCCTTTGCCCGGAATAAAATAACCAAGAGATCTGAAGCCCCACAGCCTTATAATTACCTGTACACCCAGGGCTATCCTCTTGACCAAATGCGCGGATTAGTTTTCAAGGGTTTCTACCAGCAGTCTGATTTTGATGCTAACGGTAACTTAAAGCAAGGGGTACCGGCCTCATCTTATACCAATGTTAAACCAGGCGACCTAAAATTCGCCGATCAGGACGGCAATGGTATCATCAATGATTATGACAAAGTTCCTTTAAATTACACCAAACTCCCCGAAATTACTATCGGCTTTAACCTGGGTTTCAAATTTAAAGGATTTGATTTCGATGCCTATCTGCAGGGTGTAATGCACCGTACAGTGAGTTTGCTTGATGATGCGCCTTATTATATTAGACCATTTGTAAACAACAATAACATTACCGCATTTTCTGCAAACAGCTGGACTCCTGAAAATGCTACTACGGCTACATCACCACGCCTCTCCACCTTGAGCAATGCCAATAACACCCAGGCTTCTGATTTCTGGATGCGCAATGGCAATTTTCTAAAACTCCGGAGTGTTGAGCTGGGCTATACCTTACCTCAAAAAGGTTTTTTAAAGAAACTTGATGCTGTACGGGTATTTGTCAATGGAACCAACTTATTTACATGGGATAAAATTGATGATCTGGAGGCCGAACGCCTTTCGATGGGATATCCTTTAATGAAAACTGTAAGTTTTGGAATGAAAGTGAAATTGTAGTATAAACAATTGTAATTACAAGGAAATGAAAAAAAATAGATATATAATAGCATTACTGGCCATGGGTACGCTGCTTTACTCCTGTAAGCGTGATTATCTGGATGTGCAAACTTTACAGGCCGGTGTTACTGTTGATAAACTTTACAGCAACTATACCTATGTACAGCAACAGGTTTGGAATACTTATAGTTACCTGCCCGATGGCTTTGCCAACCTGGATATGGAGGCAGCTACCGATAATGCAGAAGCGACCAACCCTTTAGATACATCGCAAACCTATAACACCGGTACCTGGAATCAGTACAATAACCCTGCTGATGTTTGGGCCCGGAACTTTAAAGGCATAAGACAAGCCAATCTTTACCTGAAAAATAAAAGCGCGGTTGATATTTCCTATATTAAAGATAAGATCACATCGACAGATTCAACCGCTTATTTTAACGCCCGGAATAACATTAAATTTATGGAAGGCGAAACACTTTTTTTAAAAGCGTTTTTCTACTTCGAGTTGGTTAAGCGTTATGGAGGTGTACCTATTTTTGATCAGCCGTTTGATTATGATGATGCCAACACCTGGAAAAATGCACAAAGAAACTCTCTTGACGAGTGTCTAAAATATATTGTTTCCTTATGCGATAAGTCGGCAGCTATTATACCTGCTAACCTGAGCCCTTATTCATGGTATGAGGCAGGCCGTGTTGCGCAAGGGGCAATAAAGGCGCTAAAAGCAAAAGCTTTGTTATACGGGGCCAGCCCGCTTTTTAAAGATAATGGTTCAACGGTAACATGGGCCCAGGCTGCTGCTGCTGCACATGATGTAATAGCTTTGGGCACCTATTCGCTCGATGCTAATTATGCCAATTTATATGGAGCAAATAGCACAACCTCCGCCGAGCTTATATTTTATAGGCGTTATGGTGCTATCAATACTGTGGAATATGCTAATTACCCAATTGCATTTCAGAATAGCAGAGGTAAGAGTATTGCACCGACTGAAAACTTTGTAGAGAGTTTTGAAGTGCTTCAAAAGGACGGCTCGGGTAATATAACCGGTGCGGTGCCCTTTAGCTGGAATAATCCGGATCAGGCTGCAAACCCCTATCAGAACCGTGACCCCCGTTTTGCTGCCACCGTGGTATATAATGGATCTACATTTAAATCTACCGCTATCGAAACATTTACCGGTGGTAATAGTGGTTTGCCAAAACAAAATGCCACTAAAACAGGCTACTACCTGTCAAAATGGGTCAATCAATCTATCGATTTAGTTAATAACACTACAGCCAATCATGCCTGGATCTATTTCAGGTACGGCGAGCTCCTGTTGAATTATGCAGAGGCCATGTATAATGCTTATGGCGCCGATGCCGATCCGCAAGGATATGGAATGACTGCCTCACAGGCCCTCAACAAGGTAAGGCAACGTGTAAAAATGCCGGTATTAACAGCGCTGAGCCAACAAGCTATTGAACATGAGCGTAATGTGGAATTGAGTTATGAAGATCAGCGTTTCTGGGATGTCCGCAGATGGAAAGAAGGTTCCGTTTATTTCAAAACTCCGGTAAGCCGTATCGAGATCACGAATACCGGAGGTTCAAATAGCTATGCAGTTAAGCAATTGGAAGCACGGGTATTTGACGAAAAAATGAATTGGTTCCCGATTCCGCAAAGCGAGATCGCGAAAACCAATTGGAAGCAAAACCCAGGTTGGTAATAGTATCCGGATCATTATGCAGACAAAGTATAATGATCCCTCTTAAATATTAAGAATTAAAAAAATATTTTATGAAAATTCATGTATCATCAATATTAAAATGGGCTGCCTGCATGGTTTTGATCCTCGCTTCCTGCAAACAGGAATACCTGGAAGGCGTAAAATCAAACCCGGCGGTAAAAGTTTATTTACCCCAGGCCGAAAAGCCGAATGGACTTGTAGACGTAATTACTGACAGCAAACTGGTTGTTGACAGCACGGCTGGGACGGCTAATTTTTCTGTGCCTGTTTATCGTGGCGGCGAGTCTAATTTTGATGCTTTAACGGTAGATGTGAGCGTTGATAATGCGGCGATAGCAAGTTTGGTTTCATCAGGTGCTTTGCCTGCCAATACCGTTATACTTGATCCCGCTGATTATACAATATCACCAAAAGATTCTGTTGTGCTTGATAATCATATTATGAAAGGGAGCATCATACCTAAAATAAAGATAGCCTCTATGTCAAAGTATGGAGGAAAAACGGCCGCCTTAGGTATAAAAATAGCCAACTCATCAAAGCAGGAGGTAAACACCGATATGAACAAGGTCATTATTTATTTTAATGTAGACCAGTTGCTGGATGCAGTTACTCCGATAACTAATATGGTTGATAAAACCAAGTGGACGGTTTTAAAGATCGCTTCGAATGACAATGTAACCTTTACGGTTAATAACGACGGAAGCATATTGGCAGCAGGAGGTAACGGCGGACATCAGGGTGTTTATCAGCCATTCCAGGTTAGGGCCAATAAGAATTATAAAATTGATTTTAATGTAAAGGGACAGGGTGCCACCAATACCTGGTTTGAGGTTTACCTGAGCACCGTAGCGCCAACTCAGGGTACAGATTATAACAGCGGTGGCATACGTATGGCACTAAATACCTGGACAGGTTGTGGAAACACGCCTTTTAACGGTTTGTTATCGGCCGTTAAATGTGCCGGCAGTGGTAATGTGGTTTCATTTCCTAACGCTGGTACCGTTTGGCTGGTTATAAAATCCGGAGGGGATAATCTGGGCACAGGAGGTATAAAACTGACTAACATTGATTTTAGAAGGGTTGATTAACCTATGATATTGATAAACTCTTTTTGAGATATAGTTGATATAATATATTGATACAGCGTCCCGGGGTGAGATACGGGGCGCTTTTTTGTTTTAAAAAATTCTTAATGGTCATATCATCTCAGTCATTATACTCATTTGTTTGATTATTTATCACAAATTATCAAATAGTGGTATCTTGAAAAAATGTTAAATAAGAAATTCATAGGTCTAAGCAGCATATTGTTTGTTATGATTGTTTGGGGAAGCAGTTATCCTGTAACCAAGATCATTATCAATGATGTTGCTCCGTTAACACTTGCTTTTTGCCGTTGTTCTGTGGGGGCTGTTACTTTACTGCTTACTTTTTTTATTACTAAAGATAAGCCGATCAGAGCCTATTTGATAGGTGTACCCTGGCCCTACATCATATTTATGGGTTTATCAGGCGTTACCTGCTTTTATACCCTTTTCAATCTTTCGGCTCAAATGACATCGGCGTCAGTAGGTTCTTTAATACAGGGCTTTATACCGGTTTGTATAGCTTTATTTGCCGCTGTATTCCTTAAAGAAAAACTGTCTGCTGTGCAGGTTATCGGGATAATTGCCTCTTTAATTGGTGTAATGCTAATCGGCTTTTTATCAAGCGACAATAACACTGATACGCGGAATAGTATAACCGGTAATCTGTTAATGATTGTTGCTGTAGTTTCCTGGGCTGCATATACTATTATGTCCAAAAAAGCGGCCCATTTCAACCCTTTATTAATAACCAGCTTGAGTACCCTTGTTGGTTCAGCCTGTTTATTACCAGCCGCCATATTTGAGAACCGGTACACAGGTTGGCCTGTTATTCACCTTAATTCGTGGTTAGTTATCCTGTATCTTGGTGCGGTATCCTCCGGTATATGTTATTTTCTTTATAGTAAGTCTCTCCGGTTGTTAACAGCTTCGCAGGTTGGAAATTTTGCTAATCTTGACCCCGTAGTTGGATTGCTCATTTCGCTTATTTTTTTAAATGAGCATATTAATATTTTGCAGATAGCTGGTGCTGTTTTAGTTTTAGGTGGAATTGTGCTGAGCACCAGAAGAAGTCAATTAGCCAATTAAGATATATTATATCGATGAAAGTAAAACGAATTGTTACTAATATCAACACGCCTGATGTTGCGGAAGCCAAACGTTTCTACCAGGAGGTATTAGGGCTTGATCTGATAATGGATCATGGCTGGATAGCAACATACGGCTCTGATGAAGAGATGAACATCCAGATCAGCTTTGCATTTGAGGGGGGATCGGGTACGCCGGTTCCGGATATTTCCATAGAAGTTGATGATATTAACGCTGCGATTGAACGGGTGCGTAAAGCAGGATTCGGCATAGAATATGGACCGGTTGACGAACCATGGGGAGTAAGGCGCTTTTATGTACGTGATCCATTTGGCAAGCTGATCAATATACTTGCGCATCTGTAGTATTGTTAATCTATTATCGGATAATAGCCACCCATCCGGATAAGGGTTTACTGCCATTTTTTAAGTCGATGATATAATAGTAAGTACCCGGTGGTACCTGGCTGCCATGATAAGTGCCATCCCACGGCGTGCCATAGCCGTTGGTATGAAATAAGGCCTGTCCATAGCGATTAAATATGTTAACTGTACAATTTGGATAATTAACCAGGTCGTCAATTTTCCATACATCGTTAAAGCCGTCACCATTGGGTGTAAATGTATTGGGAATATGAATAGGGCTTATTACGGTAACCGTAACCGGTACTATGGTTTGACAATTGAGCGATGAGGTAGCCGTGAGATAATAAGTAGTAGTAACACCTGGAAATGCCAGCGGATATGGCGTAGTGGTACTATTAAGACCAAATGAAGGCGACCAGCTTAAAGAAACGATATCTCCGGATAGCTGTGGGTTTAGCGTAACACTTTCGCCCAGTTTTATGGTAGGGTTTTGATCAAAAACAATCCCCGGCGCAGGGTTAATATGAACTTGTATGGGCAAACTGGTTTGCGGTACGGTACAACTTGCGTTATTGGTTGTAATGCAGGTAACTACATCATCATTTTGTAAATTGTTACTGCTAAAAGTTGACTGGTTTGTTCCGACGCTAACACCGTTTACCTGCCATTGATAGCTGTTAACGGAAGTGCCATTAGGTATCGTTGCCGTAAAATCAATGGATTTGCCGGCACATACAGTAGCATCGGCCGGCACGGAACTTATGGTGGATGTAATTCCCGCCTGTGGAGAGGTAGAGTTAATAGAACTTAATACCGTTACCGGAACATCGATAGAAACCGTACCGCCCAGCATGGCGGGTGTATTGGTATTGCCGTTATTATTGCCAACTATGCCATTCCCCGCAATGGTGGTAAGCTGCCCAGAAGGGGTTATACGTACAATACGCTCATTATCGGTATCAACTACGATGAGGTTGCCAAACGGATCCAATTTGATGCCGATAGGATTATTTAAAGTAGCTTTATCGTTGGGGTTAGTTGTTGACAGTACAAGTGTAATAACCTTGCCCGATGGATCGATCTTGCGGATAGCGTTATTCTTTGAATCAGTTATATATAAATTCCCCAGATTGTCCCTGGTAATGCCTTTAGGCTGATTAAAGCTTGCCGCGGCACCTATACCATCCGTAAACCCCGAGCCGTCATGACCTGCTATTATGGTTATGGTTCCATCGGGAGCTATTTTTTTAATAGCGCTGGTATAATCGGTTATATATAAGTTTCCGAGCGGATCTGTAGTTACGCCTACAGGGTTGTTTAATTTGGAAACAGAGGAGGGCGCGGTAATAGTAGTAACCATTCCGCCAGGCGTTACCTTGCGGATCAGGTAATCGCCCTGAGTGATATACAAATTACCGGCAGCATCTATAGTGATACCTTTTGGATCCTGGAAGCTCGCGGCTGTGCCCAGTCCATCAACAGTTTGGTTCTGCCCGTTACCTGCTATTGTGGTAACGGTACCATCAGGTGCTATCTTCCGTACGCGGTCATTCTCGTCAATTACATACAGGTTCCCCGAAGGATCGATAGTAATGCCGTTAAGTACTTTAAATTTTGCCGTAGTGGCGTTACCATCGGCATAGCCACAGCCACTGCCACCCGCAAAAGTTGTTACGGTGCCATCACTCGCTATCTTTCTGATGCTGCAGCTATAACCATCCGCTACATAAATATTGCCGGCCGCGTCGGTTATCGCGTCAGAGGGTACGCTAAAAGTTACAGCCTGTGGATTAGGGCGTAAATTACTACTAGTGAGCGTAATGGTTTGATTGCCAAGATTGGCGCAAGTTAAATTTTGAGGATTTATGGTATTGGTTAGTGTGCTGCCATCGCATACAAATGGAGAGCCCAGATCTGCTACCTGTACCTGGTAGCCTCCACTTTCGCTTAATTTAAGTGTTATAGGTTCGGGGCGAGGGAAAATTACCGGAATAGCATAAGAAGTAACTGTAAAAAAAATAGCCGTAATGCCACCAAACTGGTCGCTGGCAGTAAGCGTTATATTAGTTGGTTGATTTACGTTTAAAGGAGTACCTGGAAGAGGCTCCTGCTTAATGCTAAGTATAGCGTTTGGACAGATATCGTGGGGTACAAACATCGTGGTATAATCAGGCAAAAGCGTATTGCAGCTATTATCTGCCGGGATGGTTATATCATGATAATCTGGGAATACTGGTTTACTGGTAACTATAACCGGTATGGATTGGGTTACCGTTGTACCCGGTGTACCATTGCTGGCTGTTACCGATATACTTTGTGCACCAAGGGATGAACAGTCGAGATTTGGAGTATTAACCACTGTGGTTCCGTTTGTGGCAAGTCCCGTGACATCGGCAACATCGGTAAACACAACGGTTTTATGACCGGTTTCGTCAAGTTGCAATCTCACAGCCGTTTTAGGAATAATGTGCGGAGCTTGTGCAAGGGCTTTACCAAAGGCAAAAATTAAAAAGCAAAATACATATAGACCTTTTTTTAATGCTCCGGATGCACCAGTAATTATCCTATTGTTTTTTAGGTGACAGGTAAAAGCTGAAATAAAGGTTGAAAGCATCTTTTTCCTTGCATTACAGGTAATACATTTTATTACCCGTGAGTTAACACAAAGCTGTTAATTAGCAAATTAAACGAAAAAGCGGTTCATTATGTTCAGCGTGCTTGTATCCATATTATTCATTATTTAATGAATCCTCTTATTGTCGATCTGCAAAAGATGACAATACTATAAACTAAAGTGTAAGGTTTAAATTTAAATTAGTGATCATGAAAATGGAGCGGCACCTTCCTGCTGATATTTTAAAACCCTTTGTTGAACACTATCTTTTTATTGAAAGTGAGCAGGGGATGGAAAACCGTGTATTACCGGATACCTCCGTGGTTATGAGTTTTAGGTATAGAGGCACCATAAGTGATGAAGTTGCCGGAATAAAAAATAATTTGCCTGGCACGGTCATTACGGGACTGCGAAAATCGGTTCGTTTGATTAATTATTTAGCGCAGGCCGCAACACTGCTCGTTATTTTTAAGCCGGGAGGAGCAGCCCCGTTCTTTAAAGAACCGCTGCATGAAATATTTGGTGTAAGCTTAGCGTTGGATGACCTGATCGGGAGGCAGAAAGTGGCCGAAATAGAAGAGCAATTGAACGAAGTAAATGATAGCTTTCAACGCATTGCTATTGTGGAACGATTTTTACTTTCGAGATTATATCATGCCAAAGCCGATTCGCTTATACAGCAAACTATCCGGCAGATTCGTATGGGTAAAGGAATGGTGCGGATAAAAGACCTGGTAAGTACATTACCCATTAGCCATGATCCATTCGAAAAAAGGTTCCGGAAAATAACAGGTACTTCTCCCAAGCAATTTTCTTCTATAGTTCGTTTACGAAATCTGATCGAGAACTATAATCCGACGGTCGATCTTACCGAGGCCGCTTTATCTGCCGGTTATTTTGATCAGGCCCATTTTATAAAAGACTTCAGAACATTCACCGGGCAAACCCCGCATGAGTTTTTCAGATCGACCATTTACTGGTAAATTAATGATTTTTTACAATTATTAGGTAATTGGATTGCTGAATTTTGAATCAACAATAATCCAGCAAAAACATCATGAAACAAATATTCATCGACAAATTTATAATCCCCCAAAACGGTAAACAGGAATTTACCGAACGGATGAATTTCAACAGGAACTTTATCAAAAATCTACCGGGCTTTTTAGGGGATGCTGCTTATGAACGACAGGACGACAACGGGAACATTATTTGCATCACTGTTGCCAATTGGGAAAGCGAAGATGCTTTGAATCTGGCAAAGGCTGCTGTGCAAGCAGAATATCAACGCATTGGTTTTAACCCAACAGAATTGCTTACCCGCCTGAATATTATTATGGAGCGGGAGATCTATCAGCCAGTGAACAATTGATCAGAACAGCAGCAGGTATACAAATAAAGTATGCCTGCTGCTGTTCTGTGTAAACTTATGGAATCACTTTTTTACGGCGGAATTCATCAAACAAATTAGCAAACATTTGTTCGGTATCTACATATTCGTGAAAGCCCAAACGACGTGCTTTTGAACCATCGGCAAAAAAATCATAATCCCAGGAGAAAACAAAATCACCGAAACCCCAATAAGAAACACCTTCGTATCGGTGTTTTTCGAGTTCATATTTTTCCTGTATCTTTTCCCATACCGGGGCTTTATCAGCCATCACCGTTTGCATGGGCATTTGCAGTGGTGGCGCGGTTTCCATATCAAAATAGCGGGCAATTTTAGGCCACATTTCGTTCCAGCGGAATAAGTCGCCATTGTTGATATTAAAAGCCTGGTTGGCACAATTTGGGTTTGTTGCCGCCCATACAGTTGCTTTTGCCAAGAGTCCGGCATCGGTCATTTCCATGAGTTTGTCATAAGCACCTGGTTTACCCGGAAAGCGTAACGGGATGCCTAATTCTTTGGAGATGGTAGCATAAACAGCGATAAGCAATGCCAGGTTCATAGGGTTGCCTAAAGCCGTGCCTCCCACTACCGAAGGCCGTATGGCCGACCATGTCCAGCTTTTGCCTTGTTGCCGTTGCTCCAGGAAATTTTGCTGATCAACATTAAACTCGGGCGGCATGTGACCGGCGTCACTCTCTTTGGCCGGTGTTTTAAATGGCCCCAGGTGAGCTCCATAAACCTTATATCCCTGCATCAGGCTAATATGCTGCAGGTTTAAAGCAATGGGTTCAATAACGTTAACTACGTTAACCAGCATAGCTAAATTGGGCTCAACCAGTTCGGCCCAGGTAGGTTTGTCCTGGTAGGCTGCATAAAATATGTGGGTAACTGCAGATAGGGAATTTAATTGTTTGGCCGTATCTCCTTTATCAAGAAGGTTTACCGAAATGTATTTAACGTTTGCTGAAGAAGTGCCCCCACGCCGGGACAGACCAATAATATTCCAGTCGCCAAGCGATAAAAGATGGTTAATAAGATTAGTGCCGATAACGCCATTGGCGCCAACGATGAGAGCTGTTTTTGCCGGGTTTGAGATTGGGTTGTTCATCATCATGTTTGTTGCTGATGCCAAAATTCTGGATTTAAGTGCCCGCCGCCCTGTAAAAAACAAGTATTAATATGTAAGAACGTTGGTAAAATAAGGAGCATATAATGCTATTCGAAAAACTTTTTCAAAACTGTTTAGGCAAGATTGGCTGATCCTATTCCAGTCCGTACTCCTTCAGTTTCCGGTAAAGGGTAGCTACCCCGATATTTAAAAGATGGGCGGCTTCAGAGCGGTTGCCATGGGTATGGTTCAGCACCCGTTGAATGTGCAGCTTCTCTACCGATGACAGATCAAACGCCGATATCGGTATACCTGTTTTTACCTGTTGCTGCTGAATTTCGTAAGGTAACAGGCTTTCATCTAAAATCTGAGTATCAGCCAGGATTACCGCGCGTTCAATAACATTTTTGAGTTCGCGGATGTTGCCGGGCCATGGGTAATCTTCAAGTTTATGAACAAACTCATCGCTGAGTTCATTGATTTGCTTTTTAACCTTCAGGGCAAAGTGCTGCATGAAAAATTCGGCCAGCAGCTTAATATCCTTTTTACGCTCGCGCAGGGCGGGCAGGGTGATCTGGAAAACCGAAAGCCGGTAAAACAAGTCTGACCGGAAATGGCCATCCGTGATTTCGTTTTGCAGATTGCGGTTGGTAGCGGCAAGGATACGCACATTTACCTGGGTAGGCTTAATATCACCAATTTTTAAAAACTGTTGCGATTCCAGCACGCGGAGTAATTTGGCTTGCAGATCGTGATCCAACTCGCCTATCTCATCTAAAAAAATGGTACCTCCGTTGGCCTCCTCAAACAGTCCTTTTTTGTCTTTCAGCGCCCCGGTAAATGAGCCTGCTTTATGGCCAAACAGCTCACTTTCCAACAGCTCTTTAGTAAAAGCGCTGCAGTTTACTGCCACGAACGATTTGGTATTGCGGTTACTGGCCTGGTGAATAGCTTCGGCAAAAATTTCTTTGCCGGTACCGGTCTCTCCCAATAGCAAAACTGTAGTATCCGTTAACGCTACCTTTTGCGCCAGTTTGATCACATCGCTAATGGCGGTTGATTTACCGATGAGCCTGTCGAACCCAAATTTATCATTCAGCTTGCTTTGCAGCTCCATAACGGTTTGCTGCAACAGGGCCTTATCCATAGCCTTACTTACCAGAGGGATGATCTTTTCGTTATCGTCACCTTTGGTGATATAGTCAAACGCCCCGGCCTTAATAGCTTTTACACCATCGTTAATAGTGCCGTAGGCTGTTAGTACAATAATTTCTGTTGAAGGATAATTCTTCTTAATGGTTTCTGATAGGGTAATGCCGTCAGTATCAGGTAACTTTACGTCGCTGAGTACTACATGTATATATTCCTGCTGTAGTTTACGCAGGCCTTCTTTACCGTTGGCGGCAGTGAAAACTTCGTGCCCTTCCAGTTGCAGGATCCGGGCAAGCAGGTTGCGTAGCCGTTCCTCGTCATCAATAATTAAGAGCTTACCTTTTTGCATGATGGCAAATATGGTAAATTTTGACCGTTGATTTTAATGATAATGCTGATTTCGTTGATGGCCTTTATATTGAACTACGATTTAATCGACGAAATCAGTGTAATCATATTTATCAGCGGTTTACCAGGCCCTTGCCCGGCGGGTGGCGCGCATCAGCTGGCGGTGCCTCTTGGCCTCATAATAGTCATTGGTTACCAGTATGGCATGTATTATACCCGGTACCAAGAAGAACAGGGTTAAAAATATATTCAGTATAAATGCTCCGATACGGCCGGTGGTCAGGATGGCCAGCGGAGGCAGTAAAAAACATAAAAAATATCTCATGGCACTAAAATTTAAATGGACTGGTACACCGTATCATACCATTTAGACCGCGAAACTATTTTTTTGTTACGGCTGCTGTTAGTCGCGCAGATTGAGTGGCAGTTGTTCGCCAAAAAACAGGGCTTTTAGCTCCGTAGCGTCATTCGGCTGCATTTTACCACCTAGTATTAACCGCAGTTGGCGACGGCGCAAAGCACCTTCGTAAAGCTTAATATCCTCTTCCGTTTCCGGTATCAGGGCAGGTACGGTTGTTTTTTGCCCTTCGCTATCCAGGGCCACAAAGGTGTAGTAAGCTTCGTTACTTTTTACCCGGGTACCCGAGGGTATATTTTGCGCCCATACATCCATCCTTACTTCAACCGAGGTAGTGAACGCACGGGTTACCTTAGCTTCAATGTTGATCACATCCCCCAACTTAATTGGCGACTGGAACGATACATTATCAACCGAAGCGGTTACTACAATACGATTGCAGTGTTTTTGCGCGGATATGGCCGCTGCAATATCCATCCAGTGCAGCAGGCGCCCACCCATCAGGTTGTTTAAAGTATTGGTATCATTGGGTAATACCAGTTCGTTCATGATGGTATATGATTCTTTAGGGGCTTTTCCGGTCATGTGCTGAATTTTGTGCAAAGATAAGCAATAAGTCCGGTTAGGCTAAATCCTCAGGAATCAATTAATGCTTGTTTATTTTTTTGCCATCAGCTCATGAGTAGCCTTACCATCTTTGATGCCGATTTTTACAATATCTCGACCTACATGATAAGCTAACACAGCGAAAGCGATAATAAGGGTACGGGTGATATTTTTAGGTTTGTTCATAAGCACAATTTATGAAATATTATTATTTTAATGAATAGGTTGTAAATTATTTCTTCACGCTGTTCAATTCCCCAAAGCCAACCAGCTCGTCCCAGCGGGCGGTAGGAGCACGGTAGTAGATGAGCAACTGGTAATCATTTTCGGTTTCAAAGTGGCTGCCTTCCAGTACTATATCATTGGCTTTTTTGGTGGCATTATCATACCATACATATTCATAATCATAAACCCCCTGTTTAAGTAGCAGGTTGATATGGTATTTACCATCCTCGCCCATAGTTAGCTTGCTGCGCTCATCCAGTTTATAATCATTAAATGCGCCAACAATATAGGGGCTACCCTCTGCGGCGGATTTATAAGGGGCCAAACCAAAATAGATGTGCGCGTAATCGGCATCAGTACGCGGGTCGGTACCATCCTGGTTCAATACAAAGAACTTGCCGTCATTATCATAGAGCAGCAGGTAATCAGGACTATCGCGAATCGGGTCAGTTAATAGTACCACGTTGTTGGCTGTGTCTTTTATGATACGGGCAATACGCTGGGAGTTAAGCTTCAGCGTGCGGGTATCAAACAGCCTGAACTCATTGCGGCCTGGGAAATCATTGATCGATACATCGTTATAAACCAGTTGTGTACCGCGCACATAAGTGGGCTGCGTGTTTAAAATGCCGGTTTGGGTACGCGCGTTCTGCATCAGTAAAGCACGGATCTCGAATGAAGGGTTTTGTATAGGCAAGCCGGCATAGTCAACCGTAAAGTTTACTTTTTGGTTAGTTTTACGGGTTTGTACATCGGGCGAAGTACCGATAGTGGCCGCTATGGATACCTTTTTGTTGACCACATATAAACGGCGGGTAAGCACCATTTTTGACTGGTCGCCATCCTCATAAACTTTCAGTATGTAATTGCCTGACAGTTTGGGCGCTATATTGTTATTGGGCAGCTTGAGCTCGTAGTGTGTATATTTTTGAATAGTACCAGTTGAATAGGTATAGGTATACAAACGATCGTCAGTAAAGCTTTGCAGGTACTCGGCGGTGGATAGATTTGACGAGTTCCAGCGGGTGTCGCAATGTTCAATAGTATAATAGTAATTACGACTGCCGCCACGCAGATCATCAAAGGCCAGCGTTACTTTTTCTGTTGATCCTAAGGTGATTACCGGGAACGAGCCCTGTTTTTGCGTGTTGTAAAACTCCACGCTTTTGATAGCCGGGTCATAAACATTATTATCATAGGGCGATTGCGCAAATCCCCGGAGGGTAGTGAATAAGAGAACCAGTAGGTAGTAATGTTTTCTCATTTTATATCAATTTATTTGTTGTTCAGCCCTCGGCAGGATTGGCGTGGCGAAATTTAAGAAATTCCCGAACAGAAATAACGGGTTACTACCCATTTAAAAAATTATCCTTTCGGGAAACCTTTTTAAACCTTGAATTTTAACACTTTTCTGCTCAAAAACAGCGGAAAATCTTTCAAAAAGGATTCGAAAACATCGATTTTAACACTTTTTAACAAATTTCAGGGTGGTTTTAGCGTGCTTTTTAAATTTTAAAAAGTATTAAATAATTGATTTTCAAATAACTATATGTAAAATGGTTGATTTTGGGCCTTTTTTTGCTCTTAACACAACAGCCCGGTTACCTGTTTAAAAGGCAGCCGGGCTGTTATTAATAAATATACGATTTTTTGGAATAAGGAGCAAGGACTTTTGGAATAAAGATTCCCCCGCATGTTATTGCGAGTGCAGTGTGGCAATCTCGTTTCAAGTATACGTACGCTACGGGATTACTTCGTATCCGTACAGCAATGACATATGTAATATTCCGTTCACCTTTACCGCAAGGGGGTAATAACTGTATAAAATACATTTAATTGTATATTTATCTCATTGATTATTTGCATGTTAAGATAACATAATAGATTGCTCATTTCGGTTACTAATAGCCGTGATCTGTATTATAGTTTTATAACATTAAAAAATAAGTGGCAATATCTATACACATTGACTGCTTAAACCAATTAACCTGTAACCAACTAAATTTTCCTGCAATGAAAAAAATTTACAAATTCTCCCCTCGTGGCCATGCTTTGCCAAAAAAAATTAGTCCTATTGAAGAGCCTGTATTGATGACGCTAACCAGCCTGAGTCTGAAAATTTAATCGCACTTATTTTTTACAGTGAACGGGCAGTTACGACTGTCCATTGATCATTCAATCCGGTTAATCTGTAGCTAATTAAATTTCCTGCTATGAAACAAGTTTTACCCCTGCCTTGTAATGGCCGCGCTTTGCCCAAAAAAATTGCCGATGGTGTACGCTGGCTACATTTATGGGCATATGGCTAAACGCTGATGGCCCGCATACCTCCAATTTAAACGCCTTGTGAGTAGTTCTGTCTGCATGTCGGCTGCTCCTGTTCATTAACCTGTAAACCAAAAATTTCCTGCTATGAAATTAATTTTTCCCCTGTCTTCCAGAGGTCCGGCTCTGGGCCTCAAGATCATGTATGTTGTATTGGCTGTATTGATGGCCATCACCACACCGCTAAACGCTAAAAGCTTACGAATCCTGCATTACTCATCCATTCTGCCCATTGATGTAAAGGGCAAAGTTGTGGATGAGAATGGCCTTGGTGTACCCGGAGCTACTATTAAAGTAAAAAATGTTGACAAAGCCGCGATAACCGATACAGAAGGCAACTTCAGCCTGAAAGGGCTTCCCGATGATGCCGTCCTGGTGGTTTCCTACGTGGGCTATATTACGCAGGAAGTAAACAGCGCTTCCGGCAATATGCTGATCAAACTGGTACCGCAATCAAAAAAATTAGATGAGGTTGTGGTGATCGGCTACGGCTCTGTTAAAAAATCGGACTTAACGGGCTCTGTGGGCACGGTAAAAGCTGAAACACTACAGGAGCGCCCGGTATCATCTTTAAACCAGGGCCTGTCTGGCCGTGTATCCGGTGTTAATGTGTCATCCAATTCTGGCCGGCCCGGTGCCCGGTCTAATATCCGCATCCGTGGCTCCAGTTCATTGAGCGTTTCCAATAACCCATTATATGTAATAGACGGGGTGATCCTGAACCCGGTTGATCTGCGTAACGGAAGTACGCCGATAGATTACCTTAACCCCAATGATATCGCCTCTATCGAAGTATTAAAAGATGCTTCGTCTACCGCTATTTACGGCGCGCGCGGCGCCAATGGGGTGATCCTGGTAACCACCAAACGCGGAACTTCGGGCGGCGGTAAAATCACTTATGATCCTGATTTTAGTATTGGTGTGTTGCCTAAAAAACTGGCCGTACTCAACTCCAAAGAGTTTTTGGCTGTTGAGGACCTGGCTTATGCCAACGCTCAAAAATATGATCCCGTTGGCTGGGCCACCGGTACAAAATATACCAATCCTAAAACCAAACGCACCAATCCTAAATTGTTTGATGCCAGTGGCAACCCCTTATATGATACCGACTGGCAGGAAGAATCATTTCAAAAGGCCTTTACGCAAAACCATCAGCTGGGTATTACCGATGGTGATGAAAAAAGAAACCTCGGCGCTTTTTTAAACTACCGTAACCAGGCAGGTTTGGCACGGGGTTCATGGCAAAAAAGATTTGCCGGTCGTTTTGTGTTTGACAGCCAGGTAAAAAGCTGGATAAAAATTGGCGGTACGCTGAGCTATACCAACCAGGACGATAAACAAGTTGATCAGTTGGATGGCGGTGGTATTACCATGATGCGCCAGGTAATAGAAGAATTGCCTATCATCCCGGTAAGATATGCCGACGGCAGCTGGGCCAGCAACCGCGATTACCCGGGAATGGAGGGTGGTGATAACCCTTTAAGGATAGCTGCCGACAGGATCTCTCTTTTACATACCCAAACCTTGCTTGGCGACATGTCGGCCAATATTCACCTTGCCCCGGGATTGGATTTTAAATCTACCGTTGGTGTAAATATTATTAACCAGCGGGAGGATTATTCTGCTGTAAAGGGGATGCAATATATTTCGGATAATGGCGATGCTTCTGTAAACAATAACCGCTACAATTCATGGCAGTTTGAAAACTACCTCACTTATAATAAAAAGTTTGCCAAAATACACGCGGTAACTGCTATGGGTGGTGTATCCTGGCAGCATGTGGACAGGTTTGAAGACCAGGCAACCACACAGGGTTTTACCGATCCTTATTTCCAATTCAATAACCTGGGCGCGGGATCAAGTCCGCAGGCGCCTTATTCCAACGCGCAGGCGTATGGGCTAAACTCGTATTTTGGGCGTATCAATTATAGTTTTCGCGATAAATATTTAGTCACCTTTACCGGCCGTTACGATGGCTCCTCCAAATTTGGGGCCGATAACCAGTTCGCTTTCTTTCCTTCGGCGGCTCTGGCCTGGCGGGTAATGGAGGAGGACTTTATGAAGAATATCCCGGCTATTTCTAATTTGAAACTGCGGGCCAGTTACGGCGCTACCGGTAACTCCGAAATTCCGGCATACCGGGCTTTGGCGGGCCTGGGTAACTATAACGTTATTTTTAATGGCGAACGCAATATTGGCGTAGGCACCAACCGGGTAGCCAACTCAACGCTGCAATGGGAAAAAACCAAACAGCTTGATTTTGGGATGGAGCTGGGCCTGTTCAACAACAGGTTGAACCTGGAACTTGATCTGTATCGCCGCAAGGTAGATGGTATGTTGCTGGATGCCCCGCTGCCATTTTCCAGCGGTTACGGTAGTGTTTACTCCAACGTGGGCAGTATGGAAAACAAGGGTATCGAATTTACCCTAAACTCTACCAATATCAAAACCGGGGATTTTACCTGGAGCACCACCTTCAATATCTCGGTTAATAAAAACAAAGTGCTGGCCCTGGCCAATGGCAATGCCGATATATTATCGGGCAATGGTATCATCAGGGTTGGCCAACCTGTGGGTTCGTTCTTTGGCCGGGTTAGTTTAGGAACCTGGGGAACTGCCGAAGCCGCTGAAGCCAAAAAATACGGTATGTTGCCCGGCGATATCAAGTATAAAGATCTGAATAACGATGGCACGATAAACGACCTGGACCGTACCATCATCGGCAAAGGTATACCTGATGGTTTTGGTACTTTCCTCAATACCTTCCAGTATAAGGCCTGGTCGCTCACTGTCGATCTGCAATATACCTATGGTAATGATGTGCTCGACAGGAGTATCCACTCGGCCGAAGACAGGCAGGGTATCGCCAACAGTTATAAAACGGTGCTGAACGCCTGGACAGAGACTAATCAGAATACGCCTATAGCGCAGATCCGTCCTATCAATGCGTATTACACCACCAATAATGATAGTCATAAAGTAACCAACGGCTCGTTTATCCGCGGGCGCAATTTGCTGCTGGCTTATACTTTTCCGTCAAAAACTATTTCGAAATTAAAACTGAGCCGCTTAAGGATCTATGGTTCGGTGCAGAATTTCTTTGTGGCCACCAAGTATAAAGGCTACGATCCGGAAGTTTCCAATTCCAGCGCGCCTTTTGACCAGGGCTTAACCCTGTATGATTATCCAAAGCCAAGGGTATTCCTGGTTGGGTTGAACATCGGATTATAATTTATCGCAAATATTTAAGAGAAAAAACATGAAAACTATCATAAGAAAATACGGCTTACTGGCATTAGCAGTCGCTACGTTGGGAGCCACCGGTTGTAAGAAATTTTTAAATGAAACCGACAGGAGTAATTTTACCATCGACAATTATTTTACTAAGCCCGAGCATGCCCGCAGTTCGGTAAATGCTATATATGCCAGCTTGCGCGACCCGATGAGCAGCGGTTTTGGCGGCGGTGCCTGGACAATGACAGAGTTTGCCACAGGACAGGCTGCTACCGATTTGGGACAGGCTGTGGACAGCTACTTTGTAAAAGACCTGCGCAATACCGCCGATAACGCCTATGGCCTGAGTTACTGGCAAAACTATTATAAGGGGATAGGTAATGCTAACTTATCCATAGCCAAAATTCCGGGGATAGCGATGGACGCTGCAGAGTCGAAAAGGCTGTTGGGCGAAGCACGTTTTTTGCGGGCCTGGTATTATTTTACGCTGGTACAGCTGTTTGGTAATATCCCGCTGATCACCGAGCCTGTTGATCTGCAATCGCCGCAATTACGCCCCAAACAGGCATCCGCAGAAGATGTTTATAAAGTGATCGTTGACGATCTGAAAACTGCTGAAGCATCCGGCTTACCATGGACTGATGCCAGCGGCAAGGTAACTTTGGGCGCAGTAAAATCGTTACTGGCCAAAGTATACCTGACTATGGCTGGTTTCCCCCTGCAAAAAGGCGCGGAATATTACGACCTGGCATCCAAAAAAGCCGAAGAGGTGCTGGATTCCAAACAATTTAAATTGTTTACCACTTATGGTGATTTGCATAACCCGGCGAAGAAAAATGTGGATGAGAATATTTTTATGATCCAGTATAAAACACAGATCATCCCCGGCAACTGGCAGGAGTTGATCATCCCTTATAATAAAAACATCTCGGCCTACTCCAGCGAAACTGGGGGGATTTATGCTACCGGTGCCTTTGTACAATCCTACGATCCAGCTGATTTAAGGGCGAAAGAAGGTCAGTTTTTCTTTACCAAATTCACCAACCAGGACGATAGAACTAAGGTGGTTGACCTGGGCGGATATTTTCTTTATAAGATATTTGACGTGGTGGCACAAACAACAACTGCCAATAGCGATTTGAACTGGTCGCTTATCCGTTATGCCGATGTGTTGCTGATTTATGCTGAAGCCTCCAACGAGGTTGGCGGGCCGACTGCCAAAGCCTACGATGCGGTTAATCAGGTAAGAACGAGAGCTACATTACCCAACCTGAGCGGCTTATCAAAAGAGCAGTTCCGCGAAGCCATTTGGCGCGAACGCTGGTACGAGCTATGTTTTGAAAACATTACCTGGTTTGATATGGCACGCCTTCGCAAAGCATTTAATGTGGATACCAAAGGTTTTGATAATTATGTAGGGC
Source organism: Mucilaginibacter sp. 22184 (assembly GCF_052045695.1). Classification (NCBI taxonomy): domain Bacteria; kingdom Pseudomonadati; phylum Bacteroidota; class Sphingobacteriia; order Sphingobacteriales; family Sphingobacteriaceae; genus Mucilaginibacter; species Mucilaginibacter sp. 22184. The sequence goes on from NZ_JBQEPI010000008.1 coordinate 285,189, forward strand.
ATAAGTTTTCATACGGTCCGGTTTTAACCGAAAGAGAGTTGTTATTCCCGATACCAAGCCGCGAACTGCGGAATAACCCCAACCTGGTACCAACGAAGGGATACTAATTAATTAGTGAATTATTGAGTTAGTGAATTAGTGATTGGGGGAATTGTAAGATGAGCCTTCCGAAGTTTTTAAAACTTCGGAAGGCTTTTAACAGAGGTTGTCATCCTGAACTTGTTTCAGGATCCCACAGGACAAGCGGTTATACTTAGCACGTGGGGTGCCGAAACAAGTTCGGCATGACTAAAATTTATTATTATGGATTACATTAGTTAAACCAAATCAAAAATCAACCAAATGAAAAAAACATGGATGCTGTTGCTTGCGGTTTTGAGCTTCGGTATGGCTTCGGCCCAACGGTATGAGGCCAATTGGGCCTCCTTAAACACGAGAAAAATGCCCGAGTGGTTTCACCAGGATAAGTTTGGCATATTTATTCATTGGGGGGTATATTCCGTACCGGCTTACGCGCCGGTAATTGAAAACAGCGGCATGAGCTATGCCGAATGGTATTGGAACCGCATTGAGCCCAAAACGCCTAATGAGTTTACCGCTTTCCATAACAAAAACTATGGCTCCAATTTTTTGTATCCGCAGTTTGAACCTATGTTTAAAGCCGAAATGTTTGATCCGCAGCAATGGGCGCAGGTATTTAAAAACTCGGGCGCGCGTTATGTAGTGCTTACTTCCAAACATCATGAGGGCTATTGTTTATGGAATAGCCCGGAAGCGGACCGTGATTGGGGGCATCCCTGGAACGCGGTAACAGGTACCCCCAAACGCGATTTGCTGGGCGACCTGACCAATGCCGTGAGACAGGAGGGATTGAAAATGGGTTATTATTATTCACTATATGAATGGTACAATCCGCTATGGCTAAAAGATAAAAAACGGTTTGTTACGGAGCACATGTTCCCGCAGTTTAAAGACCTGGTAACGAAATATAAACCTTCCATTATTTTTTCGGATGGTGAATGGGACCTGACCGATTCGGAATGGCATAGCCCGGAGTTGTTAGCCTGGTTGTTTAACGACTCGCCGGTGGCCAAAGAAGTGGTGGTGGACGACCGCTGGGGAAGTAATACCCGCGAAAAAAATACAGGCGCCACCTACACCACATCGGAGTATGGAGCAGGAAAAGATGCCAATGTGATCTGGGAGGAGAACCAGGGGATAGGGCATTCCTACGGCTATAACCGCAACGAGCAACTGGGCGATTATAAAAGCGGGCACAACCTTATTTTAATGCTGGCCGATATTGTATCGCGCGGCGGAAATTTGCTGCTGGATATTGGTCCCACGGCCGATGGGCGCATCCCCGTAATTATGCAGCAGCGCCTTACCGAAATAGGTAACTGGCTAAAAATAAACGGCGAGGCCATTTATGAAACAAAGGCCTATAAACAACCCTACCAGTGGAGCACGGGTATCAAGCGTGAAAAAAGCGGCAAAAACTACATGGCCGGCTTTAGTATTGCCCAACTGGTAAAACCCCAAAGAGATACTGCCTATGTAGAGGCCTTTTTTACCAAAAAAGATAAAGACCTGTACTGCATACTGCCTGCCTATACACCACAATTTAAGCTGCGTGCCTTTCATGCCGGCGCAAATACAGTGGCTACTGTTTTAGGAAGCAGCAAAGCGCTAAAATTCAAAAATGTGGGCAGCGACTGTATTATTGATCTGTCGGCATTAAAGCCGGGGGAGGTGTCTGCCGAATTATTGGTGATTAAGCTTAAGCAGGGGTTGTAGCGGTGAGCTTGAAATGATGTAAAAAAAGAGCTCCGAAGTTTTTAAACTTCGGAGCTCTTTAGAAAGGAAAGGCTTGTCAGTCTGAGCTTGTCGAAGACTCGCGCGCAGAGCCTGCACACCATGGTTCGACGGAACTCACCATAACACCATTTATTCGTTAATGTGCAAATCAAAAAGTTCCCCCTTCAGGGGGCTAGGGGGCTCTATGCCTCCAACTCCATGATCTGTTCGGCCAAGTCTTCCCATTTTTGCTGAACCTGTTTGAGTTCTGCCTGTTTTTGGGTGTAGCTGGCGTTGGTATCTTTTAGCTTGTTGCTGTCGGTATAAATTTTATCGTCGGCAAGCTGGGCTTCCAGTTGCTTTACAACTTTCTCCAGTTCAGAGATCTGCTCTTCCATTTTGGCCAGGTCCTGGTTCAGTTTTTTAAGCTGTTGGAATTTGTTTTCGCCTTGGGGCTGTTTAGTCGGCTCCGGTTTCTTCTCTTCCTTTTTAGGCTGAGGTGCAGGGATATCCGTTTTTGGTTCCAGCTTGCGTTTAGCCGCCCATTCATCATACTCGGCATAAGTACCCGGGTAGATCTTGATCTTCTGATCTTCGATAAACCAGATCTTGTTGGCCACGTTATCCAGGAAATACCTGTCGTGCGATACCACGATAAACGTACCCTCATATTGTTCCAGCGCCTGGATCAGGATGTTTACTGATTGCATGTCCAGGTGGTTGGTAGGCTCATCCAGTACCAGGAAGTTGGCATCGGCAGTAAGCGCCTTGGCCAAAGCCACGCGCGATTTTTCACCACCCGATAGTACCTTGATCTTCTTGAACACGTCATCACCCGTAAACAGGAACGAACCCAGTATGGTACGCAGCTCCGTATCGGTATGTTTTGGCGCGAAAGCCTGCAGCTCCTGCAATATCTGGTTTTCCAGGTGCAGGGACTCTAACTGGTGCTGGGCGAAGAACGTAGTAGTTACATTATGCCCGGTAGTAACCTTGCCCTGGAAATCTTTATCGGCCGAGGCGATGATCCGCAACAATGTCGATTTACCTTTACCGTTGGCACCGATCAGGGCAATTTTATCACCTTTTTCAATTACGGCTTCGCCACCATTTAAAATATCAATAGCCGGGTATTTTTTAACGATATCCTCTAAAGTTATAACATGGCGGCCCGATTGCTTGCTGAAACGGAAGGCGAAGTTAACTGTCGGGTTATCATCGTCCACATCATCGATACGCTCCATCTTGTCGAGCATTTTGATACGCGACTGTGCCATTTTTGCTTTAGATGCCTTGGCCCGGAAACGCTCGATCAAACGCTCTTCCTGTTTTATTTTTGATTGCTGGTTTTTGAACTCACCGCGCTGAATTTCTTCGCGCAGGGCTTTCTCTTCCAGGTAAAAGGTATAGTTGCCCGCATAAACGGTCAGTTTTCCTTTGCGCGATTCCACCGTGCGGTTGATCACTTTATCCAGGAACCATCTATCGTGCGATACGATGATGATAGCGCCGTTAAATGCTTTCAGATAGTCTTCCAGCCATTGGATAGATGGTAAGTCAAGGTGGTTGGTGGGCTCATCCAGCAACAGGATATCGGGAGCTTGTAATAAAATTTTGGCCAGCATTACCCGCATACGCCATCCACCCGAAAAGGTGTTGAGCTTACGTGCGCAATCGCTGTCGCTAAAACCCAAACCGGCTAAAATTTCGCGGGCTTTGTATTCAATGTTATAACCATCAAGCAATTCAAACTCATGTTGTTTGTCGCTCAGCTTGTGTAAAAGATCTTCGGTATAATCGGTTTCCAGCTTTTTAAGCAGGTTCTCGATCTCATCATGCAGTTGGTTCTGACGCTCAAAAGCCTCCATAGCCACATGCACAATAGTTTTATCGGATGAGTATGACAGCAAATCCTGGTTAAGGTAACCCATGGTAAGGTCCTTAGCCATTGATATGGTGCCCGATGTAGGTTTATAGTCGCCTACAATAATTTTTAAAAGGGTAGTTTTCCCCGTTCCATTGGCACCTATTAAACCAATTTTTTCACCGGGTTTTATATGCCAGTTGGCTTCATCGTAAAGGGCCCGCGCACCAATCTCAAACGTAAGGTTATTTATAGCAATCATTTGCGCGCAAAGGTACGAAATTAAGCTTAAGGCTGAAAGCCTAAGGCCAAAAGCTTACTTGTTAATTACCAAAGCTTTAAGCTTTGTGATTAGAGCTTAAAGCCGAAGGCTAAAAGCATAAAGCTTATTAAAACTAAGCAGGGCTTTAAGCTTTCCGCTTTGAGCCTTCTGCTCTAATCCCAAATGCCGTTCTGTGCGGTAAATATTACCGGTTCGCCACCGGTTACCATAATGGTATGTTCATGCTGTGCCACAAAGCCGCCTTTATTGCCGGTTAGCGTCCAACCGTCGGCTTGGGTATCGGCAATGGTTGAACGTGTGGAAATGAATGTCTCTATGGCTACCACCGAATTCTTTTTGAAACGGACCGCGTTATATCTGTCGGCGTAGTTGGCTATTTCATGGGGTTCTTCGTGCAAACTCCTACCTACGCCATGCCCAGTCAGGTTTTTTATTACCGTGTAGCCTGCTTTTTTAGCTTCCGTCTCGATCAATCGGCCTATCTCCGATATCCGGACACCACCTTTAATGTTGCTGATGGCCTTTTTCAATATCTCTTTGGATGCTGCTACCAGTTTGCCATGGCCGTGGATATCCTCGCCCAATACAAACGAGCCACCATTATCGGCCCAATAGCCGTTTAACTCTGCCGATACATCAATGTTTACCAGGTCGCCTTCTTTCAGGATCTTATCGGCTGAAGGTATGCCGTGCGCTGCCTCTTCGTTAACGCTAATACAGGTATAACCAGGGAAATTATAGGTTAAAAAAGGTGCGGAACGCGCACCCATCTGTGCCAGTAATTCGCCGCCGTACTCGTCAAGTTCTTTTGTTGAAATGCCCGGTTGGGCAAAGTCACGCATCTTTCTGAGCGTAATGGCAACAGCATCACTTACCTGCTGCATCCCAATTCTTTCGTCTTCGGTAGTTATCGACATGGTTAACGTATTTATCTGTGACAAAATTAGTAATTAATACACTTATCAACGTTTACCTAACGTCAGTTTATGATTGCTCATCCATCTCCATTTTAAATTAACCCACAAAATAGAAAGCGTACTGAAAAGAGTTCGGTAAGCAAGTTTGTGATTAGGAGACTCCGTTGGAGTCGGGAATTTCCTCAAATTTTTCTATAAACAGGTGGTCTCTCTGAGGTCGAATCTCATGCGAGGTATACTATTATATGATAAACCATTTGCCGGCCCCAAGGGGGCCACGTGTTTATAGTCCCAAAGTGTGAATTAATAGGCTCCGTAGGTGCCTCCTATTGGAATTCAGGTTGATATTTTATGGGGTAACTTAAACTATCACTCACCGCTCAGGCTCCTACTGCTTTAAGCCATGTTTGGGCCATCAGGGCTTCGCCGGGTACAGCGGGGTGTACGCCGTCCATGCTCCAATAAGGTGCGGGGGCTATCTCCAACGCTTTATCAAACGCTGCCTGGTAGGGTACAAAAACAGTCCCGAACTCGGTAGCGATATCGCGTGCGGCCTTGCGGAACAGATCAAACGTAGGATACCACTTATCATCAACAGCGCGTACGCCCTTGGTGGCAAATGGTTCGCAGATCACCAGTTTAACATCGGGTAAGGTTTGTTTAGTAAGGGTAAGCAGTTTTTTATAATCGGTGATGTACGTATCAATAGTGCCGGTATAACCGCCGGTGAGTGTGTGCCAAAAATCATTTACGCCGATGTGGATACTCAGAATATTGGGTTTCAGGTCAAGGCAATCGCTGGTCCAGCGTTCGGCCAGCTGATAAACTTTATTGCCGCTGATGCCTTTGTTGTATATTTTCAGATCCTTGCCGGCATGATCAATCAATAGTTTTGAAGCGGTAATGAGGGTATAACCCGAGCCCAGGGAACTGGTGGTATTGGGTTCAGTTTTTTTATGATCGCGGCCCCAGTCGGTAATGGAATCGCCCTGAAATAAGATCACATCACCGTTATTGAATTTTAATTTAGGCGCGCTTTTTTCGGTAGCCAGCGCTGCCGATACAATTTGAGGGATACCCACCGCGGCCATACTGCCAACGGCTGTGGTTTTCAAAAAATTACGACGTCCCTGTTTAAAGGTGTCTCTTAGTTCTTTTCTGGTCATTGAGGTTGTTTTAGGGATAACTGATTTTTCGAAAATACAGATTTGTGGTGTGTTTTTAAATAAAAGTTGCAGTACCTGCATGGCGTCGAATGACTCACCCGGGCAAGTATACCCCACGCGTCATTGCGAGCATAGCGTGGCAATCCCCTACCTAAAGAGCGGACCTGCTTATCGGGAATTGCCACGTCGTTCCTCCTCGCAAAAACGCAGCGATGGCTGGGTGAGTCAACTCATCGTCGCCCAAATCAAAAAATCCTAAAATTCTGGTTTACACACCTAAAGGAATGTGTTAACTTCGCGGCATGTATTTTTTATTAAAACCCATCCTGTTTCTGTTCGATCCCGAAAAAGTACATTATTTTGTAACCCGTAACTTAAAACGCTTCAACCGTTTTCCGGGTGGCGCTGCCTTGAGCAGAGCTATTTGGGATGTGAACAATCCGCGACTGGAAAAAGAGGTATTTGGTCTTAAGTTTAAAAACCCGGTAGGACTTGCAGCCGGTTTTGATAAAAATGCCGAACTCATGGGCGAAATGGCCAACATCGGTTTTGGCTTTGTGGAGATAGGCACTGTTACCCCCCTGCCGCAACCCGGCAACCCTAAAACACGGATGTTCCGCTTGCCGGCAGATGGTGCGCTCATCAACCGCATGGGTTTTAATAATTTTGGTGTCGATGTAGCCGCCGAGCGCATAGCCACTTTCCGCAGAAATGCTAAGGGTGCTCAAAAGGGACTTATCATCGGTGGTAACATCGGTAAAAACAAGGTTACGCCTAATGAGGAAGCTGTTAACGATTATATCAAATGCTTTGACCGTCTGTTTGATGTGGTTGATTATTTTGTGGTGAATGTAAGTTCGCCCAATACACCGGGCCTGCGCGAATTGCAGGAAAAAGAACCGCTGATGCATCTGCTGAATACACTGCAGCAACGCAATTCAAAAAATGGTATCAGCAGGCCTATACTGCTAAAAATAGCACCGGATCTGACCGACTCTCAGTTGGATGATATTGTGGATATTGTACAGCAAACCGGTATAGCGGGTATTATCGCTACCAATACTACTATCAGTCGTGAAAATTTAACTGCTGCCGAAAGTTTAAAAAATGAAGCGGGTGGCCTGAGTGGCAAACCTTTAACCAAACGCTCTACCGAGGTGATCCGTTACTTGCACCAAAAGTCAAACGGCTCGTTCCCTATTATTGGGGTAGGCGGCATACATTCTGCTGATGATGCTATCGAAAAACTACAGGCCGGCGCATCGCTGGTGCAGCTGTATACCGGCTTTATTTATGAAGGGCCTGGATTGATAGGGCGGATCAATAAAAAGTTATTGTCTTGAATCTGAATTGATAGAATGAGGATGTCTGAATCAGGATTTTCAGAATTAAAGAATTCTCAGAATTTTTTCCATTACTCAATTATGTTAATTCAAAAATTCTGAAAATCCTGATTCAGACATAAAAAAACCTCTTGTTTCTGAAACAAGAGGTTTTTACAAGATCTTTTCAAGCACCGTTAAGCGCTTAAAAACAGAAAAAATTATTTCGCGGCAGCAGCTTTTGCTAAAACTTCGTTGTTTTTAGCTATCTGGCTGTGTTTTGACTCAGCAGAACGGCTTCCGTACTCCAGGTTGGTAGCCAGTTTCAAAAACTGAACTTCTAAACGTGAAGTAGTTTTGTTTTTTCTATCTTTTCTTTTTAAACGAGTAACGCCCATGGTGTTGTATTTTAAATTTTTTTAAACCCTTGAGGTCGGGAGCGGATTCGAACCGCTGTAAAAGGTTTTGCAGACCTCTGCCTAGCCACTCGGCCACCCGACCATTTTTTAAGGACTGCAAAAATAGTAATTTATTTTTTGGAAAGCCAACATTTATTTCATTGAATTTCTTTTTATTTCAGAACAGAGTATCGCCGTAGCTATCGCCACGTTTAATGATTCGGCATTTCCGGCCCTGGGAATGGTTACGGCGGTGGTTATCAACTGTTCAATGGCGGCGCTGATACCATTGCCTTCATTACCCATCACCAGCAGGCCTTCGGCGCCAAAATGAGTATTGTACATGTTTTGCCCATTTAGCATGGCACCAAATATAGGTAGTTTGATCTGCGGCAGCATATTTAAAAGATCGGCATAATGTACATTAACGCGCGCCAGGGAACCCATGGTAGCCTGCACTACTTTGGGGTTGTATACATCAACGGTATCTTCAGAACAGATAATATCCTGTATGCCAAACCAATCGGCCGTGCGGATAATGGTGCCCATATTGCCCGGGTCCTGCACGCTATCCAGTACCAGCGAAAATTTTTTTTCGAGCGCTTTATAATTTAATACCGCCCATATTGGTATCTTGACCAAACCAATTACCTCTTGCGGTGTTTTCAGTGTGCTGATTTTTTGGAGTTCATTTAATGAAATTTCCTGAAAGTTTATTTTTCGGGATAAATTCAGCAATTTTGGAGCAATTGCAGGGGTATGGTAAACGGTATCAACCTGGTAGGCAGAGTTTATAAATTCCGTAACCGATTTGTAACCCTCAACCATAAATAAACCATGTTCCCTGCGAAACTTTTTATGTTGTAAGGATGATAATAAACTGATTTGTGATTTTGAAAGCATATATAAACCCTGCTGTTTTCCGCCTTACAATATTAAGTATTTTGCTGCTCATTATTGGGTCGGGCTGTAGCAGTACCCGTGGTTTAAAAAAAAACCAGGTAATAGTGCGCAAAATCACCATTAAAGGTATTGATAAGGAATTTGCCGAAGCGGCTGTAAATTATGTAGATAAGGAGCAGCAGCCCAATAACTGGCTCGACCTTCAATTTTATTACACCTTTAACAAAAACGGCAAACGTAATTTTGGCACAGCACCCTCCATCCTGGATAGTAACCTGGTGGAGTTTTCGCGTTTTCAGATAGAAAGATATATCCAGAACCGTGGCTATTTGAAAGCCAAGGTAACGGATAGCATTGTTGTTAAAAAACAAAAGGCCGAGCTGGTTTTTACCGCGCAGGAGGGCCCTATGTTCCGGATACGGAAGGTATCAGATAGTATTGCCGATAGAAACATTAAAAATTTATTCGACGCCAACCGTGTTAAGATATCCCACATTTCGCCGGGGGCACGTTTTGATACCGATAGCCTGGCCCATGACCGGGATGAGATATACTCGCTGATGAAGCGGAATGGTTACTTTGATTTTTACAGGCAGTATGTGAGTTTTGATTACGACTCCACCTTTAATAATAGCGTGGTTGATGTTAAAATGATCATTGATAACCCGGCAGGTAAAAAGGAGCACCCAGTTTACACCCTCAATAATACGCTGGTTACCATTTCGCGCAGTAGCGGCCGCACAACAGGTAAGGCCGACACCTTGCAGGTTGATTCGCAATTCAGGTTTGTTGACTTCTCGGGCCGTTTTAAGCCGAGGGTAGTAAAGGATTATGATTTTCTTCGGAAGGGGGAGCTTTATAATATAGATAAGCAAACATTAACCACTACCAGGCTTTCGGAATTAAATGTTTTCCGTAATGTGCCCAATCCCACTTATTCAAAATTGGCCGATAGCTCCAACCGGCTCAATACGCAGATAGATATTGTGCCGCTCAAAAAAATGTCAGACCGTGTGGAGGGCGAGATCCTGTTTAGCGGCGGGCGTTTTGGTTATAACATAGGTAACACCTTCACCAACCGTAATGTGTTTAAACAGGCTGCTATATTACAGGTAAAATTAAACTGGAGTATTTTATTTGATAATGGGCATAGCATCCAAAACCAGGAGCTGAGGGCAGGGGTTAACCTGATCTATCCCCGTATTTTAACACCGTTTGATTTTCCATTGTTGGGTAAATTTGGTGTACCGCATACAACATTCTCCAGTAACTATTCATTGTTTTATCAAAAAGGCCTGGTAAGGCGCGAGAGTTTTATCAACTCAATTACCTATGATTTTTTTGAAACCGGGCGTAAACAACATACCATTACACCTATCAGTGTCGAATTTTCACGGGGTATACTTGATCCCGCAGCCAGAGATACTTTGATCAGCCAAAACAGGCTTTCGTATGTGCGGCTAATTGGTCGTACTACATTTACCACGGGTAGCCAGTATACTTTTCAGTATAACGCTCTTGAACTAAACTCTTATAAGAATTTTACCTATTTCCGCGGTAGTTTAGATATTGGGGGTAATTTTCTGAGCCTGGCAAGCAGCGTGTTTAATACCTCAAGAGATGCGGATAATGAGCGTAAAGTATTTGGCTATACTTTTTCGCAATATGCCAAAACCGAACTGGACTTGCGTATTTATAAAACGCTGGGTGGGGAACGGCAATTTATATTCCGTATAAATCCGGGTATTGGTATCCCTTACGGTAACAGTGATCAATTGATATTTGAAAAAAACTTTTATACCGGTGGCGCTAATGATATAAGGGCGTGGCTGCCACGTACCTTAGGTCCGGGACAGTTTAACCGTGGTACCTTTTATGGCGATAATTATAATACCCGCGCAGGTTTAAAATATCTTGATCAGTTTGGAGAAATAAAAATAATTGGCAATGCCGAATACCGGTATACCATAGCCAATAACTTTTGGGGAGCCAAATTAAAGGGAGCGGTATTTATGGATGCCGGCAACGTATGGCGTTTAGGCAAAAAGGCCGAAAATCCGGATGGTGAGTTCCGGTTTAATAATTTGCTGCAATCCACCGCGGTAGGTGTAGGTACAGGTTTACGGTTCGACCTCGGCTTCTTTATCTTCAGGCTCGACGCGGCATTTAAATTTAAAGATCCACAGTTTAACGGCTCCGATCAGTGGGTACTCATCAAACACTTTGGTGAATTATTTAGTGATGGCCCGTTTAAGAAGGCTTATCTCCAAAACAATGCCACCAGCAAAGATGCCAGTGGAAAAGTTACGGCAGGCGACAGCTACAACTTTATGCAGCTGAATTTTGGTATCGGGCTACCGTTTTAATTATTGAATTATTGAATTATTGAATTATTGAATTATTGAATTATTGAATTAGGCTAATTGCTGAATTAATGATTTATTGATTTTCCAGGTTTTCAACTTTCGGCTTTCAGCTTATCTAAAAAATTCCCTTCAGGCCATCAATAATACTTTCAAAAAAGGTGGGCATACTCAGGCCGTTGTGATAGTTGAAATACAGAAATATGCAGAATATCACCACCGCTATAATAATAAACCGCTTAAACATATAGGCCAGCAGTACCAGCGCCAGCGGAATGGCTACCAGTAATATCCAACTGATATGGAAGGGGCTTAGTTTACTATCATGTTTGTAAATGTAATACAGGATGGCATGTGTACCACTGTCGTTCATGTGTTTGGCATATAAAAAGGCAGAGCGATCAAGCTTGTGGCGATAAAAGGCGGTTCCCTTTTCAAATTTGAGCTGTTCCTGGAAACCGTTCATCACAAAGGTGAATACCCCGTTTACATCTTCCTGTATCACACCGGCGGTATCGGTGGCAACTACGGCAACCTCGTCAACAGCAAAAGGGTTTTCTTTTACAACAAAGTGATTTATGGCGATGGATTTTGCAAAGCCAAAGCTATGAGCCGCCGTAATAAGGCATAGTAAAAGGAATAGTTTTTTCATTTTTTTAATTGGCCGGTTTATTCCCGGATAAAAATGTACGCAATAAAAATAGTGTTTTAAAGCGGTTGGTTCAAGAAAATATATGCCTGCATTTAATGGTCGGGTAAAAGTTACACGGACAGTAAAACTATAACAGGCTTTAGGGTATTTTGTTGAATTTGTAGGGCTAGTATATCTAAGTGAAACTTTTCGGGCGCGGGCAGTAGTCATTTAATAATTTACAATGCCGTTATGCAGGCTTCATCACTAAAACATTAAAATGTATTAGTTTAGCCGCCAGTGCAAATAGCACTCCATAAAAATGATCAAAGCATATAAATTATATACCGGGGCCGATGGCAACTCACATGTGCAAACAGGCAGCGTAGCCGAAGCTCAATTTAACGAAGCTTTATCTGTGCGTTTCCAGGAGTCGCCGCCGCATTCATTTTTCGACTGGCACAATGCCCCAACCAATCAATACGTGATCACCTTATTGGGTACATTGGAATTTGAGACTCGTACCGGCGAAACGTTTATATTAAAACCAGGCGAAATACTGATAGCCACCGATACCACCGGCACAGCCCATAAATGGCGCCTGATCAACGATGAGCCCTGGCGCCGCGTTTATGTAACGTTTGAACAGGAAAACCAGGTGAATTTTATACCCGATGTTGAGTCGTAAGTCCGAAGTCCTGAGTCTAAAGTCAGGAAAGCGAAGGTTTTTGATTTACGACCTCGAACTCAAAACTTCGGACTAACGACTTAAAAACTATTTTATCCGCACATAAATACTGCCGTAACCATCGGCTATGTCTATATCGTGTAAGTACAGCGTATCATTCCTGATCAGCAGGGATTGGTCGAACCCATTGCCTCCTGTTTTCAGTACATCGATAGGTTGCGGGTTAGATTTGATGTTCCTCACGATAGAAAATTTACCCTGCGCGGCTACCGTATCTTTTCTGTAAAAACGGAAGGTACTATCGTCATTAAACTGATAACGTTGGGTAAAACCGGAGCTTTGGGGTGTTATGGTAAAGCCACCGATACCACCTACTGATTTAACCCATCGCCATTGCCCCATAACAGATGTTGACGCCGGGAGTTTGCCCTTATTACAAGCGCTCGCGCTGCATAAGATCAGCGCTGTGATCATTAAAAGAAATTGTTTCATAATGTAAGGTTTATATCATGTAATTACGGAGATGGCCGCCCGAACGATACATGACGCTGATTTAAACTACATAATTGTTTGTATAAATGATACCTGTTTGTAAATTACGGGCAAATTCTTTTTGTACCCTGATATCATGATTATTGTTATTCAATGTAAAGACCAGGTTGGTTTGGTAGGTTCCATAGCTACTATACTGGCCAAACATCAGCTCAATATAGTTTCCATGCGCGAACATGTGGATAAAGCCGAAGATGTTTTCTTTGTGCGCCTGGAAGTGGAGGAGGGCGATACCAGCGGATTGGAGGATACATTGAAAGACGTGTTACCTGCCGGTGCTATTATATCGGTAAATCCTACGCCGCATAAAAAAATAGTGGTGATGGTAACCAAAGAGTATCATTGCCTGGCCGATATCCTAATCCGCAATTATTTTAACACGCTGGGTGCAACGGTGCAATGCGTAATAGGTAATCACGCTACCCTGCAAAATATTTGCGAACGCTTTGATATGCCTTTTTACCACCTGTCGCATGAGCAGTACGGCCGTGAAGAGCTGGAGCAGCAAATGGCCGATGTGATACAGCAATACAATCCGGATTATATTGTGCTGGCCAAGTTTATGCGTATCCTGTCGCCTGCATTTGTAGCCCGGTTCCCGATGCGGATCATTAATATCCATCACTCATTTTTACCGGCGTTTATCGGGGCCAATCCTTATAAGCAGGCTTTTGAACGTGGGGTGAAACTGATTGGTGCGACAGCCCATTTCGTATCCAACGAGCTGGACGAAGGTCCTATCATCGCCCAGCAGATCATCCCGGTAAATCACTCGTTTACGGCGGCTACCATGGTAAAAGCCGGCCAGGAAATTGAAACTGCCGTATTAGCCAATGCACTTAAACTGGTTATTGAAGACCGTGTTTTTGTTTACGGGAATAAAACCGTTGTTTTTGGGTAGGGAAAACGAATAAAAAATAGGGTGTCATGATGGGCCCCGTCGAACCATGGTGGGCAGGGCGTCTTCGACAAGCTCAGACTGACAGGCCTTTTTACAGTTTAGTAATTTATTTCGTTAATTAACGCTTGTTTAATACACAGGCCTTATTTTCGCCGCCTGTTCATATTTATCAAATCATCATGAAAAAACTCTTTTTTCTTTTAATCCTGGCTATCGCTACTTGTACTGCCGGGTTTGCCCAGCAATTTACGGTAGCTACTTACAATATGCGTAATGATAATGCCAGTAATGACGATTCTGTACGCGGCAACGGGTGGAAACAACGCTTGCCCGTGATTATAAAGCTTATCCAGTTTCATGACTTTGATATATTTGGTACACAGGAATGCCTTATCCATCAACTACAGGGCCTTAAGGCCAGTATGCCTAATTATGCCTACACTGGTATAGGCCGCGATGACGGTAAAACCGAAGGCGAGTTCTCGGCCATTTTTTATAAAACCACCAAATTTAAGCTGCTAACCCATGGCGATTTTTGGCTGGCTCCCATTACCGATAAGCCCAACAAAGGCTGGGACGCCGCCTTGCCGCGGATTTGCTCATGGGGATCTTTCCAGGAGATCAAAACGGGCTATAAATTCTATTACTTTAACCTGCATATGGATCATATTGGTGTGGTGGCCCGCAGGGAAAGCGCTAAACTGGTTTTAACCAAAATCAAAGCTATCGCAGGCAAAGCCCCGGTTATATTTTCGGGCGATTTTAATGTCGATCAAACTTCTGACAGCTATGCGGTGATCAATACATCGGGCACTTTAAAAGATGCTTATGAGTTATCACCCATTAAATATGCCGAGAATGGTACTTTCAATAATTTTAACGCCAATACCAAAACTACCTCACGCATCGACCATATATTTTTAACTAAAGATTTTACGGTAAAAAGGTACGGGATACTGACCGACAGCTATCGTGGAAAAGCAAAGGAGGGAGATAAATACGAGGCCAAACTGCCGTCTGACCATTTCCCGGTAATGATAGTGGTGGATCATAAATGACCCACCACACCAGAGATATAGTTGATATAGTATAAGACTCCTTTATTCTACAATAAGCGTAGCGATGGAGTGAGGCAGGCTGGTTGTTTTAGCGGCCTTGCCTTTTATCCATAAGTTGTATTCAATTTTTTCGTCGGTTTTGTTCATCACCACCACGGCCAGTTTTCCATCGGTGTTGAGGTAAGCGGTGGTTAACAGTTTATCCCTGCTGGCTACCGCGCTTACGCGTTTGGCACCCGGGCGGATAAATTTTGAGAAGTGCCCCAGGTAATAGTATGAGCTGGTATAGATGAGGTTGCCGGTTTGCGTATCGGCATGTACCGGTGCAAAGCAAAAGTTACCTACGTGGTTTGGTCCGCCTTTTTCATCAAGCAGGATGTTCCAGTCGGTCCAGGCTACAGTGCCGGCATTAAAATCGTTGATCATGGACAGGCCGTATCTTTCGCCCATTGCCCAGTCATTAATTTTGGCAAAATCATACTTTTCGATGCAGCCCTCTGTAAAGATCAGGTTTTTATCGGGGAATGATTCATGTACGCGGCGGGTACTTTCAAATTGCTGACCCGCTCCTGTCCAGGTTTCATACCAGTGGAAACCTACACCCCAGATGTATTTGGCAGCCTCAGGATCTTCCAGTATGGTGCTGGCGCGTTGGTAAAGTAAATCGCGGTTATGATCCCATACAATCAGTTTCTTTTCGGCCAGGCCTTGTTTGTGCAAAGTTGGACCCAGGAAGTTCTTTACAAAATCGCGCTCCTCTTCGGCGGTGAACATGCACGACTCCCATTTTTGTTTGGCCATAGGCTCGTTTTGTACCGAAAGGCCCCATACCGGGATACCTTCTTTTTCATAGGCTTTGATAAATTTCACAAAGAAATTGGCCCAGCTTTGGTCAAACTCAGGTTTTAATTTACCGCCGTGCAGTACATCATTATTATCTTTCATAAAAGCCGGTGGGCTCCATGGCGAAACAAACAGGTTTAGCTTGCCGCCTGCCGCCGCTATAGCCGCTTTAATAAAAGGGATGCGGTAGGTTTTGTCATGACTGATATCGAAAGTTTTCAGATCAGCATCACCCTCTTTTACGTAGCTGTAACTATCACTTGAGAAATCGCAGCTTTGGATATTGGTGCGGGCCAGTGTGTAACCAATGCCTTTGTCTTTATCGTAATAGGCAGTTAAAAACTCTTTTTGCTTATCCTTTGGCAGCTTGGCGAATACCTCGGCCGATGCATCGGTTAAAGCAGCGCCTACGCCCATCATGGTTTGGAATGTTTTAGCCGGATCAACAAAAACAGCAACCTCTGTTTCGGCGGGTTGGGGTTTGTCTGTAAACTGAAGTGTTTCGGTTGGTGTAAGCTTATAGCCTGCTTCTTTTTCAGATACAATTACCTTTACCGATTTGTTGCTGACAGAAAACGGAGCCTGAGCATATACAACTCCGGTTTTTACCAGGCCGCCCGCTATAAAACAGGCAATTAAAAATTTTTTCTTCATGGATTTATAGTATAGAATGCCGGTTTGAATAACGCTGAAAATGGACGTTTCCGGCAATCCAAATTTATTAAAGTTAATGAGAATAAAGCAAGCTGAATGATATAAATAATTGATTTATAGTAACTTGGTGTGAAATTGATACGGTTTAATACCATGCTTATTTAATGGCAAAAAATCTCATAATCAGCCTGTTCCGTTTGGTGTAGCCGAGCCTGAATAAAATTTTGATGCGCTTAAATACAAAAATTTAATGGTGATTAAATAAGAAGCTTTTGATGATGTAATTGCCTATCAGTATCCGCTCCCGCGAGATTAGCGTAAGCATATCTCGTGGAGGGCATGTGGTAAGCTTCCAGCTTACGTCAGCTGAAAACTGAGGCATGCATGCCCCGGGCTTCGCGGATAGAGTGAATTTTCTCCGCGCGTCATTGCGAGGTACGAAGCAATCTCTATGCTTTACAGGGTGACTCTGCTTATCGGGGATTATCAATGTTGTGTTTGTTTTTATTGGTATTAATGAACTCCCTCCGGTCGGTTGTCTTCGTACCTCGCAATGACGCGTGTATTAAAAAGTGTAGACTGGTGAGTAGGCTCTGCATCATGCTATTGCTTAACAAAGCTTCAATTACTTTTGCGCCTTGATCTCTTCCTCTATCCGCAAGCTTTCTTTGTGTATAGCGTTCATCAGTTCGGTTACAAAAGTTTCTGATAACCCTTCTTTTTTACCGGCCTCAATACTTTTTTCGATCACCTGTTTAAAACGGTCGGCTTGCAGGGCGGGGATATTGTTTTGTGCTTTATAAACACCAATTTCTTTTACCACTCTTTCGCGTTCGCCCAGCAGGGCTATCAAAGCTTTATCCAAAGAGTCGATCTTTTTGCGGCTTATCTGCAGGGTTTGGTCGTTGCCTTTTGGAGTTTTCATTGGTGCTGTTTGTGCGCTAACTAAACTATAACTAAACAGGGCTAATAATAATAAGCCAAACACACGGCTGTATAATTTTATTTTCATGTCTTTTTAACCTATAAACCGGCTAATTATTATCAATGTTTTCAATTATGCATAAAAAAAGCAGGTATAACTATACCTGCTTTTTAGATAACTCCTATGAGTTATCGCCCATCGGCGTTGTGGCCGTGTCTGATCATGTCTTTAACCGCCAGGGCCAAAAATCCCTTGTCGGCTTCGCCAAGCATAGTTTGTTTGCCGCCGTCGTTTATTTCATAAGTGATCTTGCCATGATAGTCGCTCTCGGCAACCAGCTGTTTGCCATCCCGCGAGTATTTTACATAGCCATTGGGTGAAATGCTTTGAATACCGGTGCCATCGGGCGTAAAATAGGTTTGGCCCACATATTCTATTCTTACCGTTAAACCATTTGCATTTTCCACAATAGTAGTATGTCTTTTGCCAAATCTGCAGGCAGTTACCGATAAAAGGATACCCATAACCGCTATTAATTGTAGTTTTTTCATGATATAAATTTTTAGTGATTTAAAAGTTGTTGATTTTCCTGTAATGAAACCAGTCTGATGAGCCCTACACTCAAACCCATGAACCAAACCGACCAGCCCAAATGCGCAAACCGCTGAATAAGGCCCGGATAAACATTTTCAATAGCAGGTACAAAGCGTAAAAATATAAGCAGCATGAGTGACAGGCTGATTAAGGAAATTATTCTGACCGATACCAGCTCTTGTCTGCCCCGCCATAAAATGACAACCAGTAAAGCGCCCAGGTATAACAGTAAAAAAAAGGGCCCCGAAGCAGAATGAAGATGATTGCCTGCGTGAAACATGGCAACCCAGCCCATCATCAAAGTAAACGCGGGCAGTGTAAATACTGGGATAAGGTTAAGGCCTAATTGTTTACAGGCCCCATAAACACCCATGATAAAAAACATACTTAAAATGGCGCCAAACATGGTTAGGGTTGCCATTAAAGGTTCGGATCGGGTACCCATGGCGCCAAGCTCGCTAACAGTATTACTCAGGTGGTTATAGTTACCATGAATAAAACCGCATATGATGGTGGAGGCCCAAAAAATTATCGGGATAATAATGCCTGTGTATAGTAATGTTTTGATGTTCATGATAGTTAAGGTTAAAAATTAAAACAAATATATATATAACATGGTACTATACAATACATAGTACTGTATATTTTTTTATTATTTGCTGCAACCTATTGATATGAGGGCGCGTCATATAAAGCGTATATACTATTAATACTATGCTAAATGGATAGAATAAATGGCTCAAAAGCGAACATTCTGTACGGATACGGACGATTTATTTAATATTTTTTGTATTTAATTCATTGTAAATGAATTATTTATAATAGTGGCACGTATTTTATCATAAAGTTTACTATACCTATAACTTATTTAAACCCGTTTGCGAAATGAATACAGAAGACCGTATCTGGCATCTGATGATAAAAAGGCTCACCCACGAAGCCTCTGCAAAGGAGTTACAGGAGTTGGATACATTGCTCAATGAAAATCCGGATTTTAAGAACAGCGTTAGACTCATGTTGGAGTGGTGGGAGCCCGGAGCAGTGCAGGAGAGTCCGGAAGAGTATAGCTATTATCTTTTTAAAAAGATCCTCAAACGTATCCGGGAAGCGGAAGCAAACGCCAAACCAGCTAACCCTTATAAAGAAACAGGTACCGGTTATTCTGAACCGGGCTTTAAAAAAAAAGTACCAGGCAATCCAATTGATAACTTTGTAAGCCATTTTACCATGATAAAAAATTACTTGAAAATCGCGCTAAGACAATTGCTCAAACAGAAAATGTACGCGGCCATTAAAGTTGGTGGTTTTGCGTTGAGCATTGCCGCCTGCCTGCTTATCGCCCTGTATATAAGGGAGGAGCTGAGCTTTGATAAAAGTTACCCGGATGCCAACCGTATTTACCGGATAGTAGGGCAATACAATTTTGATCAGGTTCATGAAAAAGGAGTTGACTGGCCAGCGGTAATGGGGCGGACAA
Organism: Mucilaginibacter sp. 22184; assembly: GCF_052045695.1. Taxonomy (NCBI): domain Bacteria; kingdom Pseudomonadati; phylum Bacteroidota; class Sphingobacteriia; order Sphingobacteriales; family Sphingobacteriaceae; genus Mucilaginibacter; species Mucilaginibacter sp. 22184. The sequence continues at coordinate 304,525 of NZ_JBQEPI010000008.1, forward strand.
TAAAATCTGATTTTCCGGAAGTGGAGCAATTTGGCCGCTTAATGCCCAACTCGCTTTTTTGGGGCGCCGGGAGCAATGAGCTAAAACGGAGCGATGCCCCCGAAAATACACATGAGGAAGGGTTCGCTTATGCCGATCAAACTTTGCTTGATATATTAAAACTGCCTATGGTTTATGGCGATGCCGCTCATGCGCTTAGCGAGCCTTATACCATGCTGATATCAAAAAGCAAGGCCGATAAATATTTTCCCGGTCAAAACCCGGTTGGTAAGGTGATGTACCTGAACAATAATAAAAGTAAGGCCTATAAAATTGGCGGTGTGATGCAGGATATCCCGGCCACATCTCACCTGCACCAATATAACTTTTTGCTAACCCTTGCCGGTGTGGAATTTTGGAACGGCGAGCAAACTACCTGGCAGGCCAGCAATTACCACGTTTATGTTAAACTAAAACCGGGAACTAATGCCGCCGGGTTTAGTAAAAAGATAACCCATGCGGTAATCAACAATTATTATATCCCCGATATGATTAAGAGCGGGGACAAGAACGCGTCAAAAATTGCGGCAGCATTAAGTATGTATGCGCAAAATGTTCAGGACATCAACCTCCGGTCATATGACATTCATGATGGCGAATCGCATGGTGATATCCGTTTCATTTGGCTATTTGGCGCTGTGGCGGGTTTTATATTGGTTATAGCCTGTATCAATTTTATCAATCTTTCTACCGCTAAATCGGCCAACCGGGCTAAGGAGGTTGGTTTACGCAAGGTGGTAGGTTCGCAACGCAGCGGTTTAATCAGTCAGTTTTTAACCGAATCTTTATTATACAGTTTCTTTTCCTTCATCTTGGGTTTAATACTGGCTGTTGTACTGCTGCCTTATTTTAATGTACTGGCATCAAAATCATTAACTATACCCTGGCAGCAGTGGTGGCTGTTACCAACAGTATTGGTATCGGCTGTTCTGATTGGTGTAGTTGCGGGAATCTATCCCGCATTCTACCTGTCGGGCTTTAAGCCTGCCGAAGTGTTGAAAGGCAAGCTGAGTACAGGCGCTAAAAGCTCTGGATTGCGTAACGGGCTTGTTGTTTTTCAGTTCACCACATCCATCATTCTCATCATCAGCACATTTATTATTTACAACCAGATGCAATTCATCCTCAATAAAAAGGTTGGGTTTGAAAAAGACCAGGTAGTGATGATTCAAGGAACCAATACCTTGCAGGATAATGAAGTAAAGAGCTTTAAGAATGAACTGTTAAAACTGCAAGCAGTAAAAAGCGTATCCATCAGCGATTTTTTACCGGTGGCCGGAACTAAACGCAACGGTAACGAATTTTTTAATGAAGGAAGGGTTAAAGTGGATGTTGGCGTTGGCAGCCAGTTTTGGGATGTGGATGAAGATTATATCAAAACCTTTGGTATGAAGCTTGTTGCCGGTCGTAATTTTAACCCGGCCATGAAAACCGATTCGCAGGCGGTGATCATCAATCAAAATTTGGCGCAAAAACTCAACCTTAAAAATCCGATAGGTAAAAGGATAGTGAATTATGGCGCGCCGAAGGAGATCATCGGTGTGGTGCAGGATTTTAATTTTGAGTCATTGCGCGATGGGATTAGTCCGTTAGTAATGCATTTAAGTACCAGCAATTCCATCGTATCGGTAAAAGTAAAAACCGGCGACATGAAAAATACGCTGGCCGAGATCACCCGCACCTGGAAAAGCTTTTCGCCCAATCAACCCATACGTTACACCTTTATGGATGAACGTTTTGCCGGCATGTATGCCGATGTGCAGCGCATGGGGCGCATATTTACCAGTTTTGCCATACTGGCCATTATTATAGCCTGCCTTGGCTTGTTTGCCCTGGCGGCCTATATGGCCGAGCAGCGGAGCAAGGAGATCGGGATCCGCAAGGTGCTGGGTGCCAGTATTGGCAACATCACTACGTTGTTATCGCTTAATTTTATCAAGCTGGTATTTATAGCTATTATCATAGCATCGCCCATAGCCTGGTGGGCCATGACCAAGTGGCTGCAGGATTTTACCTACCGTATTCCTATTGGCTGGGAAGTGTTTGTATTTGCTGGCGTAGTTGCTATCGGGATAGCCCTGTTTACGGTAAGTTTTCAATCTATCAAAGCGGCCATTGCCAACCCTGTTAAAAGCCTCAGAAGCGAGTAACCCATCTTAACCTGTCATAAAAAAACAGCCCCGGTTTTGTCCGGGGCTGTTCTGTTTTATATTAACCTATATTAATTAAAAGCCTGGGTTATTAGGCAATAATTTTGGATTAACATCTGTTTCCTGTTTTGGTAAAGGGAACAATAATTGTTTTTCGGAATAAGTTGCGTTGAACACGGTTTTGTGTCCCACAAAATTATCCCAGTTACCGGTAACATCGTTATGTATTTTGCGTGTGCGAATCATGTCAAACCACATTTTATTTTCAAAACAAAGCTCAAAATAACGTTGCAGCCATACTTCTTTCTCAAACGCATCTTGTGACAATGCACCTATTGCAGCCAGGCCAGCCCTTGAACGGATCTGGTTCACATACTGAATAGCATTGGCATTTGGTGACCCTTCGGCACGGTTTGATGCTTCGGCATACATCAACATCACATCGGCCAAACGGTAAATGGTGTAGTTCAAATCTGATTTTGCAGTATTGGTAACCGCGTTTACATCAAACCATTTGTAGATGTAGTGATTTTTAAACACAACCGGCGCGTTCGGTGCTTTAATAGAAGGATAGCTGGTGTAAAAGAATTGTTTTTCTGCTACACGTTTATCACCTGCCGGGAATGAAGCAATGAACTGATCTGTTGGCCAAACCGATCCGTACTCGTCTGAGTATTTAGAAATACCCGAAAAGTTAGGAATAGTAAGTGGTGTAAGCGGATTTGCTTGCGGAACAGAAGCGGCGTACTGTACCTGAAAGATAAACTCGCCAAGGTTTTTGTTGGATGGGTTGATCATATCGGTATAGTTAGGGAACAAAGAGTATTTACCGCTTTGTATTACAGCCAGTGAGCGTTTTGCCGATTCGGCATAATATTGCGCCCCACCGTTAATAGCTGCACCTGCATAGGTTAAATAAACATCGGCCAGCAGCGATTGCACCACGCCCATGGTTACTCCCCCGGTTGATGTTGCTACCGGTAAAGTTGATTTCTCGGCGGCTAACAGATCGGGGATGATAATCTCGTCATAGATCTGTTTGGCAGGTACACGCGGCACTTGCAGGTTAAGATCTTTTGGCGGTTCGGTTATTTTAGGAACCGCACCATACATACGCACCAGGAAAAAGTAGTAAAGAGCACGCATGGTACGGGCTTCGGCCACCATGTTGTTTTTTGCTTCGTCGGTTAATCCCGCGGCATTAATAAGCGGGATCCTTTGGATAGCCAGGTTACAGGCACCCACACCCAGGTACATTTGCTGCCACCAGGTATCAAAATAAAACGACGTATTGCTGTAAATAAGGGTCTGGAAGTTTACAAAGCCTGTTTGCCCCAGGTCGCTGTTGGCTTTACCGGTCATAAACTCCATCAGGTTCCAGGTATTACCACCATATGAGCCAGACTGGCCGGCCAATAGGCCTGTTAGATTTTGATAAGATCCGTTAGCAAATGCCCGGGCCACCTTTGCGCTTGAAAGGTCGGCATCTGGCGTTAGAACTGATTTGGGATGCTCTTCCAAAAACTTTTTGCATGAGCACGCAAGTACTAAGCCCGATATGATTAATATGTTTTTTAATATTCTCATTTTAGTAAGTTTTTATATGGTTACTATTATCCTTCATTCCTATTTTTCTTTCTGATTGTATCATACCATACTGTTTTTAAAATCCAACCTGTAAACCAAGGTTCCAGATACGTGGACGAGGGTTTGCAAAAAAGTCGATATTTTGAGTAAACGCAGGGTTTGAACCATAAGAGTTATTAAAGGTGTCAACCTCCGGATCATAACCAGTATACTTGGTTATTACAAACAAGTTTTGCACACTGGTATAAATACGGAAACGGGTTACATGCAATTTTTGCAATGCAGAGGTCGGTAAGTTGTAACCCAGTACAAAGTTTTGGCCACGTATAAATGATCCATCTTCAACCCACCAGGTATCAAAGTGCGAGTCTTGTGCATATTTATAGTTACGCACTTGTGATATCATCGTGTTCTGGTTGTTTGGGGTCCATCCGTTTAAAACTGTTTTTAAACTGTTGGAGATGGTTTGCCTGTCTTCAACTGAGTGTTTAAAGTTAGCAGCCGTATTTACACCCTGTACAAAACGGATATCGAATGAGAAATCCCAGTTTTTGTACTTGATGGTACTGTTGAAGTTACCTGTCCATTTTGGATTTGACCGGCCTATAATACTGTAATAGTTACTACCATCAGCATTATAAATATATTTCCTGTCGCCAGCTTTTAAACCATGTTTGGCTGCTTCTGCAATATCTGCTGCATTATCACCATAGGTACCTACACGGGTCATGCCGTAAAATGAGCCTATTGGTGCACCAACACGTATCACATAGTTTTGTCCAAGGAAGTTAGGGCCAGGGAAAATATCGGCGTTTCCATCGTTCAACTTGGTTACCTTGTTTTGGTTGGCGGCAAAGATGATACCGGTACTCCACTCCAGATCGCTGGTTTTAACGTTAACCGTATTCAGGCTTAGCTCAATACCTGAGTTTTTCATGGAGCCTACGTTTTTGTAAACGTTGGCAGTGGTGAAACCTGCCGACCACGGAATAGGGGCCTGCAATAATACGTCGGTAGTAGTACGTTGATAGTAATCCAAATCTAAGTTAACACGGCCATGAAACAAGCCTAATTCGATACCACCATCAATCTGGCGTGTTTTTTCCCATTTCAGATCCGGGTTACCCAGGTAACTTGGCAGCAATGAAATTACCGCTTGTCCGTTCTGCACGGTTTGGCCTGTACCATACTGGGCCAGTGAGCGGTAGTTACCAATTTCCTGGTTACCGGTGTAGCCAAAGCTTGCTCTTAGTTTTAAGTTAGAAATGGTTTCACTGTTTTTCAGGAAATCCTCCTGTGATACGCGCCATGCGGCACCCAATGACGGGAAGAAAGCGAATTTATGCCCTGCGGCTGGTCTTGATGAACCATCATAACGACCGGTTGCGGTAAACAAATACTTTTCGTCGATATTATAGCTGATACGACCATAGTATGAGTTTAACGAACCGGGATAAAGCGCGCCAGGTGAACTTGGGTTTTCATCAGATCCTGATGCACTTTTAACAGAACCGGCGCCCAGGTTATTAAACTGGAAAAAGTCGTCAATAAAGTTTTGGGTTTCAACGTTTGATCGCTGATATACTGATCTGCTAAAAGATATACCAGCCAATGCGGTAAACCTTTGATGATCATTGATCTTTTTGTTCCAGGTAAGATAATTTTCAGTTTGCCAGAAATAAGTGGTGTTGGAGTTAACGCTGGCAATACCACCCTGATCGGCTGATAAGTGCTGCAGATCTAATGATGAGTAAAAGTTATTTTTTTGCCCGATGAGGTTATACCCGAAATCTGTTTTAAATTCAAGCTCTGAGGATATCTTAGCGGTTGCATAGATATTACCCAATACCTGTAAGGTATTATTAATAGTATACCGCTCATTGGCAGTTTGTATTGGGTTTGGAGCGCCTTCTAAACCAGCAATATCATAGTTGCCGGCCCAGGTTCCGTTTGGATATTTGATAGGTACAATCGGCACTTCCTCGCTTACAGCCCGGGGTACGTTCAAACCACCATTGTTATCTGTTACCAAACGCTGGCGACTAAAAATGCCATTGATACTGCCCCCTATTCTTAACCAATCCTTTACATCGTTATCCATGGTCATTTTAACCGAGTAACGTTTAAAGTTTGATGTGGGGGTTAAGCCATTTTGGTTAAGATAACCCAATGATAAGCTGTAAACAGATTTGTCGCTGCCACCCTGAATATTCAATTGATGGCTTTGTGAAAAAGCGGGCTTATACGTTTCCTTCTCCCAATTGGTATCATATTTCGGGCTGTTGTCCGAATTAAATAGTAATGGGAAATTTTGATACGTTAATGCCTTGGCTGGTGATTGTGTCGCACCGGTTGGATCAAATTTTGACCCGTTTGCAAATGATTGGTTGTAAATTTCTACAAATTCTTTGGAGTTAAGTGTTGGCACATGCCTGTAAAGTTGGCTGATGTTGGTATTGGCTTCGTAACTAATGGTAGCAGGACCTTTGCGGCCACGTTTGGTGGTTACCATGATAACACCATTGGCACCACGTACACCATAGATAGCAGTTGATGAGGCATCTTTTAAAACCTCAATTGATGAAATATCATTAGGGTTGATAGAGTTGGGGTCAACACCTACCACACCATCAACTACGTAAATAGGGTCGACGTTGGAGTTGATGGAACCTATACCCCTGATGCGCACCTTTGCCGCAGCACCCGGCGCATTACTGTTAACGCTTACGTCAACACCGGCAACCTTGCCTTGTAAGGCCTGAGATAAGTTGGGCACAGGTTTATCAAGCAATTGCTCGGCTTTAACAGTAGCTACAGAGCCCGTTAAATCTGATTTTTTTGCCGTACCGTAACCAATTACCACTACCTCATTCAAGGCGCTTGAGGTTTCTTTTAATTGAACATTTATGGTACTCCTGCCGGCTGCGCTTACTTCTTGCGCCGCAAAGCCGGTATAGGTGAATATTAAAACAGCATTGGCATTGGGTAATGTAATGCTATAGTTTCCGTTGGCATCAGAAACGGTACCGCTTGGGGTGCCTTTTATTTTGATGCTTACAGCAGGTAAAGGCGAGTTGTCTTGCGCGCTGGTAACCTTTCCGCTAATTTTAAGCTGTGCCATCGCCTGCAGGGATAGCAGGGTGAACAGGATCGAGTAAATAAGGATTTTCTTCATAACGTTAATTAATAATTTAACAATTGATTCTTCGGAGGAGTGTAGCGCCGTGTGTGAGAATGGCGGCTAACGACTAAGGAGGCTGGTGATAAACGGTAGCCCTGCCCTTAAAAAAGAGCAAAGACATCCCCGCTACCTTTATGGTATTATTTTTTTTCATGAAAAATTGATTTAGTACTGGTTTTCTAAAATTGTATGCTAATAAGTGTTTTATTTATTTTTAATAGCCCATTGTTTTAAAACTGTAATTGCATCAAATAAAACACCGGCTTCGCCCCTGAAATCGCCCGAACCTTTGGGGGCGCCGGTTTGCACATCGTACCATTCATAAAAGCCTTTGTGTGTAATGGCACGGTCAATCATCGGTATTAATTCGTTATACGCATCCTTTGCCTGATTATTGGCCACCAGGGCTGCTATCATTCGCCCGCCAAACCAGGTCCAGTCGCCGGCATTCTGATAATTGTAAGGGTGCATGTTAGGAAATTGCGCGGCAGGGTAAGCCGGATAAACCGTTTTACCAATCGTGGAGTATTTATCAACGGCCGCGGCGGCTAATAGTTGCCTGTTTATTTCTTTGATCTCGGCGGGAGTGTTAAACCCGGCGAGTATAGCGCAGATAGATCCGCCGCTATACAGGATCTCGTTTTCGTTAAAATCTTTGGAGAATGGGCTTCCGTTCAAATAAAGATGGGGAAGGTATTTCTGGGCTTGCGGCATCCACAGGTACTTACGTACATTTTTTTTGATGGTATTGGCTACCAGGGTCCAGTTTTGTTTGGTTTGATATCCCTGCGGTTTTATAGCCATAAAATCATGAATAGCCATTACATACATGGCATTATCATAAATATCAATGGCCCATTTGGTTTTATTGTTGATGGCTACGCCCCAGCCCGTCTCGGGTTGTACATCGCCCCAATCAATAGTAGTGGCCCCGGTTACCAGGCCATATCTGGCAGACCATCTGTCTTTTTGAATATAGACAAAAGCATCTTCCATGCGTTGCAGAACCGTTTTAGCACCTATAACCTCGGCCAATATCGAACGGTCGCCGGTCACATCTATATATTTTTTTACAGCCTGGATAAGGGAGGATTCCTGGTCGGTTTCGACAGTGTTTTTATGTGCTGCCCAGCCTGGCAGTAATTTAGAGTAGCGGTATTGATAACCTACACCAGCCTTTGCACTATCAACCACACCATCAACAATGTTGCCATCGGCACCCTGAATTTTAAAAAACATCAGGAGCATTTCCTTTACTTTTTCTTTGGGGTGTACTTTTAAGGATCCTTTGATGAAGGTGTTAAAATCCCTGATCCATACTTCGTTATAGGAGGTGCCGGCCGAAAAACCAGAAAGCAGTTTTAAACCCCGTGCCTGTATGGTATCCAGACGGCTGTCTGTCAGTATAGAATCGGCCAAAGCAGTGTTGTCTTTTACCTGCGCGGTTACATGCAGATAAAATGGACACAGGAATATAAACACACCTAGTAAACGTATCTTCATGCAGGGATCGTTAAGGATGTAATATGGTTAAAAGTGTATTTTTAATAGGCAAAATACACTGTGTGAAATTGGTTATATTATATGTACAAACATACGTACATTAAATTCATTTCCAAACTTTTTGTGTTATAAAACGGTTAAATTTTTGGTGTGGAATAATTATAAATCTTAATCGGCGGTTAAAGGTAAAGTATTTGTTACAAAAAATGTCATAAAGATTTAAACTTAATCGATTAAGAGGGTTTGATTTAACTGAGAATAGCAGCAGAATGCTTTTGATATGTACTCTCATAATTTTATATGAAAATACATATTTAATTAGCCTGAAGAATGATTTGCGCCGGAGTTTGCGTTTGTGGGCTGATAATGATGAAAAGGCAGGAGGGGGAAATGGTTTGAAAATGGGAGTAGCCCAAGCAACTACTAAAATGGGTGACCTCCCCGCTTTTATGCTATTTATTGATTTTCGGTGTATAATCATGGCTCTCTCCTGCCAAAGGAGAAAATAGCACAGATCTCTTTAGAAAACAGGTCAGTATGCTATTTAGATGAGTTAAACAAAGCGGTAGGCAGGCCATCCATACTGATCATATTTTTTTCCTTTTTATATGCCTCCAGGCCATCGGCGCCTTTGTTGGCTGCCCATTTATAAGCCTGGTCCCTTTCGCCTTCGTAGGTATAGTAGGGTACGCTAAACCCGCAGGAGGTTTGTACCTTGTGGATATCGGCCACGATGATTTGCCGTGTTGATAATAGAATATCGAATTTAGTGGCTAATATGCTCCACGCTTCATCACCAGGTAATACGGCGTATCCTTCGCCATATAAACGCAGGATATTGGGTGGGCCGTCAAAGGCGCAAAACATAATGGTGATACGCCCATTCTCCAGGATATGGGCCGATGTTTCGTTACCGCTGCCTATAATATCCATATAGGCTACTTTATTGGCCGATAATACTTTGAAACTATCTATCCCCTTGGGCGAAAGATTTACATGCCCGTTGGCTGCCAGTGGTGCCGAGGCCACAAAAAACATTTTCTGCTTTTCAATGAAAGCTTGGTGCTGTTCCTGTATGCTGTCAAAAAATCTGGCCATAATCTACTCATTTGTGTTAACGTTATCCACCTCTAAAACGGGCGTTTCGCGCCGGCTGGCAATGATGCGCTCCCGGTGCTGCTTTCCCCATTTTTGTAACTCTTCTAACACTGGTCCTAATGTTTGGCTATAAGGGGTAGCTTCATACGTAACGGTAACCGGGGTGGTTGAAAAAATGTTACGCTTTACAAATTCGTTCAACTCCAGCTCTTTGAGCTCTTTTGATAATATTTTAGGGGTGATGCCGCTTAAAGCTCTTTGGATATCATTAAAACGCAGCGGCCCATCAACAAGCGTCACAATAAGCGGCAATTTCCATTTTCCGTTGAGTACATAAAGTGCATCTCTGATTGAGCTTGCGGCGGCCTTGCACTCCGTTGAACTGTGATCTCTTTTTTTTAACTGACCTTCCATAAATAATACTGCTATACTCAAAGATACTACTATCCTTTGGTATAGTAGTATCTTTTTAATAGTAAAGGTAGTTAAGTTTGCTTGAAAAAAGAAAATGAAAGCATTCAAGATCACTTACTGGATAACCACGGCCATAGTAGCCTTAATGATGACCTACTCGGCCTATGCCTATTTAACACTACCCACCATGAACCAGGCTTTTAGCCACCTGGGCTATCCGGGCTATTTCAGGGTAGAGCTGGCCCTGGCTAAACTGGCCGGCGCTGTTTTGCTATTGATTCCTCTAAAATCATTGATTAAAGAGTGGGTTTACGCGGGTTTTACTTTCACCTTTATATCGGCTTTTATAGCCCACAGCGCATCCGGCGATCCGGTAAACTATCGCGTAATGCCGATTATTTTCCTGGCGTTCCTGGCTGTATCCTACATTACCTGGCATAAGGTAAAACAAGCTACGACCAAAAGCCCTGTACTTTAATTTGCCCCGACGGATAACCCTGGTTTTTGAGCAGTTTACGCAGCTGGCCAACCATAGTATTATTGCCAACAAGGTAAAATACCGTGTTTTCCAGGCTGTATTGCTGTTCAAGCACCCATTCCATTAAACTGTGGTGACCAAAAATATCCTTGCGTGCCACCGGCTGTAAGGGCGACCAAAAATATTCATGGAATAACTTGCGGTGATGCTCGTTCCCAATAACCAGTCCGCCCGAAAAGCGGGTGTGCGGCAGTACCATTTTTTGCAGGGCCAGCAAGTGGCCCATGCTGCTTTCATCGCCCAGGGCAACAACTGCCGAAGTGGCAACAGGGGTGTGATAGGTTGAGCCTATTTTAAGATAACTCACCATATCATTTTGTTTGAGTTGCTGCGCCCATCTGCTGCCCGGCCCACTGTGCGCCGCATCTACATAAATAGTGCAGGTATTGGTTTCGGCATCCCAGCCCGATGGGGTATAATCACGGAAGGTGAAGTCGTCAACTCTGAATTTTATATAGGGTATCTCGCTCCATTGTGCTATATCGGCAGATGGCAGGTGCAGATCAACCTCAATCAAGGTAGATGGTTCCCAGTGCCGCACCTCAAGCACCCTACCGGATTGTAATCTGTTTTCGAACAGTTTCCCGGCTTTTTTTCTGATTTTTTGAAAAGTGGATGTTTCCATGGTAGTTTTTGAATTATACAAAGAAACTGCCTATTTACCCCCAAATCAATGAATAGCTTACGGTAATGATTGGACTATTTACGGTAATGTGTGCGGAATAAAAGTGGTGTGGTACCCTCGGCTTTTTTAAACAATCGTGAAAAGTAGGTATGGTCGGTATAACCCAATGTGTGGGCAATTTCTTTTACGTTCATCTCGCTGTAATACAGCAAACGCTTGGCTTCGAGCAATGCCTCCTGCTGGATCCAGTAACTCACCGAAAGGCCGGTTACTTTCTTGAGTGCCTCATTTAAATAAGTTTCTGAAACATTAAGCATGGAGGCATAGGCCGATGGGCTTTTAACCTGCCTGATATTACCAGCCAGTAGCTTTTTAAATTCCTGCGCCAGTTGTACCGGCCTGGATAGGGCAAACTGCGAATTGCAAAAGCCACTAAAGCAGCAGGCGGCTATACCTACAAAGGATTGTACCAGGGAATGTACCACCTGCAAATAAAACGGACCGGGGTTTTCTTCCCGGTATTTTTCCTGCATCAGGCATAACAGATCGGTACATTGTCTAAATTGCACCTCATCAAGCGTAAAAGGTTGCTGTAGTACCAGCTGGCTTTCAAAAACATTCCTGTAGTCGGGAGCTATTAACAAAGAATCGATGGCGATGAACCAGCCATAACCTATCTCATTGCGGATGCGGTGATGTACCTGCCCCGGTAATATATAATATAAGGAGGATGCGCCGAACCTTAACTCCTGGAAGTCGATCATGAGCGACGCCGTGCCTTGTTCAATAACAAAAAATATATAATGATCATCACGATGCGCGCCCAGGGTATTGGTTTCATCATCCGGTGGCAGATCTCCGGCAACAAAGCGCCTGATCTCGAGGCCTGTGGAGGCCCGCTCTCTGAGCTGATGGAACGGAATATCTTTCATTTTTTGTTATCCCGGCCAATATATGGCTATTTGGGTAAAAGAAAGGCTGTTTGAATGTCAAAATTAAAAAGGGGCTGGCGTAGAGACGACTCACCCCGCCTGCGTTGCGCTGGACGACCCTCTCTCCGCCTACGGCGGAAAGAGGGATGGCCTTTCTCTCCACGCGTCATTGCGAGCGCAGCGTGGCAATCCCCTACTTACAGAGCGGATCTGCCTATCGGGGATTGCCACGTCGTTCCTCCTCGCAATGACGCGCTGATAAAAATATGGTTAACGAACTAAAACAACTCCCACTTTGATACTTAAGCCTATCATTTTGATAGGTTGATTTTGCTCAAAAAGTTTTTTGCAATCCAAATGAACTAAATAAATAGCTGTATTACAGTTGTTTACTCGTATATTTTATTTATTGGCATTTACTTGGTAAAGGGACACTTAAAATACTTAATACTATGGATGTTTTACAAGTTGTTATTTATGTAGTGGTCTTTGCGGCCATCTTCTGGCTCTTTTTCAAATCCGTTAATTACTTCGAAAAAATCTAATCACCATGATCGCATTATTCATTGTGGCAATTGCCGTGTTTGTTTACATGGTGTACGTGCTGCTTAAACCCGAAAAATTTTAATTATTTAAACCATGAACACTGAAATTTCAGGTGTAGTATTTACCTACCTGCTCACGCTCGCGCTGGCCATACCTTTGGGCCGATATATAGCCCGCGTTTTTAAAGGCGAGAAAACCTGGCTCGACTTTCTGGCCCCGCTTGAACGCTTTATTTTCCGTTTCAGCGGCATCGATGCCAAAAAAGAAATGAACTGGAAACAGCATTTATTTGCCCTGCTTACTATCAATAGTGTATGGCTCATATATGCTTTTGTTTGTTTAATGGCACAAGGGCACTTGCCGCTCAATCCGGATGCTAACCCTGGCCAGTCGGCTGATACGGCTTTCAATACCGCCATTAGCTTTTTGGTGAACTGTAACTTACAGCACTACTCGGGCGAAAGCGGCGCCACCTATTTTACACAGCATTTTGTATTCATGTTCCTGCACTTTGTATCGGCTGCTACTGGTATTGCCGCGCTCATTGTAGTATTCAGGGCCATGAAAGATAAAGTGACCGATAAACTGGGTAACTTCTGGGATTATTTTGTAAAAACCGTTACCCGTGTATTACTGCCTATATCATTTGTAATAGCTGTTATTTTAGCCTTCAACGGCATGACCACCAGCTATGCCGGTAAAGATACTTTTATCAGCATGCAGGGCGATACCGTTCACGTATCACGCGGACCAGTTGCGGCCCTGGTAGCTATAAAACACCTGGGTACAAACGGTGGCGGCTGGTTTGGTGCCAACTCTGCCCACCCTATCGAAAACCCTAACTATGTAACCAACACTACCGAACTGGTAGCACAAACACTGATACCTATAGCCCTGGTATTTGCCTTAGGCTTTTATTTAAATAAAAAGAAATTCGCTTACGTGATATTTGGGGTGATGACGATAGGCATGCTCCTGTTCCTGATACCCACCATGAACGCCGAATTGAATGGCAACCCCGCCATCGCTAAAATGGGTGTAAGCCAAACAACCGGTGCTATGGAGGGTAAGGAAGTACGTTTTGGTCCGGCCAACTCGGCTTACTGGAGTGTGATCACTACTATTATATCTACAGGTTCGGTAAATTCCATGCATGATAGCGCTATGCCTATGTCTGGTAACATGATGTTGCTGGGTATGATGGTAAACTGCTTTTACGGCGGCTGCGGCGTGGGTATCCTCAACTTTTACATCTTTATCATCATCGCGGTATTTATATCGGGGCTGATGGTTGGGCGAACACCGGAGTTTTTTGGCCGTAAGATAGAGGCCCGCGAAATGAAGATCGCTTCGCTGATTGCCTTGCTGCACCCCTTTATCATCCTGGTGGGTTTGGCCATTTCATCATACGTAGTGGTAAACATGGCTGGTGCCGATTGGGCCGTTAAGCCATCGAGCTGGTTAAACAACCCTGGTAATCATGGGTTCTCCGAAATGCTGTATGAATATACTTCATCGGCAGCCAACAACGGTTCGGGCTTTGAAGGTTTGGGCGATGGTAACATTTTCTGGAACGTTACTACCGGTATTGTGATGATCCTGGGCAGATTCCTGCCAATTATTGGTCCGCTGGCTATTGCCGGTTTACTGGCCAATAAAAAATACATACCAGAATCGGCCGGTACATTAAAAAGTGATACATCAACCTTTGGGGTAATGATCTTCGCGGTGATCATCATCATTGCTGCCCTGTCATTCTTCCCAGCATTAGCATTAGGTCCAATTGCCGAACACTTTTCATTAAAATAAACACGAGCCTCACCCTGCCCTCTCCAAAGGAGAGGGTTCTTAAAAGTCCTCTCCTTTGGAGAGGGTTTAGGTGAGGCTAAACAAAGAGAAATAATCATATAGAATTCGTCATGAACTCAAATCAAAATACATTATTCCAGGGCGACCAGATGAAAGAGGCTTTTAAGCAGTCATTCATCAAACTAAACCCACGCATCCTGTTCCGCAACCCGGTGATGTTCACTGTAGAGATCGGTACGTTTGTGATGCTCATCGTCAGCATCTACTCTTTTGCCAATAAGGGCCAGGGTAGCTTTGCCTACAACTTTACCGTATTTGTTGTTTTATTGTTAACCGTACTGTTTGCCAACTTTGCCGAAGCCATTGCCGAAGCACGCGGTAAAGCACAAGCCGAAAGTCTGCGCAAAACCCGTGAAGAAACACCTGCCCGTTTGCTGGTGAACGGCAAGGAGCAGATGGTAATGTCATCCCAATTAAAAAAAGGCGATGTGTTTATCTGCGAAACAGGTGATAACATCCCTACCGACGGCGAGATTGTTGAAGGTATCGCTACCATTGATGAGTCGGCTATTACCGGCGAATCGGCCCCAGTTATCCGCGAGGCAGGTGGTGATAAATCGTCCGTTACCGGTGGTACCAAAGTACTGTCTGATAAGATCAAGGTGATGGTGACCACTCAGCCCGGCGAAAGCTTCCTGGATAAGATGATAGCCCTGGTTGAAGGTGCATCGCGCCAGAAAACCCCTAATGAAATTGCTTTAACTATTTTACTGTCAGGTTTTACTTTGATCTTCGTGATCGTATGCGTTACCCTGAAACCCTTTGGCGACTATGCTAATACCCCTATAACTATAGCTGCCTTTATCTCCCTGTTCGTTTGTTTGATCCCTACAACTATCGGCGGTCTGTTATCAGCCATCGGTATTGCAGGGATGGACAGGGCTTTACGCGCCAATGTGATCACCAAATCGGGTAAAGCGGTTGAAACTGCCGGTGACCTGGACACTTTGCTGCTGGATAAAACGGGTACCATCACTATAGGTAACCGTAAAGCCACCAACTTTTATCCCGCTACCGGAGTAACCCGCGAAAACTTTATTGCCGCCTGCGTGCTGAGCTCGCTGGCCGATGAAACTCCCGAAGGTAAATCGATAGTGGAACTGGCCCATGAGGATAAAAGCATGCCCAAAGTGGTTGCCCCTAACGGTGCGGTGTTTATTAAATTTACTGCCGAAACCCGTTCAAGCGGTTTGGATACGCCTGATGGTCTGCGCATCCGTAAGGGCGCGTTCGATTCTATCCGCAACATAGCCTTAAAGGCCGGTAACCCTTTCCCAACAGAAGTGGAAGATCATGTTAAAAAGATCTCCTCAAACGGTGGTACCCCACTGGTGGTATCGCAAAACGAAAAAATCATGGGTGTTATCGAGCTGCAGGATATCATCAAAACCGGTATTGCCGAACGTTTTGAGCGTCTGCGCAAAATGGGTGTAAAAACCGTAATGGTAACCGGCGATAACCCGCTTACTGCCAAATTTATTGCCGAAAAGGCCGGTGTGGACGATTTTATTGCCGAGGCTAAGCCTGAAGATAAAATGAACTACATTAAAAAAGAACAGCAAGGCGGTAAACTGGTAGCCATGATGGGCGACGGTACCAACGATGCACCAGCCCTGGCACAAGCCGACGTAGGCGTGGCCATGAACAGTGGTACCCAGGCTGCCAAGGAAGCCGGTAACATGGTGGATCTGGATAACGACCCCACCAAACTGATTGAAATTGTGGAGATAGGTAAACAGCTGTTGATGACCCGTGGTACGCTAACCACTTTCAGTATAGCCAATGACGTGGCCAAGTATTTCGCTATTGTACCAGCCTTGTTCATGGTATCTATACCATCATTAAAAGCGCTGAACATCATGGACCTGCATAGCCCGGAATCGGCCATATTATCGGCCGTAATATTTAACGCTATCATTATACCATTGCTGATACCACTGGCCCTGAGAGGTGTGGAATATAAACCGATAGGCGCCAGCGCGCTATTGCGCCGTAACCTGTTGATATACGGCTTGGGTGGTGTAGTCATTCCATTTATTGGTATTAAACTGATAGACCTGGCGGTAGGCTTGTTCTTATAAATAGAGTGCGGGTGTGGGTGCGAGACATTTATGCATCTCGCTCTGGCACTCACACTCAAATCTCGATCTCAAACATTAATAATTAAAAAAATGAAAACATATTTGTTGCCCTCATTAAAGTTAACGCTCATATTGATCGTAATACTTGCAGGCATATATCCACTGGCTATTGCCGGTGTAGGTAAATTAACTCCAGGCCATGGTGATGGCGAAACATTAAGCTATAAAGGTCGCGTGGTAGGCTACGCTTTAGAAGGCCAGAAATTTACAAAGGACGAATACTTCTGGGGCCGTCCATCTGCGGTTGATTACAATGCTGCCGGATCTGGTGGTTCAAACAAAGGTCCGTCAAATCCGGACTATTTGAAGGATGTTGAAAAACGTATCGAGGATTTCCTTAAACATAACCCTGGTGTAACCCGCGCGCAGATCCCTGCCGAACTGGTTACCGCATCGGGTAGTGGTCTGGACCCTGATATTTCAGCAGCCGGTGCGCAGGTACAGGTAGCCCGTGTGGCCAAAGCCCGTGGTTTATCTGCCGATCAATTAACCAAACTGGTTAATGAACATACCGAAAAACCGCTGTTGGGTTTGTTTGGTCCATCCAAAGTAAATGTGTTGAAACTGAATATAGCTTTAGAAGAGCTGAAAAAATAACCGGGACAGGGTCTGAATCAGAATTTACAGAATTTAATGATTAACTCCGTTGAGGGCTACGCCGTTTTCAGAATTTATTGCATTGTCATTTTGTGAATTCTTAAATCCTGTAAATTCTGATTCAGATAAGATAAGTATGATTGTTTTTTATAATTAATGTTTGGTTGTTAATTATAAGTTTGGTTGACGAACATTCATACCGTAAAAGGGGATTTTTCGGAATCTCCTTTTATTAGTTTTATAAAAAATTATTAGTGATGAAAATGTTAAGTTTAGATATAGGCAGGGCCGTGCGATTCCCCTCTTGAGAGGGGTGGAGGGGTGTGTTTTTTAAACGATTGTGAACACACCCCTGCCATTGCACAAAGCCACGCTCCCCCTCTCAAGAGGGGAGTCTAACCAAAGCCACATTATGAGCGAAGAAAATAAAGAGCAGTCGGTTGAGCATTTCCTGGAGCTCATTAAACGTTCCAGGCGGGGTAAATTTAAGGTTTACATAGGCATGAGTGCGGGTGTGGGTAAAACCTATCGCATGCTGCTGGAAGCCCAGGCCCTGCTGCGCAATGGCATCGATGTTAAAATAGGTTATATTGAAACCCATGGCCGTAAAGAAACCGTGGCACAACTGGAAGGCCTGCCCGTAATACCCCGCCGTAAGTTGTTTTACAAAGGGAAGGAGCTGGAAGAGATGGATCTGAAAGCCATCATCAGCCTGCGCCCCGAGGTAGTGATAGTGGATGAGCTGGCCCATACCAATATTGAGGGTAGCAGTAACGAAAAACGCTGGCAGGATGTAATGCAGATCCTGAACGCGGGTATCAACGTGATCAGCGCGGTGAACATCCAGCATATGGAAAGCCTGAACGAAGAGGTGCAGCGCATTACCGGCGCAACCATCAACGAGCGCATCCCCGATAAGGTTTTGCAAATGGCCGATGAAGTAGTGAATATCGACCTTACTGCCGATGAACTGATAGACCGTTTAAAGGAGGGCAAGATATATGATGAAAAGAAAGTACCGCTGGCGCTCAATAATTTTTTTCAGTCCGAGCGCATACTGCAGCTGCGGGAACTGGCCCTGCGCGAGGTGGCCCACCAGGTAGAACGGAAAATCGACATCGAGATTCCCAAAAATATCAAGCTGCGGCCCGAGCTTTTTTTGGCCTGCATCAGTACCAATGATGCCTCGGCCAAGATCATTATACGTAAAACGGCCAGGTTATCATCATACTATCGTTCTAAATGGTACGTGCTTTATGTACAAACCTCGCGCGAAAGCAGCGATAAAATAAACCTGGCATCACAACGGCATCTCATCAACAACATGAAACTGGCTACGCAGCTGGGGGGCGAGGTGCTCAAAGTAAAAAACGACCATATAGCCAAGGCCATTTGGGAAACGGCCGAAAAATATGATATTACCACCATTTGCATTGGCAAACCCCGGTTTAAATTTTACCAGGTGATCATGAAAACGGCGGTATTTACCCAATTGTTAAATAAGATGTCAAAAACTGATATTGACCTTGTAATACTATCATAACATGACCATTAAAAATAAACTACGTACAGGCATCGGGTTTTTGTTTGTACTGTCATTCATCTGCTGCGGGTTGTCGGTGTATTTCCTCAACCGTTTGTCGGCCGATGCGGGGGCTATTCTCAAGGATAACTATAAATCATTGCAGTACGGCCAGCAGATCCTGTCGGCAGTGGATGCCAATGGTGGCCCGCTTAGTCCGGCGCAATTAAAAACAATTGAAACCAACCTGGTGCTGGAAGAGCATAACATCACCGAACCGGGCGAGGGGCAGAAGGCGGCTTCATTGCGTGCTGTTTTTGAAAAAATTAAACTGGCAAATAATGATGCCGTCCAGCTATCTACCCTACGTGTACAGGCAAGGCAACTGGTTTATGGGTTTATGCAGCTTAACATGACGGCCATTGCCCATAAAAATGATATCGCCAAAGGTACAGCCAGCCGTGCTACCATACTGGTGGCTTTTTGCGGTGCGTTTTTGTTCCTGGTGGCGTTTAGTTTCGTGGTTAATTTCCCGGGATATATTGCCAACCCGCTCAAGGAGCTTACCGCCCGTATCAAGGAAGTATCCAACCGTAACTATCATCAACAGATCGATTTTCACTCTAACGATGAATTTGGCGAACTGGGCCAGGCTTTTAATACCATGACCCGCAAGCTGGATGAATTTGAGAACAGTAACCTGGCCAGTATCCTTTTTGAAAAAAGACGGATCGAAACCATCATCAATTCCATGCACGATGCCATTTTGGGGCTCGACGAAAAAATGATCATCATATTTGCCAATGAGGTGGCTTGTTCATTAATCGGTATGACTGCCGATCAGCTCAATGGCCGTTACGCGCCCGATGTGGCTTTGGAAAACGACCTGCTGCGCAACCTGTTGGTGAATGACCAAACCAAACTGAAAATATTTGCCGATAACCGCGAGAGCTTTTATTCACGCGAGTCGCTATCCGTTACCAGCAAGGGTAAGGTGATAGGCAAGGTGATCATCCTGAAAAATATTACCGAATACCAGCAGCTGGATGAGGCTAAAACCAACTTCATCGCCACCATATCACATGAGCTCAAAACGCCGATCTCGTCCATCAAAATGAGTCTTAAATTGCTGGAGGATGTGCGCATTGGCGATGTAAATACCGAGCAAAAGCAACTGCTGGAAAATATTGAAGAAGACGCCCGCCGCCTGCTGCAAATAACCGGCGAACTACTGGATATGGCCCAGGTAGAAACCGGTAAGCTGCAGCTCAACTTTGGCAAAACCCACCCCAGAAACATTGTAGATTACGCCGTAAAAGCCATCAAATTTATAGCCGATCAGAAGCAGGTAAATATCAAAGTGGATTGTGATGAGAACCTGCCCGATGTACACGCCGATCTGGACAAAACCACCTGGGTGCTCATTAATTTATTATCAAACGCTATCAAATACAGCCACGAAAAATCGACGGTGGAACTGGTGGTAAAAAAACGCCATACCGACGAGATCGAATTTTCGGTACAGGATCATGGCAAGGGCATCGAAGAGCAGTACCTGTCGCGCCTGTTTGAGCGCTATTTTAAAGTTCCCAATGCCACCGCCGATCAAACCGGTACCGGCCTGGGCTTGGCCATAGCCAAAGATTTTATCGAAGCGCAATCGGGCAAGATAGCGGTAGACAGCGAACTGGGCGCCGGCAGCCGGTTTGCCTTTACCTTGAAGAGAGTAGCGTGATGAGCTACTTTTCTTCAATTTTGTCATGCTGAGGAACGAAGCATCTATTATTAAACTTTGCGATTGTGAAATAGAGCCCCGCTGTCCGAAGTCAGAGACTTCAGGCAACGGGGGAAATAAAAAATAACGTCATTGCGAGCGTAGCGTGGCAATCCCCGACTTACAAAGACGCTCCACATATCGGGGATTATTAATGTGTTATTGTTTTTATCGGGATTAATGAGCTCCTTTCAGTCGGTTGTCCACGTCGTTCCTCCTCGCAATGACGTGCAGGGGAAGAGCGCGTTATATCCTCCTTTCTAAGGCATCCACACAGAAATAAAACAGTCTAAAAAAACCGACCGTTCGGTATGTCGCTATTTACCTATCAATAAATCAATACTTTTTAAAATTTTCAAAACTGCTCAAAACGGTGTTGAAATTTGTTAAAATCGTTAAAACCGATGTTTTTTGATGAATTTCTGAATGTTTTTAGCCCGTTTTTGAACATAAAAGTGTTAAAATTTGAGGTTTAAAAAGTTTTAGGCTATCTGAATTTTATAAGTTTGCCTAAATGAAAACATCTCTCCGTTTTTTGCTGATGCTGCTGTGCTGCTTTGCCTTATCAACGGCGCATGCCCAAAACAAAAGGCTCACCTACTGCAACCCCCTCAACCTCGATTATGGGTATACCCCCTTTGCCGATTTTGCCGCCTGGGGTAAGCACCGCGCCACCGCCGATCCAACCGTTACCCTGTTCAAAGGGAAATACTACCTGTTCAGTACCAATCAGTTTGGTTATTGGTGGAGCGATGATATGTTGAACTGGAAATTTGTGTCGCGCAGGTTCCTGAGGCCCTATAATGAGAACCAGGGCGACGAGCTTTGCGCGCCGGCAACCCTGGTGTTGGGCGATACCCTGCTGGTGATCGGCTCTACCTATAATAAGGATTTTACCCTTTGGATGAGCACCGACCCTACCCATGATACCTGGAAAGCCGCCAAAGACTATTTTAAAGTAGGCGCCTGGGATCCGGGTATGTTTACAGATGATGATGGCCGGGTTTATATCTACCATGGCTCCAGCAATACCCTGCCGCTCTATGGCCAGGAGATTGATCGCAGAACGTTTGAACCTACCGGCCCTAAAAAAGAACTGGTGAAGCTAAACCCCGAAATACACGGCTGGGAACGCTTTGGCGAGCATAACGATAATGTTTTCCTGCTACCCTTTATCGAAGGTTCCTGGATGAACAAGCATAACGGCAAATATTACCTTCAGTTCGGCGCCCCAGGCACCGAGCAAAGCGGCTATGCCGATGGTGTTTTCACCAGCGATAAGCCGCTGGGGCCGTTTACTTATCAAAAGCATAACCCATTCTCGTACAAACCGGGCGGTTTTGCCAAAGGTGCCGGGCATGGTGCTACCTGGCAGGATAAGTTTGGCAACTACTGGCATATCTCCACCATGGGTATCTCGGTAAAAAACAACTTTGAGCGCCGCATCGGTTTCTGGCCAGCCGGTTTTGACAGCGATGGCGTGCTGTATACCAATACTGCCTATGGCGATTACCCGCATTATTTAGCAGCAGGTCCCGAAGATCACCTCAAAAGCAATTTTACCGGCTGGATGATCCTCAACTATAATAAACCGGTAGAAGTTTCCTCAACACTGGGCGGTTATGCATCCAACAATGCTGTCGACGAGGATATCAGAACCTATTGGAGCGCCAAAACGGCCAACAAAGGCGAATGGTTTAAAACCGACCTGGGAGAAGTAAGCACGGTAAATGCCGTACAGATCAACTACGCCGATCAGGATGCCACTTTCCTGGGTAAATCACAGGGTGTTTTTCATCAGTACATCGTTTATTCGTCGTTGGACGGAAAAACATGGAAACCGCTGATCGACAAAAGCAAAAATAAAACCGACGTACCGCACGATTATATCGAACTAAAAAATCCAACCAGAACCCGTTACCTTAAAATGGTGAACCTGCACATGCCAACCGGTAAATTCGCGCTATCCGGCTTCCGGGTATTTGGTAAAGGTGCTGGTGCAAAAGCAGATACGGTACAAAACTTCATTGTATTGCGTGGCGATAGCGAACGCCGCAATGCCTGGCTAAAATGGAAACCGGTAGATAATGCCACAGGCTATACTATTTATATGGGCATAGCGCCCGATAAACTGTACAACAATATGCTGGTATACGGCAAAAACGAGTATTACTTTAATGGGATGGATAAAAACCTGCCGTATTATTTCCAGATCGAATCATTTAATGAAGATGGTATTTCAAAGCGATCTAAAGTGGTGAAAGTGGAGTGAGATTAACCGTATGTCATTTCGAACGAAGAGAGAAACAAAAAGTTGGGCTGTCACCCTGAGCCCGTCGAAGGGCGCGCGCAGAGGCCTGCCCACCATGCTTCGACGGGGCTCAGCATGACAGCCGATCGAAAAGCCAAAGCTTTGTGCGATTCCTTCCCTCGGGAAGAGGAGGAAGGAGTTTCTGTGCCTTGTAAACTTGCATCATGCATAAACTCCTCCCTGCCACAACACCATCCAGCCGCACCCCTCCCGTGGGGAGGGAATTGAAAATGGCACTGCTCCTTGCACTCGTTGCAAACGAGCGCAAGTATTTAGAGCGATACATTAACTTTTAGTTATTTTTTTTGTTGGATGGCCCAATAATTGCCGTTTTTTCGTAAAATGCCCCATGCTAAGATCAATATTTTCCTTTATTGCTATTTTGTTCTTTTGTGGCACTATTCGGGCGCAGCAGGCGGATAGTACGCTGAAAAAATCGCCGGTAAAAACGCTTACCGATAAACAATATACCGCATTGCTCAACGGTGATGATGCGTACGGTAATATGGCCTTACCCGCCCAGATCAATCATTTCCCCATGCCCGATCAGGCCATCAGGTTTAAAAAAGAATTGGGACTGAGTCCTGCGCAGGTAACCAAAATTACGGCTATTGCTACTGAGCTGCACCGCAAAAGATTGGAAATGGGGGCATTCATTATTAAAAATGAACAAACCCTGGATGAGCTTTTTCGTAAACAGCGGTTAAATAATGGCGATGTGATATTTTATGCAACGCGCTCCGGATTGTATTACGGAGAGCTCAGAAACGCCATTTTGCAGGCTTGTTTAAGCACCGGCGACCTGATGGCTCCCCAGCAAATCAAGAAGCTGGAAACTTTACAAAACCCTAATTGATAATATACCGTAGGATTTACTTAATTTAGCGGCCCAAATAAATAGTATGAAGATTACTTTTGATTTTGAAAAACCACTGGCTGAACTGATACAGCAGATTGAAAAGGTAAAGCAGGTTGAGGACAAGAACAAACTGGACATGTCGGCAACCATTGCAGAACTGGACGCAAAGCTGGAGGCTGCCAAAAAAGAGATCTACGGCAATTTGACCGGCTGGCAAAAGGTTCAGATATCACGTCACCCCGAAAGACCATATACCCTTCAATATATTGAGTTAATGTGCGATGATTTTATTGAGTTGCACGGCGACAGGACGGTAGGCGATGATAAAGCCATCATTGGTGGTTTTGGAACGTTGAACGGTCAAACCGTGATGTTCATTGGGCACCAGAAAGGTCGTAACACCAAGGAGCGCCAATACCGCAACTTTGGTATGGCTAATCCCGAAGGTTACCGCAAGGCTTTAAGGCTCATGAAAATGGCCGAAAAATTCAATAAACCTGTGGTTACCCTGATTGACACACCGGGCGCATTCCCTGGTCTGGAAGCCGAAGAGCGCGGACAAGGCGAAGCCATTGCCCGCAACCTGCTGGAAATGGCCGTGCTGAAAGTGCCGGTGATCTGCGTGATCATAGGCGAAGGAGCATCTGGCGGGGCCCTGGGCATAGGTATTGGCGATAAGGTACTGATGCTGGATAATTCCTGGTACTCGGTGATATCTCCCGAAAACTGCTCAACCATCCTTTGGAAAACCTGGGAAAACAAAGAACGTGCTGCTGAAGTACTGAAATTGACTTCGACAGAAATGTATAAGAACAAACTGATCGACGGTGTGATCAAAGAACCCCTTGGCGGTGCGCATCAGGATCCCGTGGCTATGGCCACCATCCTGAAAAAGCAATTGCTAAAAGATCTGAAAACACTGGGCGAACGTAATATCGATGAGCTGGTTACCGAACGTATCGACAAGTTCTGCAACATGGGCGTTGTAAACGAAGGATAAAAAATTCTGATCTATATTAAAAAGCGGCTTATGCCGCTTTTTTTGTTTAACGATAAAGGCCGGCTCATTGATTTCTATGATAAAAGCAAAAGATTTTGAATTAAGTATCTATTTTTAATTCCCTCCCTCGGGAGGGGCGCGTTGGGCAGGTGTAATGACAGGGAGGGGTTTCTACGCGCGATGATTATCTTGTTCTACAAACCCCTTCCTCCCCTTCCCGAGGGAAGGAATCGCACCAAGCCTTCGCTCTTTTGATGGCTGTCATACTGAGCCTGTTGAAGTATGGTGGGCAGGCCTCTGCGCGCGCGCTTCGACAAGCTCAGGGTGACAGGCCTTCGCTCCCGCGAGATTAGCGTAGCGTATCTCGTGGGTGGCATGCGGTAATACGCCAGCTGAAAGCTGAGTCATGCGTACCACGGGCTGGAAGCCCGCGGCAGCGTAAGGACAAAAAGTGGGTTTACATGGGTTTACACTTTTTGCCAATTAAAAACATGTAATAAATTGATTTTCAACTATATAATTCGATTTTAACCATAAAAAGTGTAAACCCATGTAAACCCACTTTTACTGTTTAGGAGTAACGCCAAATTTGGCTTCAAAGCCTTTGAGCTGCGCGCTGAATTTGGTGTTTAATGCTGTTTGTTTAAAATCTTTGGTGAAACCTACCAGTCCGCTTAAAATCTGTATGGAGTATTGTATGTCGCGGTTGTCCAGGCTGGTTTCGTTACGTTGCAGCAAGGCGTAATTATAGGTAAGCGAGTTGTTTACATAATCATCAACCTGATTAGCCAGTTTGTTAGCCAGCGCGATATCACCCAGACGGTAGGAGCTTTCGATCATATAAAATTTACGTACGGCAACCTCGGTGGAGTTGATGATGCCCGGCATTACTTCGTCGTATTTTTTCAGCGCGTTTTTGGCAAGGTCGTTATGGCCTTCTTTCATCAGGTTGTCTGCTAAATTGGAATAAAGCCTGGTGATCAACGGATAAAACATGGTCATGGACTCATGATCAAGGTAACGGGCGTTTTTCATATTGCCCCATTTAAACTTGGTCATCATGTTATGATACATCACCGGGGTATTGCTATTTTCGAGCGAGTTTGATGATGCTGTATCAGGTTTCAAAGGCATCAGGCGATAAGCGAAGCCCTCGTTGTACAGGTACTTGTCCAGGCCTATCATGTTATCATTAGGCACGGTTACCGAGAAATAGATGGGCCGTTTCCAGTTATTATGCGATAGAATGTCCATCATTGCCAAAACATCTTTGGTTACATAGCGGCCACTAAAGGTCCAGTCCATTTCAGGTACTATCTTATCTTTTTCTGCAGCCGGAACAGTACCGGTTTGCACTACCTGGTTAGGGTCGATAGTCAGCTTAAAGTTTTTAGTAGGGAGATAATTGGATACATCGCCATTATTGTACTCTACCATGGTTGATTTATCATCAGAGGTCATAAAATCAAAAACCTCTTTGAGCTCAGTAGCGCCGGTTAGTTTTTGATCGTTAAAATAAATAACATCACGTACACCTGGTTTAAACTTGTCGTTCGGCATAGTGATAGGCAGCGGTTCCGACTCATTCATCTTATTTTTCATACCGCGGATGTACCAGTCGGTACCCAGCAAGCTCAGGTTCACGATGCGTACATCCGGGCGCACATTTTCCACCTCCTGTATATACCAAAGCGGGTAAGTATCATTATCACCATAGGTAAATAAAATAGCGTTAGGCGCGCAGGAATTCAGGTAATTGTACGCCATATCATGCGGCGTAAGCTTGGTGGAACGGTCATGATCGTCCCATTCCTGGTTGGCCATTAATACCGGTGCAGCCAATAGGCAAATTAGCGTAGCTATAATGGCGCTTGTTTTGGCATTGATCTTTTTCGACAGAAAATCGGCAATAGCCAGCACACCTAAGCCAATCCAAATGGCAAAGGCATAAAATGAACCTGCATAAGCATAATCACGCTCACGTGGCTGTAAAGGGTCCTGGTTGAGGTATAATACAATGGCCAAACCTGTAAAAAAGAACAGCACCAACACAACGCCCGCATTTCGCTGATCGCGCCAAAAATGGAAGAACAGGCCTATCAGACCGATGATCAGCGGTAAAAAGAACAGGCGGTTGTAGCTTTTGCTTTCGGTAACAGCGTAGGGCAGGGGTTTGCTGAAATCCCAGCCGCTTAACCAGGAACCGTCTACACCGCCCTTGCCATCAATGGCGCCGGTTTGGCCGTCAAGATCATTGGCACGACCAACAAAATTCCACAGAAAATAGCGGGTGTACATCTGGTTCACCTGCCAGGTGCCAAAAAAGCCCAGGTTGGTGGCAAAGGTTGGATGTTCGCTTTGACCCAGTTTACTCCATGCCCGGTAAAAATCGGGATGTCCAGCCTTATCGCTGAACATACGGGGGAAGGGCGTATTGCGGTCATACACAGTGGTCAGTTTTTTACCGGCTACCTCATATTTGGTTTCGCCGCGACGGTAAATAGTAGCACCTTCGGTTTGCTCGGTTGGGGTTGAATCAAAAAACTGGCCATAAAGTAGTGGCGTATCGCCGTATTGGTCGCGGTTCAGATAGCCGTTAAGCGCGAAAGCGTTTTCAGGGTCGCTGTTGTTTAGGTTAGGGTTTGCCTTGGCCCTTACTACAATCATCACAAATGAGCTGTATCCAAACAGGATAAACAGGAGGCAAATTAAAAAAGTATTCAGAGCAAAGCGTTTTTCGCGGATCTTCACTACGTACTCCAACAGGGCAAGTACTACCGCGCCAACTATGATGCCTACAATCCCGGCGCTGATGCCCAGTACCAATATAAAGCATACCGCAGCCATAATGATAGCCGGTTTTTGTGGTTTAATGGTATAATAGATCCCAGCAACAATAGTGGCTATCAGCAAAAGAAAGAACACTACAGCGCCGCTGCCAAAGCCCATACCCAAAGTATTCACAAAAAGCAGGTCGGAAAAAGCCGCGCCCTTTACGGTATATTGAATAACCCCCCAAAGTACAAAGGCCACAGCCACTATACCGGCAAAAAATGCCCAGAAAGTACCTTTGGAAGTGATATTTTTTGCTCTGCGGAAGTAGATAACCAATGCTATAGCTGGTATTACCAGCAGGTTTAATAAATGTATACCTATAGATAAGCCCATGACATAGGCAATAAATACGATCCATTTATCGGCATGCTGCTCATCGGCATGGGCATCCCATTTTAATATGGCCCAGAATACAATGGCTGTACATAAAGATGATTGCGCGTAAACCTCGGACTCCACAGCCGAGAACCAGAAAGTATCAGACCAGGCATATGCCAGGGCGCCAACTAAGCCGGCTCCTATGATCAATATCAGGTTTGCAATAGTGATGTCTTCGGTCTTTTTAACCAATAGCTTTTTGGCCAGGGCGGTAACCGTCCAAAACAGGAACATGATAGTTGCCCCACTGGCCAGCGCCGAAGCCATATTGGCCCAGTAAGCCACTTTGGTGCTATCACCCATAGACAGTAAGGTGAAAACCTTTCCTATCATCGTAAACAGGGGCGCACCGGGCTGGTGGGCCACTTGTAAACGGTAAATACAGGCAACAAACTCGCCGCAATCCCAAAAACTGGAGGAGGGCTCTAAAGTTAAAATATAAGTTAGCGAAGCAATGATAAAGGCTACCCAGCCAAATATATTATTGATTTTTTTGTAGTCCATGTCTGAATTTTACGATAGAAAAAAGGTTGAATGCAGCCCGAAATTAGTAAAAGTATTATGATGTTAAAACCAAAAGCATGGGATTAACACTTTTTTGGCCTGTTTTGGGCGTTAAGAGGCAATGAAAAATACTTTTTTAAAATTCTTTTTGAGAGTTAAAAAATCGTCTTATATTTGCATTCCTTTTCGGGGAGTAAAACAAACCAAAGGAGATTGCCTGATAGTATAATGGTAGTACGACGGTTTTTGGTACCGTTTGTCTAGGTTCGAATCCTGGTCGGGCAACATAGAAAATTTCGGATTTCTGATTTTCAATTTCGGATTTAGGTCTGATAGAAAATTGAAATCCGAATTGTTTTTATAAGGGTTTACAACATAAAGATTAAGCTATCGGATTGAAACATCCGGAACTGAACATCCTAAATCCAACATAAGAAAATGCCATTACAATTTAATCCGGTTAAGTTATTTGCAGGATCAGGTTCTAAGGAACTGGCGCAAAAGATTGCTGATGCTTATGGACGGGAATTAGGTGACGTGGTACTGTCACGCTTTAGTGATGGTGAATTTCAGCCGCATTTTAATGAATCTGTAAGGGGATGCGACGTATTTCTGATACAGAGTACTCACCAGCCTACCGACAATCTAATGGAATTACTGATGATGATTGATGCCGCTCGTCGTGCTTCATCACATTATGTAAGTGCTGTTATTCCGTATTTTGGATTGGCCCGTCAGGACAGGAAAGATAAGCCACGTGTGGCCATCAGTGCTAAACTGGTAGCTAATTTGCTGGTTGCAGCAGGCATTAACCGTATCATGACCATGGATTTGCACGCTGCGCAGATTCAGGGCTTTTTTGATATACCGGTTGATCACCTGGATGCTTCTATCATTTTTGTGCCTTATATCAAAAGCCTCGGCTTGCAGAATTTAACTATCGCATCGCCGGATATGGGTGGCTCATACAGGGCCCGCAGTTTTGCGAAATTCTTTAATGCCGAGGTGGTTATTTGCGATAAACGTCGTAAGCGTGCCAATGAAATTGAGGCGATGACGCTGATTGGTGATGTAACCGATCAGGATATTGTGCTGATTGATGATATCTGCGATACGGCTGGTACACTGGCAAAAGCTGCCGGACTGATTATGGAGCGTGGTGCACGCAGCGTACGCGCGGTTTGTACACACCCGGTATTGTCAGGTAAGGCTTATGAAACTATTGAAAACTCGGCTTTGGCAGAGTTAATAGTTACCGATACTATACCGTTAAAACAAACGAGCCCTAAGATTAAGGTGCTGTCAACTGCCGAATTGTTTGCAAAAGCCATTAGCAATGTGAATGAACACGGTTCTATCAGCCAGTTGTTTAGGGTAGATTGATAGGAAGCTTATAGTTCATGGTCGATGGTTCATAGCCGGAAACGTGGATTTGAATAGAATAAAAATATTTGTGCGGATTAGACACATGAACAATGATCTATGAACCATGAAATTAACAAATAAATAAATACAAATAATGAAATCAATTGCTATTAGCGGTTCTCCAAGAGAGAACGTAGGGAAAAGAGACGCTAAAGAACTGCGTTATCAAGGCTTAGTGCCTGCAGTACTTTACGGTGGGCCAACACAATCCCACTTTGCAGTGTCCGCAGCTGATTTGAGAGCCGTTGTTTATACTCCGGTTGTTCATTTCATCGATCTTGAAATTGCTGGTGTTAAATCACAAGCTATTATTAAAGATATTCAGTTTCACCCTTTAACTGAACAAATTATCCACGTTGACTTTTTGTTGCTTGACGAGAAAAAGCCAATCACTATCGAGATCCCTGTTAAATTAACCGGTACTTCTCCAGGTGTTAAAGTGGGTGGTAAATTAGTTCAGAAACTAAGGAAACTGCGCATCAAAGCATTGCCTAAAGATCATTTAGATGCTATCGAAGTAAGCATTGAAGCTCTGGAAGTTGGTAAATCAGTAAAAGTTGGCGAAATTAAATTGCCAAACCTTACTATTACTAATGCTCAGGAAGATACTATCGTATCGGTAACTACTTCACGTGCATTACGTCAGGCAGAGCAGGAAGCTGCTTCAGGTAAAAAGTAAGCCCCCTAACCCCCTGAAGGGGGAATGAAAGGGTACTATTAAAACAGCGGTAAGGTAACTTATCGCTGTTTTTGTTTAAAAATAATATCTTCGCACTTTAATTTAAGTAAATCAAAAATTCCCCCTTCAGGGGGCCAGGGGGCATGAAATATCTTATAATTGGCTTAGGAAATATTGGACCTGAATATGCTGATACCCGGCATAATATAGGGTTTATGATACTGGATGAATTAGCCAAACAGGAGAATGCGAAGTTTTATCACATGCGCCTGGCTTACTATAGTGAGGTATCATTCAAAGGACGTACACTCCATCTTATTAAACCAACTACTTACATGAACCTAAGCGGCAAAGCCATGAATCATTGGATGAAGGAGCTCAAAATACCTGTCGAAAATGTATTGGTGCTGGTTGATGACATAGCCCTTCCTTTAGGTACATTGAGGTTAAAACCCAAAGGCAGCGCTGCGGGGCATAATGGTTTAAAACATATCGAAGCAACTTTGGGCAATAATAATTATGCCCGCCTCCGGTTTGGTGTAGGCGATAATTATCCCAAAGGCCGCCAGGTTGATTATGTATTAAGTGGTTTTGATGATGATGAAAAACCCGAACTCCCTGCACTTATTGATCGCTCTATTGAAATGATAAAAAGCTTTGCTACCATCGGTACCGAACTCACCATGACCCGCTACAATAAATAGAAATATGTGGGAATCACTAAAAACTAACTGGTTAGTTAAAAAGTGTTAAATAATACTTTCCCTATGCAACAGTTAAATAGGTTGCTGCGTCTTATTACTAAATCATTATGAAACAATTTTTACTGACCCTGCTTTCCTGTTATATTTCGGCGATTTGTTTTGCCCAGACTCAAAATTCGCCAACAAACATAACTGTTAAGGGCTCAGTAATTGATTCTGCATTAAATAAGCCCTTGGGATATGTTACTGTTGCTTTACAGGATGCTAACACCCATGCCCCTGTAAAAAGCACCCTTGCTAAAGACGATGGAAGTTTTGAATTAAAAGCTCCGGATGGTAAAACTTACCAGCTGGTAGTTGCTTTTATTGGCTATGCTACCAAGATTTTGCCTGTAAAACCAACGGAGACCGAATTCAATGCAGGTAAAATTTTGCTTGCTCCCTCCAGTAAAGAATTAAAAGAAGTTACCGTAACAGCAGTGCGGCCAACCCTGAAACAAGAGGTGGATCGTCTTACTTATGATGTAACTGCCGATCCTGAGAGTAAAGCAGTATCTGCGCTGGATATGATGCGTAAAGTGCCGCTTTTATCGGTTGATGGAGATGATAAGATCAGGCTCAAAGGAAGTGGTAATTATAAAATCCTGATCAACGGAAAAGAATCGGCATTGATGGCCAAAAGCCCATCGGATGTATTGAAAGCGATGCCGGCCACCAATATCGAAAAAATCGAAGTGATTACCACGCCGCCCGCTAAATACGATGCGGAAGGTTTAACAGGTATCATCAACATTATCACCAAGAAAAATGCCGATCAAGGTTATAACGGTAGTATCAATATGCGCTATAATACGGTTTGGGGACCTGGATATAATTTGAATGCAACGGTAAAACAAGGTAAATTTGGTCTTTCGGGATATGCAGGTTTTGGTACCCAGAAAGAAGTAACCGGCGCAACGCACAATACGCAAACACAATTTTTAAATCAATCGGTATCAAGCATCTTAAATCAGGACGGTACCAATACCTTTAGCGGTAAATACAAATATGCTAATGCGGAGTTGAGCTATGAAATAGATAGCCTTGACCTGATCACCGGTTCATTTGAGATATTCCAGGGACATTTTGATCAAAATGGTTCGCTGCAATCCAACCGGGTTAACAATGTCGGAACGCTTGATGAGGCTTATCGTAATGCTACTACCAGTAATAGCAAGGATAAAGGAGCCGATATCGCCATCAATTATCAGCGGAATTTCAAAAACCACAAAGACGAGCTGTTAACCTTATCATACAAATACAGCTATTCGCCAAGTGATCAAACAAGCTCGAACGCGTTTACTGACAGATTTAATTATGATGCTGTTAACAATCCCGATTTCAGACAGCGTAACAATGCTGGTAACCGGGAACATACCATCCAGCTTGATTATGTATATCCGCTTAAAAAATTAAATATAGAAGCTGGAGCAAAAGCTATCCTACGGAATAACTTCAGTGATTTCGGACGTGAAGACCTCGATCCTACTACAAACCAATATGTAGTTAACACTGGGCAAACCAGTACGTTTGATTATCATCAGGATGTAACCAGTGTTTACAATTCTTACCAGTTAAAACTAACTAAATGGACGGTAAAAGGTGGTTTGCGTATTGAACACACTCAAGTTAGGGCTGATTTTGTGGGTACGCCGCTTGATAAAGGCTATAACAATTTGATCCCTTCAGTATCCATACAACGCACCCTGAATAGCAGCAGCATTAATTTCGGTTTTACGCAGCGGATACAGCGCCCTGGTATATACCAGCTTAATCCTTTTGTTGATAACTCAAATCCTAAATTCATCAACACCGGTAATCCTGATCTGCGCCCCGAACTCAATAACACCTTTGAACTTACCTACAGCAACTTTAAAAAGGCATCAGTTACGGTGGGTTTAAGCTACGCGTTTTCCAATAACTCCATTCAAACTATAAGCACTTTGCGTGATACGGTAACATACACAACCTATCAGAACCTGGGTAGCAACCGTACACTTGGTTTCAATATCAATACCAATTTTTCTATCATTAAGCCCTTAACTGTTAGTTTAAATGGGCAAGTTTCACATGTTTGGTTAAAAGGCGTTTACAATAGCGATTTTTTTAAAAACGATGGCTATATCGGTAACGCATTTGCCAGCTTTACCTATAAACTGGGTGATACATACCGATTTGGTTATAACGCCGGTTTCTTTAGTGGTGATGTAACACTGCAAGGTAAATCAAGTAACTTTATCTATAACTCCTACAGTGTTGCTAAAGATCTGTTTAATAAAAAATTCACAGTTACCCTTGTGGCTAATAATCCTTATAGCAAATACAGAGCATTTAACAATAGTACTAACACGCCAGATTTTTCTCAAACCATCAGCAGAGAAAACCCATACCGCCATTTCGCTATCAGGCTTAATTATAAATTCGGCAAGCTCAATAGCGATATTAAAAAGAACCAGCGTAGCATCAATAATGACGATACCAAAGGCGGGGGTAAAAGCAGTGGCGCCAGTCAATAAGAGCTATGCATTAGATTAAAAACACCTGACATACTTTCGGCACAAAAAGGATAAATTAGCCTCATGAAAGTTTACGGAATAACCAATTGCAACACAGTTAAGAAAGCGCTTGACTGGTTGAAAGAAAATAAAGTAGATTATGATTTCCAGGATTTTAAAAAATTAGGTGTAAGCACCGAAAAACTGCAGGAATGGGACAGCAAAGCGGGTTACGAAAAATTCCTGAACAAGCAGGGCCTTACCTGGAAACAACTTGATCCGCAGGTAAAGGAAAGTGTGAAAACCAATGCCGATGCACTTACCTTGTTACAGCAAAAAACAAGTATGATCAAAAGACCTGTTATTGAGGATGGCGACTTTTTGTTTTTTGGTTTTGATGAAAAAGTTTACCAATCTCATTTTCTAAATAAATAAGACCCTTATATTTTTCTATATATCAATTTAAAGCCTATAAATCTCGTATATCTACCTGATTTATAGGCTTTATGTTTATCAAGCCAATAATTAATATTCTGGTAACAATCGTTTTACGAGGCCGTTCAAAAACGTTTTTTTGTAGTATACTTGCTGTATACATACAAAAAATATTGAAATGAATTTAAAACTGATGGCCGGTTTCAGCATGGCCTTTATGTTGGCGGTTAGTGTAAGTGATGCCCAGCAGGCCGCTTCAACGAATGCGCCTGCTTCTGATTACAATTATCATGAAACTTTCGGGCCTGGCTTTTATACCAAAAATGGTACAGAATATCGTGCCGCAAGTGGCGAACCAGGACCTAAATACTGGCAAAACCGGGCCGATTATCAATTGGCTGCAAAACTGAATGATCAAACCAATGAGATCACCGGATCTGAAGTATTAACCTATACCAATAATAGTCCGCAAAACCTTGGCTTTTTATGGATGCAGCTCGATCAAAACCTGTTTAAATTAGACTCACGCGGAACGGCTATTGTACCGCCAACAGGCAGCCGTAACTGGGGCCGTGGCGAAGCATTTGATGCCGGTTACAAAATAAAATCAGTAAAATATGCTATTGGTAAAGGTGAATTTGCTGAAGCTAAATTTTTGATCACAGATACCCGTATGCAGGTTTTTTTACCAAAAGAGGTAACAGCTAATGGCGGGCAGGTTAAGCTTAAAATAGAGTATTCATTTAATCCCCCAAATTATGGATCGGACCGTATGGGGTACCAGGATACTAAAAATGGTAGGATTTATACTGTAGCACAGTGGTATCCACGCATGTGCGTATATGACGATGTAATGGGGTGGAACACACTGCCATATACTGGTCCGGGTGAGTTTTATCTGGAATATGGCGATTTCGATCTGAGTATCACTGCTCCGGCAAATCATATTGTAGTTGCCTCCGGTGAACTGCAAAACCCGCAGGAAGTGTATACCGCAGAGCAGCAAAAGCGCTGGGCCGAGGCAGCTCAAAGCGAAAAAACTGTAATGATCCGTACGGCAGATGAGGTTAAGGATCCCAAATCGCGCCCGGCTGGCAAAACCGAATTAACCTGGCATTTTAAAATAAAAAATGCACGTGATGCCTCATGGGCTTCATCGGCCGCTTTTATTATTGATGCCGCCAAAATGGATCTGCCAAGCGGTAAAAAATCAATAGCTATTTCGGCCTACCCTGTTGAAAGCGATGGCAATGATGCCTGGGGACGGTCAACAGAATATGTAAAGAAATCAATTGAATATAACTCTGCCAAATGGTTTGAATTTCCTTATCCTGCTGCAACAGCAGTTGCCGGTATAGTAGGCGGTATGGAATATCCGGGTATTGTTTTCTGCGGATACAAAGCAAAGAGAAATGCGCTTTGGGGCGTAAATGACCATGAGTTTGGGCATACCTGGTTCCCTATGATCGTAGGTTCAAACGAACGTATGTACGGCTGGATGGACGAAGGTTTTAACACTTTCATCAATACACTTTCGACAGCTAATTTTAACAACGGCGAATATAAAAACACCCGCGCTACAGATATGCACCGTACCGGCGACTTTTTAACCAAGCCCGAACTGGAGCCTGTGATGAGCCAGCCAGCTAATTTGAAAGAGAAAAATACCGGTACATTGCTATATTTTAAACCAAGTGCAGGTTTGGTTTTATTACGTGAGCAGATATTAGGCCCCGAACGCTTTGATTTTGCTTTTAAAACATACATCAACAGATGGGCATTTAAACACCCAACACCTGATGACTTTTTCCGTACCATCGAGAATGCATCGGGTGAAAGTTTGCAATGGTTCTGGAGAGGTTGGTTCCTGAACAACTGGCGTCTGGATGTTGCGGTTAGCGATGTGAAATACGTGGATGGCGATGCCTCAAAAGGAGCAATGATCACCATTGATAACCTGGGCAAAATGGCCATGCCTGTTATCCTGGAGGTGAAAACCAAAAGCGGCAAAACAGATCGTATTAAATTGCCTGTTGAAATCTGGGAGCGTTTTGCTTCATGGACATTCAAGTATCCATCAACCGAAGAAATTGAATCGGTTACTTATGATCCTGACAAAGTAATGCCAGACTATAATCCTGACAATAACGTTTGGAAAAAATAAAAGCAAAGGCCCGGTTTACCGGGCCTTTGCTTTTATTGGCATATCTATTTTAGACTTACGAAGTTTTTAAAACTTCGTAAGTCTTCGTCGGGGATCTACAACAAATCTTTCAAATGTTTATAATTTGATTTTACCGTATCCAACACTTCGTCCATATGGCCGTTGAGCATCAGCTTAGTCATGGATACGGCCATGCCTTTTACCTGTTCAAATTCAATTTTAGGCGGCATAGCCAGTGCATTCGGGTCGGTAAACACATTAACTAAGGCCGGGCCATCAAATGCCAAGGCCTCAGTGATAGCTTCCTTAACATCTTCGGGATGTTTCACATTAATACCTTTAATACCCATGGCTTGAGCCACTAAAGCAAAATCGGGATTGTACATATCTGTTTGCCAATCGGGCAGGCCGGCGACCTCCATTTCCAATTTAACCATGCCCAGGGAGCGGTTGTTAAAAACAATGATTTTAACCGGCAGTTTGTATTGAACGATGGTAGCCAGGTCGCCTAACAGCATTGATAGTCCGCCATCGCCGCAAAGCGCTATAACCTGCTGGCCCGGACGGGCAAGGGCTGCGCCAATGGCCTGTGGCATGGCATTAGCCATAGAGCCATGGTTAAAAGAACCTATCATTTTTCGCTTGCCTGTGGCATTAATATAACGGGAACCCCATACGCAGGACATGCCCGTATCCACCGTAAATATGGCATCGTCAGCAGCTATTTTATCCAGTACGCTGGCTACAAATTCAGGGTGTATCTTATCCTGTTCGCCGCTGTCTTCAACATAGGTTTGCATTTTGTTTTTTACATCGGCATATACTTTTAGCTGGGCTTTTAAAAAGCTGTCGTCTTGTTTCTGACTGATCAATGGTAGCAATGCGGTCAGTGTATCCTTGATATTTCCGCATAAACCAACATCAACCTTAGCCCTGCGGCCAATACGCTCCGGTTTGATGTCTACCTGTACAATTTTGCAATCGGTAGGCATAAATGGCGTATACGGAAAATCTGTACCCAACAATATCAACAAATTGCTTTCGTGCATGCTATGATAGGCCGATGGCAGACCTAAAAGACCGGTCATACCCACTTCGTTAGGATTATCATATTGAATATCCATTTTGGCCCGGAAAGAGTAAGCTACTGTAGCATGAAGTTTCTGGGATAAGGCTACCACTTCGTCATGTGCTTCGGCGGCACCTATACCACAAAAAATGGTGATTTTTTGATGATGATTAATCAATGCAGATAGCTTTTGCAGATCAGTATCTGATGGTCTGATCACCGGAGCTGGATTAAAGTTTTGGGTAGATGTATTGATCTCCACAGCATCCATGCTCGTAACATCGCCGGGTAAACCAATTACGGCCACTCCTTTTTGATGCAGGGCACTTTGTATGCCAGCCTGTAACATGCGCGGCAACTGCCTGGGCGTTGCAGCCACCTGGTTGTAATAGCTGCAATCATCAAACAGTTTGATGGTATTGGTTTCCTGGAAATAATCGGTGCCGAATTCAAAACTGGCTATGGTTGATGCAATAGCGATAACCGGTGCGCCAGACCGGTGCGCATCATACAAACCATTAATGAGGTGTACGTGCCCCGGGCCACTGCTGCCCGCGCAACATGCAAGACCATTCAACTGTGCTTCGGCGCCTGCGGCGTAGGCACCAACTTCCTCATGACGCACATGTATCCATTGTATGTTATCCGCCCGCCGTACGGCATCATTTACTTCGTTAAGGCTATCGCCGGTAACAGCATATATTCTTTTGATGCCCGCGCTTGCCAGCATTTCTACCAGTTGGTCTGCAACGTTTTTTGCCATGGTTAGGTTGATTTATGTTTTGATATTTATAAAGCTAACCATCGAATATGATGTGGGTTTTAAAAATTGTAAATTGCTGTAAAATATGACAATTATGGGGCGAATAGTTATTGTGGCTTATAAACCAAAACCAGGAAAAGCAGATGCCTTAAAGCAGCTCACCAAAACCCATGTACCCCGACTTAAACAGGAGGGATTGGTAACGGATCGGCAGCCCATTATTATGGAAACCGCTGATGGTACCATTATTGAAGTTTTTGAATGGTTGAGCGCCGAGGCTATTGATCAGGCTCATCACAGCAAAGCTGTTCATGCAATGTGGGGTGAGTTTGCAGCCGTTTGTGATTATGTAAGCCTGAATAGTTTGAATGAGACAGCAAACGTGTTTGCTGAATTTACTCCGGTGAATTAAACACCAGAATAGCTAAAACATAAAACAAAACAGGCAGACTTCAAAATGAGTCTGCCTGTTTTTACGGATTAATTGTATATAGAGAAGCCGCAAACCGGCTGTTGTTTTTGGTATTGATTAGAGGTTGAATGCGTAGGCAACTCTCAGACCAATAAAATTGCTGGTGCTGCCATTAGTATAAAATTTACTGTTACTTTCAAATCTTACACCTGCGTCGATATAATTTTTGCGACCTACATTAAATAATACGCCTACTTGCGGCGCGTAAACAAACGCTGCTGATTTGGTTACACCAAGGTCTGTTTTATTGGCAATGAATGATGCGCCGGCTTCGCCCTGGATATAGAAGTTTTTAACAGGGAAATATTTCAAACCTGCCTTAACAGGGATTAATTGAATGTCAGGAGCATTGGTAACATCATCGGCATAAATGTTGTTGAAACCAGTGTTTAAAGTAACATATAATTGTCTGTCAATCACCGGAAAATCGGCTTGTAACGAACCTCCGAAGTTAAGGTTATAGTTATTGTTGAGTTTGCCCAAAGGCAGGCCTGATTCAATACCGGCACTTAAACGGATGCCTGAACCAACGGAAGTAGTTTTTGGTGTTACAGGAGTATTGATATCCTGTGCTTTAATATTTAAAGAGATAACAGATAACAATGAAAATATTAAAACACTGAGTTTAATGGAAGTTTTCATGATCGTGTAGGTTATAGTATAGTTTTGTTATATATGGTAAAATTTTTAGTGATCGCCCCGAAGGTGATTATCTGTAAATGATAGTTAAAATTTGAAAGGTGCCCCAGTATACTTGAAGTAATCTGCCTTTTAGTAAGTTTAAGTTTTCCTTTTTCATGACCGTTGTTGTTGATTGACATGTCAAAGGTACTGCCTGTACGAAGGCACATCAATCCCAATAAATCGGATTTAACAACCAATTTTTCCGATAGACAGAAAATACCGTCAGGCAATAGTCATAACGGGGATTTTGGAGGGGGCAAAGGGAGGATTTCTTTATTGTACCTGCTTAAGTTCCGAGGGATTATATCCGGCAAAGCGTTTAAAAAAGCGGCTGAAATGCGAGCTGTTATCAAAGTTAAGCCGTTCAGAAATTTCTTTTATACTAAGACCTGATGAGGATAGCAAGTATTGTGCTTCCAGGTACAGGCGGTTATGGATAACATGCAGGGCATTTTGACCGGTTTCGCCTTTTACTATTTCGGTTAAATACTTGGCCGATATGAAGAGCTCGTCGGCATACTCCTGTACGGTTTTTAGGGCCAGAAATTTCTCCTCAACCAGTTTTTTGAATTTGTATACCAGTTGATATTGTTTGCTCAGATGCCTGGTTGAATGGAGCAGACAACTTTCGCAGGCCCGGTTCATTTCATACAATAGATCAACCACAAGCAGGCGTAAGATCTGCAGGTGGAAAGCTCCTTTTTCACGGCTTTCATCACTCATCTTTTCGTAAAGCGCCTTTAATGATGTCACACTTTTTTGTGACAGCCCATAAATTGGCGGATAGTCTGGATTTACCTCCAGCAGGTTATCCACAATATTTTCTTTCAGGAAATTGTGGGTCAGAAAATCCTTTTTAAACAATACCTGGTACAGGAGCAGATCGTCGGTAGCATCTTCAAAAGAAGTAATAAAAGCAGGTGATACCAGGTGTATGGAGTTTGGATAAACCTCAAAAACAAAATGACCAACTGTTTTTTTACAGCTGCCGCTCAGACATAAAATAACCGAGTAATAATCTGTTTTAACGGGTAAGCCATGTTTTAAGTCATGTTCATTACCCAATATGGCGAAATTATCCTGGTTCCAGTTATCGTGAATAATACCAAAATCAGGGTTGGCGTTGGTATATCGTTGAAGTGTGGCAGGAATATCTAAAACAGCTATTTTATTACTCATGTACCTCAAAGATAATGCAAAATTATTGACACCTATCAGTCAAACTGCAGTCGTTCGGCTTTCAGCTTTTTTTGAACATCCTGTTTGTAATTACGACCAATTGGTAACTCATGCCCGGCAACCTCAATGCTATAGGAGTAAAAAGAATCTATTTTAGCCAGGGCCACAATGAACGACCTGTGAATACGTACAAACCTGTTTTCGGGCAACATTTCTTCCAGTATGCTGATCTTTTGCCGGGCGATATATACCTGATCTTTGATCACCACTTTTACATAATCACGCAGGCTTTCTATCCACAAAATATCATTTACATTTACCTTAACCGTTTTACGCTCTACTTTGAGATAGATGAATGTTTCATGATCACTTGCCGGAGCTTCGTGGATGATTACCGGATTATGCCTGCTTTCTGCCAGCTGATAAATCTTATCAACGGCACGCAAAAAACGTTCGAATGAAATGGGTTTCAACAGGTAATCAACCGCGTTTAGTTCAAAGCCTTCCAGGGCGTATTCACTATAAGCGGTGGTGAAAATTACCCTGGGAGGGTTTTTGAGGCTCCGGAGCAGATCGGTTCCTTTAATACCGGGCATTTGAATATCCAGAAACATCAGGTCTACCTGTTTTTGCTGCAGCAACTGAAAAGCCTGTATGGCATCCGAGCATTTGCCTATGAGTTCCATTTGGTTAAACTGGGCCAGGTATTTCTCCAATACAGCTATGGCATGAGGCTCATCATCAACTATGAGTGTCCGGATCTTCATGCGCTTACCAATTGTTTTTCAATGTGTTTAACTACATGTAGCTCCATATCGAGCACAATCAGAAAGGTATCATCCTCATTCATGATCTTTAGCTTTGAGGTGGCAGGATAAAGCAGATCGAGGCGTTTCATTACATTTTTCAGGCCGATATGCCCGCGGATATCTTCTTCGTTTTCTTCAGGCTGATGCTCGGGTTTGTTATTGGCTACTTTTAGCTTAAAGCGGTTCCCTGTCACATGTACATTAATGTTTATCCAAACCTGCCCGGTTTTTTCGCTGGTGCCATGTTTAAAGGCATTTTCGATAAACGGAAGAATCAGTAATGGTGCTATCAGTTTATTTCTCAGGTCGCCGGTAACGGTAAAGTTAATATCGATACGGTCTTCATAACGTAGTTTTTCCAGCTTTACGTATTGCTGCATCATCAATATCTCCCGCTCAAGTGGTACTTCATCGGCATTACATTCATAAAGCATATATCGCAAAATATCGGATAAGCCTAATATCATTTGGGGTGACTTGGGCGATTGATCCAGACTCAACGCATACAAATTATTTAGTGTGTTAAACAAAAAGTGTGGATGTACTTGAGCTTTCAAGGCGCTTAGTTCGGCCTCCAGAGAGGCTTGTTTGCGTTCATACCACATCTTAAATAATTTAATGGCCAGTACAAATCCAATAATAAGATTTACACCTTTAAAAGAATTTACGAGATTTTCTATATCAAATAGTTTGGTAAAAAAAGGCAGCCGATCATACTGTATATAGCCCTGAAAAGTAACCGGCATTACCCGCACTAAATACGGATGCACGAACAATAAGCCTACAGATCGTGTTGCTAACGTTGAAATAACAACCAATAGCAACAGCAGAAACGTGAACATCAAGTACCGGTTAACAAACAAGTAGCGGGGAATTACCCAATAGGCTATTGCATAATAATAAGCAATCTGAACTGGCATAAAAACCATATTGTTTCTTAATGATACTTCAAAATTGGTTTGAACCGAGTACATACTGGCTATCAGAAGGTAACCCACACTCCAAAACAACAGGTGTTGGTAAACCCTTGGTATCTTGATGTTTTGCAGCCGGATATCGAGCCTGTTGTTCATAAAGCTAATTTACCTGATAGCGGTCAAAAGATGGAAAATCTTTTATTCAAATGCGATAAAATGCACACTTTCATCGACATACGACAGAAAAAGATTTGGTACGACTAATTATTTTTGACCAATGTTGATGGCGTTACAATAAATGCAGTTGGTATGCAATCTACAGCTGAATAACAACGTTGCTTTTTAATGATATCCGGCCCGCTTAGTTTTGATAATTAAATAGAAACGGGCCATGAAAAAAATAATGTTAACAGCATTGATCCTGATAAGCGCTGTATGCAGCCAGGCTCAAACAAAAGTACCAGAACGTGGTTTCTGGGTGGTAGAAAGTAACGCGAATCAGCCTAAGGCACAAACCATCCGGTTTTATACCGATGACGCGAAGCTGATCTATGAAGAAACCATCAACACGAAACTGAATTTAAAACGTGAAAAAACACGATTGGCTTTAAATCAGCTATCGAACAAGTTGAATGAGGGTAAAGACAATCCTGAAAACAAAAAGCTGATCGCGCTTGCCTTCAATTTAAACCGATAAAAGATCTTTTTTAATTATACTTTGAACAAGGGTTGGCGCGAGGTCAGCCCTGTTCTGTTTAAAAGAGAAAGTATCAAGACATTAGTATCAAGTATCAAGATCCTTTTCAGCTATTGACTTTAATTGCTAATTAACCTCCTGCTCTACCCAGTTGCCATCTTCTTTGATAATGCCAATGAGTTCATCGAGCGCGTTAGCTGAGCTGATGTTTTTCTTCACCGCTTCCTTACCGCGATATAAAGTTACCTTATCGGTACCGGAACCTACGTAGCCATAATCGGCATCGGCCATTTCGCCCGGGCCGTTCACAATGCAACCCATAATGCCAATTTTAAGTCCTTTAAGATGGCTGGTACGGCTGCGGATCATCTGGGTGGTTACCATCAGATCAAACAGGGTACGGCCGCAGCTTGGGCATGATATATACTCTGTTTTAGAGATCCTGGAACGGGTAGCCTGTAAAATACCAAAGGCTGTTGAAGTAATAACGTTAGCCGATAACTCAGGAGCGTCTATCCAGATACCATCACCAAACCCATCAACCAGCAAGGCCCCCAGATCTGTAGCAGCGTATAGTTGGAGTTTAGTGGTTAAGTCTGTTTGTCCATGGTCCATGGTCGATGGTCCATGGTCTTTTTCAAACTCATAACTTCTTTTAACGATCACCGGAATCTCCAGGCCAAGTTCTTCCAACTTAAAGAAGAAGCCGCGCTGATCGGCCATACCGTGCAGAGCATCGGTTTCCAATACAAATACCAGTGAATTATCAAAAGGTAATGAACCAAACTCATCCGAATCCATATCGGCAGGCAATATCCTTACCAGGTTTAATTTGGATGATCGATCAGTATCCTGTGCGATATACTCTACCAGGGAAAATACCGGGTGGCAATTGGTTTTATCAACCAGTTTCTGCCAGGTGTTATAATTGTAAAGCTGTTTTAAGTTGCTTGGGAACACAAACGAAGGCAGCTCATCGGCCAGGTAAACAAAATCAACCGACTGCTCGGCCATGTTATATTTATCCAACAAGGGCGAATACAGATAACCAGCATCCTTCAAAACAGCCGGATCTTTAAGGTTTTTGGCTGAAAGATCAACCACTACCCTGGGTACCATGTGCCCGCCTATAAACGCGTTGGCCTCATAAGTATGGCGTTTTTTATACTCGTAGGGGGAGTGACTGGTGAGTGGTGAGTGGTGAGTAGTGAGTGAAGTGCTCTCTGCTTCTGTGTTTTGACTTTTGACTTTTGATTTTTGGCTTCTTTCCGTATATCGGCGTACCAGTTCAATGGCAACAGGAGCTTCTGCTTCAGGTTCCTCGGTGAGAGAAACACGTACCGTATCGCCCAGACCATCTTCTAACAAGGTGCCGATACCTACAGCCGATTTGATACGGCCATCTTCGCCATCGCCGGCTTCGGTAACGCCCAGATGCAGGGGATAGTTCATGCCCTCGGCCACCATGGTATCTACCAGCAAGCGATAAGCCTGTACCATTACCTGCGGGTTGCTCGATTTCATGGAGATTACCAGGTTATAATAGTTCAGCGTTTCGCACATCCGCATAAACTCCATAGCCGACTCCACCATGCCCTGCGGGGTATCGCCGTAACGGCTCATGATCCGGTCGCTCAGCGAGCCGTGATTGGTGCCAATGCGCATGGCGGTACCATACTCCTTGCAGATATTAACCAGGGGAGTAAATTTTTTGTAGATGCGTTCCAGTTCGCCCTGGTATTCCTGATCGGTATAATCTATCTGATCAAATTTCTTTTTGTCGGCGTAATTGCCTGGGTTTACCCTTACTTTTTCTACAATGCGTGCGGCCACTTCGGCGGCGTTGGGGGTAAA
Organism: Mucilaginibacter sp. 22184; assembly: GCF_052045695.1. Classification (NCBI taxonomy): domain Bacteria; kingdom Pseudomonadati; phylum Bacteroidota; class Sphingobacteriia; order Sphingobacteriales; family Sphingobacteriaceae; genus Mucilaginibacter; species Mucilaginibacter sp. 22184. Next base: position 349,313 of record NZ_JBQEPI010000008.1, read on the forward strand.
ATGTATATCGGCCACCAGCGGAACGTTATAACCACGCTGGCGAAGCTGTTTCTTGATCTCGGCCAGGTTTTGTGCCTCTTTGATGCTGGGCGCGGTGATGCGCACATACTCACAGCCGGCATCAACCATACGGATGGATTGCTCAACGGTACCAAGGGTATCCATGGTATCTGTAGTGGTCATGCTTTGTATACGGATTGGGTTATTGCCACCCAGGGGCACATCACCAATATTTACTTCGCGGGTAACAAAACGAGAATATTCGGTGAGCGAATTACAATAACGGCCTTGCAGCACTTTAACGGCATCAGTATTCATGCAGTGGATGAATTAATAAGATGCAAATTTAATGAATATAGTCGAATAGCTATTTAAATTTCTGTAAGCGTTTCTTTTACATCATTGCCTTAAAATAACCTTTCTTTGATCACCAGGGTATTGGCTAGCATATCATGCAGGCATTGTTGTTTTTTGTTAAAGAAGGCTATTACATAACCCAAACAAAAGGGCAGGGCAGAAAGCAGCTTGAGCAAGTTGCGGCTAATGGCTTTGCCTGTACTGATGCGATCGCCGTTCATATCTACTACCTTGATTTTGAGCATCTGTTTGCCGTAGGTAGCTTGTTTAACCGAGCTTTCCATCACAATGTGATAGATAATTTTAGCCAGCGGGATAACGCCCAAAATACCGAAGGACACCATAATACGTGTTTCTTTATCCTGTATAAACAGCAGTACCACCACAAAGGCAATAATCACAAATACCGCGAAAAGCATAAACCAATCCAGCACCGAGGCCAGCAGGCGCTGATCAAAACTGCCATAATATTGCATAAGCATCGGCGGTTTGGCAAAACCGAAAAGTGCACGCAGCTCGGCAATTTCCTGCGCCTCTTTATAATCATCCATTTCAGGGGTTTTTACAAAATCGCCGGGCTTTAGTTTACGGTTTTTTAACTCCTCAATGCTAAAAGGGCCTTGTGGTTTACCTTCAATTACCAAGATATAATTTTGATTCATTGATCGGGATTTTTGTGAAGCGTTTACTTTTGTTTGATCGTCGCAGACGCCCGACGTTACTTTGTTTGATGGAAAAACTTTTTAAACCTCAAATTTTAACACTTTTTTAGCCAAAAACAGGGTGAAATGGAGTGGCTTTTGCTCATTTTAACTAAACTTTAACGCCATTTTAACACTTTTTAACAAATTTTTGACGGGTTTTGAAAGGTTTAAAAAGTATTAATTTATTGATGCTCAAGTGGCGACATACCAAACGGTCGGTTTTTGTGCCTTGTGGTTCTTTAACAAAACAGCCCGGTTTTCTGGTTTAGAGAAGCCCGGGCTGTTGCGTGTATAAATATACGAAAAATTATGCAGAGGATGACAATCTTTTTGCCATGCCCATGATCTATCACTATGAACTTTGCGACAAATACGGTTTCCACCAGTTGGAGTTATACTCGGCTTTTACCTCCGTAGGTTCGCCGGGTTTGGGGACAAACAGGTTGATGTTTTTATCTTTTGCCAGGTCGGTTAGCCGTTCAATGGGTTCGTACCAGGCATGCGGGGCCAGGCTAAAGGTGCCATAATGTACGGGCATCATCAGTTTGCCTTTGAGGGCCAGGTGCGCGTTGGAGGCATGATCGGGGCCCATGTGTATATCGGGCCAGTATTTGCCATAAGCGCCAATTTCCAGTATGGTTAAGTCAAACGGGCCAAAGGCTTCACCGATCTCCGCGAAACTGGGCGACCAGCCCGAATCGGCACCAAAATAAATATTGTGTTTGGGGCCTTTGATCACGAATGATGACCACAGGGTTTCATTACGCCCGGTAATGCCCCGGCCAGAGAAATGGCGTGCTGGTGTAGCTGTAACCACCAGATCGTTGCCGATGACCACGCTATTGCCCCAATCCATTTCGGTGATGCGATCTGCATTAATGCCCCATTTACGCAGGTGTTGCCCTACGCCTATGGAGCAATAAAAGGGAACGGTAGCTTCTGCGAAAAATTGAATAGTATCCTTATCCAGATGGTCATAATGATCATGAGATATGATGACGGCATCCAGCGAGGGTAATTTACTTAATGAAAGTGGTGGTTGAAAAAAGCGTTTAGGGCCGATGTATTTGGAAAAGGAAACACGATGGCCCCAAACCGGATCGGTAAGGATACGTTTGCCGTCAATCTCGATCAGTATGCTGGTATGGCCTATCCAGGTAATGCGCAAACCGCTGGCCGGTGGGTTTTGGTAAATGGCAGTATCGGTTTTAAACGGGCCAAGCGTTTTGAGGGGGATCCGCTCGGCCTTGTTATTGATGTATTCGCCCAGTATCGGGAGTATTTTACCAAAGCCGCCTTCGTCGGTTGGTATAACGTTAATATATTTTTTTCCTTCTTTTCGTGATCCTTCTAAACTCATGGTAAGCTAATAGTATTTTGGTTTAAGATAAGGCTAAGTGTTTAAAGTTACGGTAATGGGGTGTTTATTGACGAAGGAATGACGTTTGGGTATGGCGCAGACCCGCTCTTGGCCGCGGGAGGGCCAGTCACTTTTGTCGCCACAAAAGTAACCAAAAAGGCTGTCACCAGAAATGCTTCTTTGCCGCACAGGGCCTTTACCCTGCAAACCGGACAGAACCAGGGCTGCAATTATTTTGCCCCACTTCGTTCCCTCATTTTCCTGCGCTTCAGCAAAAACTTGCTATGCCCCGCATCCGCACAGGCCACCATTGTTCTGCCCGCTTTCGCCCGAAGCTGTTCTGTTGACGGGGAAGAAGAAGGGTGGTTTTTACAATATGTTTGTCATGCTGAACGAAGTGAAGCATCTATTAAGCGATATGCCTGTTTGCCAATGTGTTAATAGATCCTTCGTCCCTCAGGATGACAAACTAAATTACTCGAATAATAAAGAAATCAAGCTAATACCAAAATCCTAAAAATCATGGTTCAGACAAAATTCAATAATTCACTAATTAAAAAAGGCTATCGTCCTGTCGCAAAACTCCTGTAGGGCGGCGGGTATCGTATCGCCGGTATAAGGGTGTGTGGCGCCTAAAACATGGTCGCCACCTTTGATGATCACGAATTCGGCATTGGGTTGGGCGGTATGCAGTTCTTTGGCATGATCAAGCGGTACGGTTGGGTCGATGTCGCCGTGTACCAGCAGCCAGGGTTGTTGTACTTCGGCGGCTTTGGCGGGGATATCCAGGCGAAGCGGATGTTTGTCCAGATCATCCAATAGGGTTGATTTGAGGGGCATTTGCTGACCGGTGCGCGAATTGTGCATATAAATAACGCCTTGCAGGTACCACTGGGCTTCGCTTTGTTTTGGCCACAGATTACGGAAACCTGATATAGAGGCCAGGGTGACCAGTTTTTTGATGCGGCTGTCTTCGGCAGATTTAATGATACTAATGCCGCCCCCCATGCTGTGGCCTATTAAAAATACGCCGTTAGCTGCCGCCATGCCCGAGCCACTACAGGCAAAATCAATAATAGTATCCAGGTCTTCCAGCTCAATGGAAAAGGTGTTATCGCTGAAGGCTATGAGATCGGCAAAATCGGTAGGATGATCGGGCGTGGTGCCATTATGCGAAAAGTTGAACTTGAGGTACCGGAAACCGTTCCGGGCGAAATGATCTGCCACGAGGTTATGCGTGCCCCAATCCTTAAACCCTTTAAACCCATGCGCGAAGATTACAATCGGCGCGTTTTTCAGCGCATCGTCATACGTTACATCTATCAACATCGGGCGACCCTTAGCGCCGGGCAGGGTATAGTTATCTTTACGGATCATGGGGCGAAAATTACACTTTTTTGGTGTGAATTGGTTGATGCACACGCGGTGTGGATGCATCTGATTAGAGAAGATGATGCAACTTTTTTATCCTTCGGCTGCCGCGGGCTTTCAGTCCGTGGTAAACATGGCTTCAGCTTTCAGCTGAACTATAAAGCTGAAAGCTTTAATCATGATCTTCACGAGATACGCTGCGCTAATCTCGCGAGAGCGAAAAGCGGGGCTATATAAAAGTTTTGCAAGTTTATAAATTACTAGTTGGCAGGTATGGAGTTATTGCATGGTAATATTTATGTTGATCCCATGGAAATTGTTGTTGTGAAAGCTGGGTATCAGTTAAAAATTCATTAAGGGAAATACCTTTTGTATGACCATAATTTTCATTATAATCAAATATTAAATCTACATCACCATTGTTTTTATAAGTAAACTCTAAAAGTAAATCATCATTTGGGTTCTCAAATTGATTACCGTAGTAATTTTTAAATGCCCCCTCCTCAAGTTGGTTTGTAACTAAATCAAAGGAACAGGAAAAAATTAGTCTACTTTGATTATCGTACACTTCCTTGCCTTTAAAATATAGGCGACCTTCTTTAGAATAACTCTCCCAATCCCATAAATTAAATCCATTGGTTTCCTGCTTATTAAAATATACAATACAACTTGTATTATCAGTAACATCACAATTCTGTTGTAGGATGATATCCTTATCTTCTGTTTCATCCATGAAATACCGAACGGTTCTATAATTTATATTTTTGCTTTGTTCATAGGATTCAATTATCTTAAGACTACCTGAAATATAGGTTAGTTTGTTATAGTTAGTCAATGAATTTAGTTGTTGAGGCGTAATTATACTTCCCAATTCGTTTGTGTATGTAATTTGCATATTCATTCAGCCTGTGGCTGGTGTTATCACCACACCACTATTACAGTGCTTATCATTTCAAAACCTCATTAATAGTCTTTTTCATCCAGTAAGGTGAGTTTGCGGCGAAACTTACCGTATGGAAGGCTACTTTGCCTTCCTTATCCAGTATCACGCTGGTGGGGTAAAGGTGTATTTTATAAATATCGGCAATAGAACGGCCGTCGTCGATAATTTCAAAATTGAAAGGGTTTGTTTTCATGAAAGTCCGGATATCCCATCGTTGATCTAAGGCTACGGCTAAAAAAACAACATTAGGGTTATCTTTATATAGTTCAACCAATTTGTTTAACTCGGGTATTTCTGCCCGGCAAGGCGGACAGCCAATAAACCAAAAGTTCAGCATCACTACTTTACCACGCAAGTCTTTGAGTTTTACTTTTTTGCCATTCATGTCATGTGTGCTGAACGATTCGATCTCCTGGCCTATAGTGAAATTCTCCGACTCCATGGGTTTGGGATATGATGCCATACGCCGTTCTTCTGCTTCCTCAGGCGAAAGATTTTTTTGACCGGCAGGAATCGTATTGCCCGTATTTGCAGTTGAACGATATTGAGGAGGTGTATAGCCTTTTTTTAAAATGGTAAACGCGGTATTGGCATTGTTCACGTCATCCGGCCACAAAACATATTCCCTTGTGCGGCTTAAGGCACTCCACTCATTAAAAGTAAGCGTTTTCCCGGTAGAGTCTTTTACCACCGAATGTGCATCTATGCTAAACCGGTGCGTAGCCGCTTTTTTTACCGTGTCCTGTGCACGGGCTACAAAGCCGGCAATGATAAACAGGAATAGCACACAAATATTTTTCATAGGTATGATAACAGGTTTAGGTTTCATTATTTCAACAAGTATTTAACTGGCGTTGAATGTAAATATTATTTATATAAGTAGCATTCTGTGGGTTAAATATTTCGACGAACTACACCTTTTTGCCGTTAAAAGTAATGTTGTACAGATCTGTCCGGCGATCCTTGATGTTTTGTACGCTGCCGTATTCATGCAGTTCATCCAGCAACGACAGATCTACATCGGCAATCACGATCATCTCGGTATTGGGTGTAGCTTCTGACTGGATACCATTGGTAGGGAAACCAAAGTCCGAAGGTGTAAATACTGCCGATTGCGCGTAGCTGATGCCCATATTGTTTACATTGGGCAAATTGCCCACACAGCCGGCAATGGCTACATAACATTCGTTCTCTACAGCGCGGGCCTGGGCACAAAATTTTACCCGGTTGTAGCCATTCTGTGTATCGGTGAGGAAAGGTACAAACAATATCTGCATGTCCTGGCTGGCCAGGATGCGTGATAGTTCGGGGAACTCCACATCATAACAAATCAGGATGCCTACTTTACCGGCATCGGTTTCAAATACTTTTACTTCATCGCCGCCGCGCATACCCCAGGAGCTGATCTCGGCCGGGGTAGGGTGTATCTTGTAAACCTCTTCCATGCTGCCGTTGCGCCTGAACAGGTAGGATACATTGTACAGCGAATCCTCAAAAATAACCGGCATGCTGCCGGCAATAATATTTACGTTGTAGGATACCGCCAGTTTGGAAAACTCTTCGATAATGGGTTGTGTGTACTTGGCCAGTTCGCGCATGGCCTTGGCCGAATCCATGTGGTTATAATCGGCCATCAGCGGGGTGTTGAACAACTCGGGAAACAGGATAAAATCGGCCTGGTAATCGCTCACCGCGTCAACAAAATACTCGGCATGTTTAAGCAGTTCGCTGATGTTATTATAACTACGCATTTGCCATTGTACCAAACCTATGCGTACCACGGTTTTTTGGTTGATGGCCGTGCTGATCTCCTCGTAATACACATTGTTCCACTCAATAAGGGTAGCAAAACCTTTGGAGCGGCTATCCTCGGGCAGGTAATTACGCAGCACCTTACGTACGTGAAAATCATTGGCCAACTGAAACGACAGGGTAGGGTCATAGATCTCTTTGTACTTTACTTTATCGATATATTGCCGGGGCGTCAGATCATTCTGGTATTTCTGATAATTAGGAATACGGCCACCGGCGATGATGCTTTTCAGGTTCAGCTTTTCGCAAAGGGCCTTACGGGCTTCATATAACCGACGGGCCAGGCGCAGGCCGCGATAATTAGGGTGGATAAAAATGTCGATTCCATACAATACATCGCCTTTGTCGGTATGGGTTTTAAAAGTGCTGTCGCCGGTTATTTGTTTGTAAGTATGGTTATCGCCGAATTTTTGATAGTCGACAATGATAGACAGCGCGCAGCCTACCACCACATCATTCACGGTGATACAGATCTGGCCTTCGGGGAAAAGTTTAATGAGCCTTTTGATGGAATTGGCATCCCAATAGTCCTCATCCATATCCATGTAGGCCGATTTCATCGACTTTTTAAGCTCCTGGTAGTCCTGTACTTCCAGGTTACGCATTTCGACACTTTGCAGATCCATAGGTTGTTTTTATGTGGTGTTCTTAATGTTAGTCCATCAATGCCGGTGACAACTCACCCGCTGACGCTTCTTCACACGTCATTGCGTAGCGTGGACAACCGACCAGAGGGAGCTCATTAATTCCTTTAAAAGACAATTAACAATATTAATAATCCCCGATATGCAGGTCCGCTCTGTAAGTAGGGGATTGCCACGCTAAGCTCGCAATGACGTTATTTTTTTATATATTTCTACCCTCTTGTTTCACAACTACGATTTAGTATACCACCATGCCCAGGCTATCAGCACCGGCTGCAATGCCAGGCGTATCCAGGCCAATAGTGGAGTTACGGTCAATTTACCCAATCTTAAAGGTGCATCACTGATCATGCTGATGTGTACCGGTAAAAAAGCAATCAGCATTAATATTATAGTATAAGCCGCCATAGGTCTGGTTTGTGTAGGGATAAGCAGCAGGCCAAGCAATATTTCGGCAGCGCCCGCTACTATATTAATCGCTACCGGGTAGGGCAAATAATGCGGAATGATGCGATAATATGATGTTGGATTGATAAAATGATTGATACCTGCAAGCATATAGCCAATTACCAGTATAACCAGGCTTATATTTTTGATGAGATGCATTATGTAATATACATTATTTTGCTAAATATTGTTTTAAGCAGTTTTAATGTGGTGTTACGGTCAAAATACGTAATTTATAAACATTCTAAATAGCCCTGTATGACAAAGTATTGACACGGGATGTCATTTATAGTGATATTTTTGTTCGGTCAAATTTAAAACTGCTTTGAAGTACTTAAAGGTTATTGCTTTTACACACAAACAGATTGAACTGAAGGAATTAGGTAGATTGGTGGTTTGCCAGGAAAATCTGACAGAAAAACTTCAACAGGTAAAAACTCAATTTGGGATTCCGGAGATATTTTATCTGGCTACGTGCAACCGTGTTGAGTTTGTGATGACAACCCCCCATAAGGTTGATAAGGATTTTGCCCGTAAATTTATCGAGTCGTTTAATACCGAATTGTGTGATCATTCTTTAAGTACCTTCATGGAAAGCGCTTCTATCTATGAAGATCAGGAGGCGATGGTGCATCTTTTACGTACATCATGCTCATTGGAAAGTTTGATAGTTGGCGAAAAGGAGATTTTAGCCCAGCTGCGCAAAGCTTATGAGCATTGTAAAGAGGCAGGTCTTACTGCTGATAGTTTACGCATGGTGATGAACTGTGTGGTTAAAACAGCTAAGGAGGTTTACACGCATACCAACATTTCCAAAAATCCCATTTCGGTAGTATCATTGGCTTACCGCAAACTGCGCGACCTTAACCTGTGTGCCAGCGATGCCCGTGTACTGATCATCGGTGCAGGCGAAACCAACCGTAATATTTCCAAGTATCTTAAAAAACATAAGTTCACCAATTTCGCGGTATTTAACCGTACCCTGTCAAAAGCTGCCGAGCTGGCCGCCGACCTGGGTGGTGAGGCATTTGACCTGGAAGCCTTAAAAACATACAAAAAGGGTTTTGACGTGATCATCACCTGTACATCGGCGGTGGAGCCTATCATCACTACCGAAATATACCAATCGCTGCTTAACGGCGAAACCGGTCGTAAAACTATTGTGGATCTGGCTATTCCTAATGACACCGCTCCCGAGGTATTGGAGCAGTTCCCGGTGAACTTTATCGAAGTACACTCGCTTAACGAGGTTGCCAAACGTAACCTGCAGGAGCGCTACCAGGAACTGGTACATGCCGAAGCTATTATTGAGCAAAACATCGCCGAGTTTTTAACCCAGTTAAAACAACGCCGTATTGAAGTAGCTATGCGCCAGGTGCCCGAAAAGATCAAAGAGATCCGCAACACGGCTATCAACTCGGTTTTTGCCGATGAGGTACAGGGCCTGGATGATCAATCGCGCGAGATACTGGAAAAGGTGATCAATTATATGGAGAAAAAATATATCAGCGTGCCCATGATCATGGCTAAAGATATATTGATCAACGAAAATTAATCTTCTTTATTTTTTATAATTATGTCATTGCGAGCGTAGCGCGGCAATCTCCTCATTTAGGCGTATACCCGCTCTTGACCGCAGGAGGGCCAGTCACTTTTGTCGCCACAAAAGTAACCAAAAAGGCTGTCAGCAGAAATGCTTCTTTGCGCTCCCGGCCTTTACCCTGCAAAGCAGTCAGAACCACGGGCTGCAATTATTTTGCCCAACTTCGTTCGCACATTTCCCTACGTTTCAGCAAAAACTTGCTATGCCCCGCAACCGCACAGCCCACCATTGTTCTGCCCGCTTTCGCCCGAAGCCGTCCTGCTGATGGGGAAGAAGAATTGTTTTTGTTTAATCACTAATTCACTAACTCACTAATTCAATAATTAAAATTATTGGTAACCCAGTTCGTAGTCAAAGAGGAAAGGCCGGTTAGGTGTGGGTACGGTTGTTAAATGAATATGGCTGATACGGGTTTCGGTGGTGGTGAAAATATACTCCCAGCCCGCATGGTAAACGCTATCGTTGCTGTAATATAGCCGCATGGATATGGGCAACCTGCCAATTTGCGCCAGTACCAGGGGATGCATATTAAAGTCGAAAAAATAAGAAAGCGCCTGGGCATTGAAATCAATCTTATCTGTAAATTTTGTGAACAATACGTAGGTGTAATTTGAGGTATCCTGGTCACTGGAAATAACTGATTTTGCCGGTAAGCCCTGCGCATCATACTCAAAGGTGGTTTTATAATGGCTATTGATGGGCGGTAAGTAATACTTATCTATAAGCGTAATCTTGCCGCCCGTATCGTAGGTAAAGATATCGGTGTGCTCAATTGCGGTATTGAGTACTTTGGTACCAACTGGCAGATAGGCGTATTTGTTGATGTGATCAATGGAAGTTACCTGCCCCTGCGTGTTATAATGATAGTTTTCGGTATACTGGTAATTTTGGCCGTCGTCAAATACTTCAGCAACGATATGATTGCCATTATAGGTAAAATCAACGTTTGTTTGGGCCGGGAACTGGTAAGCGGTATGGCTAATATGAGTGAGCCTGTTTTGGGCGTCATAAGTGTAAAATATCGAATCGCTTTTATAGCCGCTGGTAAGATTGGTTTGATAAACCTTTTTCAGGTTGAAGACCTTAGAGGTAACCGGGGTATCAGGCTTAACAGGAGGATCGGGCGTTTTGCCCGGCTTGTCTTTTTTACAAGCCGTAAAAGCCAGGGCAAACAATAAAATCGTGAAAAAGGTATAGGTTGCTTTCATCTACTTAAATATAAGGGTGTTATGCCTGGTATTTGTTATTCGTTTTAGTCATTTACCGGATGCAGGTGGCCCTGGTTATCTATTTGTACAGGCAGCGTTAGGGATAGCAGCGGATACCGGCCCCTCGCTTAATGCCCGCAGGCGTATGAGCGGATAGCCCGGGCAGAAGGCAACGCCTTTATGAAGTCAAAATTCAAAAATTAAAATTCAAAAAATGCATGGTGAATACGCTGCATATAGGATGCTGAAATTAAAAAGTCATGACTCCCGGATGAATTAACCAGGCAATTCACCAACCCAATTGATTAATATAACATTAACAAACTCAAGTTGAATACACGCCAAATTGACTTTTTTTGACTTTTGAATTTTAACTTTTGAATTTTCATTAGTCACTCTACTTTCATAACATGAATTAATGTTAAATTCATGCCTGTAAAAAATTAAATTTGCACCGTAAAAAATCATTCTTTTGGACAGAACACTGATAATAGGAACCCGCGGCAGTGAATTGGCACTATGGCAGGCTAATTTTGTAAAAGACAGCCTTGCCGCCATCAACGTAAATGCCGAACTGAAAATCATAAAAACCCAGGGCGACCGTATACTAAACCTGAGCTTTGACAAGTTAGAAGGAAAGGGATTTTTCACCAAGGAATTAGAAGAAGAATTATTGGCCGGTACCATTGATATTGCGGTACACTCGCACAAGGACCTGCCAACTGAAAACCCTCCGGGACTCATCATCGCAGCAGTTTCAGAACGGGAGGACCCATCTGAGCTGTTGTTGATCTTGAAGGATTGTGTGGATGTGCACCAGAAGCTATCGGTAAAATACGGCGCTATTGTGGGTACATCATCCAATAGGCGTAAGGCGCAACTGCTGGCGCACCGCCCCGACCTGGAGATAGAAGATCTGCGCGGCAACGTGCCTACCCGTATAGGCAAACTGCGCGACGAAAAATACGATGCCATCATGATAGCCAAGGCAGGCGTTACCCGCCTGGGTTTAGATCTGAGCGAATTTCATGTAGAGGAGATTACGCCGGTTGAGTTGATCCCGGCTCCTGCACAGGGGGCTTTGGCCATCCAGATCCAGGAAAATAACAAGGAGGTTTTTGATATACTGCAATCGCTGCACCACCCTGATGTGGCCGAAGAACTGGCCGTGGAACGCACCGTGCTAAAGTTGTTTGGCGGTGGTTGCCATTTGCCATTAGGCTGCTATTGTCGCCGTGACGAAGGCATGTTCCAGGTGTTTACTTCTAAAGCCGATGCCGGGGATGAGTTTCCGGACAGGCTGTTTTTAGAAGCGCCTACTACCGAAGGCCTGGCCGAAAAGGTGGTAGCGAAATACGCTAAAGACCGTAAATTCCCGCTGAAGGTATTTATATCAAGGGAGCTATCAGAACAAAGCTACTTTAAAAAGGCGCTGGAGCATTTGGGTATCGAGGTGGAGGCCCGCTCATTGATTCGTACCGTGCCAGTAATTACCAAATTCGACTCTTATATATTAAAAAATATCGACTGGGTGTTTTTCTCCAGTAAAAACGCGGTGGAGTACTTTTTTCAGCTAAACCCGGTATTTCCTAAAAAGGTGAAATTTGGCGTAATGGGCAGTGGTAGCGAAGAAATGTTGCGCCGCAAAGGTCACTTTACCGATTATGTAGGCGAAGGTACTGATACCGCCGAGGTAGCCGAGGAATTTGCCAAACTGGCCAACGGCAAGATTGTGCTGTTCCCCGGTGCCGAAAGCCCGATGAGGAGCATACAGCAAGGACTATCTGCCGATACCAAAATTATTGATCTGCCAGTATATGAAACCGTACTGGAAGAAGATGTAGAGCCTAGCGGCGCCGATGTGCTGGTATTTACCAGCCCGTCGAACGTTGAAGCCTACTTTGCCGATAACCTGCTCGACCCATACCAAAAGGTAGTAGCCATCGGAAAATCAACCGGCAAAAAATTTGATGAAATGGGTGTAAAATATACCCTGCCTTACTCGCCCGATGAAGTTGGGCTGGCTGAGGCTGTGTTTGGATTATAGAATGTTCATAGTTGATGGTTCATAGATCATAGTGATTTGGGATTATTAACAGGAACTACTAAATAACAATTGGCGACGTTGCTGGTATTACCATGAACTATCAACTATGAACCATGAACTAAAAAATATGTTACAAAGACCACGTAGAAACCGGAAAAGTGAAGTGATACGCCAAATGGTGCAGGAAACACATGTTAGCGCGGCTAACCTGATATTCCCGCTGTTTATTGTAGATGGTACGTTTCAAAAAACAGAAGTGGCATCCATGCCAGGTATTTACCGTTATTCTGTTGATAATCTGTTACGCGAAATTGAAAGCTGCCTTAAACTGGGCCTAAATTCTTTTGATCTGTTCCCCAATATTGAGGATGCATTAAAAGATCCACTGGCTACCGAAAGTTACCGCGACGATAGTTTATATCTGCGGGCCATACGTGAAGTTAAAAAGAACTTTCCGGAGGCTTGTGTGGTTACCGATGTGGCGATGGATCCTTACAGCAGCGATGGCCATGATGGCATTGTGAAAGACGGTGTGATCCTGAACGATGAAACGCTGGAAGTACTGGGCAAAATGGCACTGGCCCATGCACAATGCGGTGCCGATATTATCGCTCCATCGGATATGATGGATGGTCGCGTTGGATATATTCGTAATGTATTGGACGAAAACGGCTTTACCAACGTTTCTATCATGTCGTACTCGGCCAAGTATGCCAGCGCTTTTTATGGCCCTTTCAGGGATGCTTTAAATTCGGCCCCTAAGTTTGGCGATAAAAAAACCTACCAGATGAACCCCGCCAATCAGCGGGAAGCATTGATAGAGGCTAATTTGGACGAACTGGAAGGCGCCGACTTTTTGATGATAAAACCGGCATTGCCATACCTGGATGTGATCAAACTTATAAAAGATAATACCGAATTGCCGGTAGCGGCCTACAACGTAAGCGGCGAATATGCCATGATCAAAGCGGCCATACAAAAAGGCTGGCTCAATGAGCAACGCGCTATTACCGAAGTGCTCACCAGCATCCGCCGGGCAGGCGCTACAGCGATACTAACCTATCACGCCAAAGAGGTATTGGAGAATAAATGGCTTTAAAATAAGTCAAAATTCAAAAGTAAAAATTCAAAATATCGACTTGGGTTTTCTTTTGGATAAAATAAAACAATTCTGATTCAAAAGGATTTTGACTTTTGAATTTTGATTTTTGAATTAAGAAACATGTTAGATTCAATAAAGAAAATATTTTCGGGTGAGGCCAATGAGCCTTTAAATACTACAGGCAAGCCTGATATCAGCAGGGAAAAATCTGCAGAATTATATGCCAAGGCTAAAACCTATTTCCCGGGTGGGGTAAACTCGCCGGTAAGGGCGTTCAAATCTGTTTATGGCACGCCGTTGTTCATCCAAAAAGGCGATGGCAGCCATATCTGGGATGCTGATGGCAACGAATTTGTAGATTTCTGCTGCTCCTGGGGACCGCTTATCCTGGGCCATAACAACACCAAGGTACGCGAAAAAGTAACCGAGGTAATGCAAAACGGCATGTCATTCGGTGCGCCGACAGCTTTGGAAAATGAACTGGCTGAGCTGATCCTGAAAAATAATAAACTGATTGAAAAATTGCGCTTTGTAAGCTCGGGTACCGAAGCCGTGATGTCGGCTATCCGTTTAGCCAGAGGGTATACCAAACGCGATAAAATATTAAAGTTTGAGGGCTGCTACCACGGCCACGTAGATGCCCTGCTGGTAAAAGCAGGCTCGGGCCTGGTAACCTTTGGCGAAACCTCATCTGCAGGCGTACCCAAGGCTTTTGCCGATGAAACCATCGTGGTATCCTTAAATGATAAAGAAGCTTTAACCAAAGCTTTTGAAGATTTTAAAGACCAGATAGCCGCCATTATTATTGAGCCTATCCCGGCCAACAACGGTTTGCTGTTGCAGGAAAAAGAATACCTGCAGTTTTTACGTGATATCTGTACCCAAAACGGTACCCTGTTGATATTTGACGAGGTAATATCGGGCTTCCGGATTGGTTTTGAAGGTGCATCAGGCCATTACGGTATCAAGCCGGATATTATTACCTATGGTAAGATTATCGGTGGTGGTATGCCGGTTGGTGCTTACGGTTCGTCGGCTGCTATTATGGGCAATATATCGCCCGAAGGACCGGTTTACCAGGCTGGTACCTTATCGGGCAACCCGGTAGCTATGGCAGCAGGTATTGCGCAATTGAGCGAACTGCTGAAAATGGGCTTCTATCGTGATCTGAACAACAAAACCGAGGAGTTTCGCGAGGCCATACAGCGCTTTGCCACAGCACGTAACTACAAGTTTAAAGTGTTTGGCGTCGGCTCCATATTCTGGTTTGCTTTTACAGATAAAGAGTATATTCGTAAAGCCGAAGACATTGACGCTTCCAGCATGGAAAAATTCAAAAAGTTCCACCGCGAACTGATCAACCGGGGTATTTACCTGGGGCCATCAGGTTACGAGGTGGGCTTTATATCATCGGCACATACAAAAACAGACCTGGAGAAAGCAAAACGTGCTATCTTTGATAGTCTTGACCTGGTATTTAGTAACAAGTAGCTAGTATCAAGTATCAAGACTTTAACCTGTTAAGTGAAAAAACATGGTAGTCTAGCTACTTGATACCAACTATTGAAACTGATAAAGAAATGAAAAAGCCATTTATTATTTTCTATGCGCTCATCATATACGCCGTATCCGAACTGGTTTGGTGGGGCTATATGCTGATGAAACTGCAGCCGCAACGCATCGGGATGATCCTGGGCGAGGGCTCAATGTTCATATTGATACTGGTGGTAGGTGCCTACAGCCTGCACGCGTCGATTAACAAGGAGCGGAAACTTCAGGAGCAGAAAAGGAATTTCCTGCTGTCGGTTACGCATGAGCTTAAATCGCCATTGGCCTCTATCAAGATATTACTGCAAACCATTCAAAAGCGCTCTTTAACCAAGGAGCAGCTGCTTGATTTTGTAAGCAAATCATTGCTGGATGTGGAACGCTTGGATGATATGGTAGAGAATATGCTGCTGGCATCAAAAATTGATAACCGGTCGTACACTTTCCCCAAAAACACATTTAACCTTTCGGTGTTGGTAGATAGCATTGTTAACCGTTTGCAGATCACCAAGTGCGATTGCAACCAGCAGATCATTGATGCCGAAATTGAACCCAAGATAGAGATTACCGGTGATAAATTCGCTTTAACATCGGTAGTTACTAACCTTATCGAAAACGCGGTAAAATATTCCAGTCCCTGCTCGGCAGTGGCGGTAAAGCTGTTTTCAAAAGACGATAAGGTTTACCTGGAAGTGGCCGACCAGGGCATTGGTATAGCCGATAACGAAAAAACACGTATTTTCGATAAGTTTTACCGTGTAGGCAGCGAGGATACCCGTAATACCAAGGGTACCGGACTGGGGCTATATATTGTAAAAGAAGTACTTGATAAACACCAGGCCAGCATTAAGGTGCGGGATAACCGCCCGGCAGGCAGTGTTTTTGAAGTAGTATTTGGATGAACCTAAATTTAAAAAAATAACATGCTTAATAAGAAAAGAATTTTATTGGCCGAAGACGAAGAACATTTGTTGGAAGCCATCAAACTTAACCTTGAGCTGGAAGGTTATAAAGTTTCTACAGCTAAAAATGGTAAAAAAGCGTTACAGTTATTTAAGGAAGAGCGTTTTAACCTGGTGATATTAGACGTAATGATGCCCGAGATTGACGGCTTTGTAGTAGCCGAAACCATCAGGCTGGAAAATACTGAAGTGCCCATTATGTTTTTAACTGCGAAAAACACCAATGAGGACAAAATAGCGGGTCTTAAAAAAGGCGCGGATGACTACCTGACCAAACCTTTTAACCTGGAAGAGCTGATCTTAAGGGTGAACAACCTGATCAAACGCAGCCTGAAAGGCGAAGATCTGAAAGAGTTTAACAGCTATAAAATTGGCGATAAAACCATCCATTTTAACTCCTTTGAGCTGGTAAATGCCGATGGATCAATCACCGCGCTTACTAAAAAGGAAACCATGCTGCTTAAACTGCTTATCGAACGCAGAAATGATGCCGTATCGCGCGAGCAGATCCTGGAAACGGTATGGAACTATGATGTATATCCATCTACCCGTACCATTGATAACTTTATCCTAACCTTCCGTAAGTATTTTGAACCAGATCCTAAAAACCCGGTTTATTTTCACTCTATCCGTGGTGTGGGTTATAAGTTTACCGATAATCAGCATTAATGTTCAGTAACAGGGTACGTTTATTTATCGCATTTATTTTCCTGTTATCGTTGGGCATTTTACTGTACCTGCCAATATATGAGCTGGCAGCCGTGGCGGTAATGATGATACTGTTACTCATCTGGGATTACTTTAAACAAGGTACCCTGGTAGTGGCGGCCAAATATTTTCATGCCAAGGATTATGCAAAAACCGAAGCATCGCTAAAAGAGATCAGTAACCCCAAATGGCTCAGTAAAAAGCGCCGTGGGTTTTATGAGTATATATACGGTGGAGTTTGCATCCAGCGGCAGGATTTTGAAGCGGCCGAACGGCACTATGAGCTGGCAGCGCAATATCCCTTGCATACGCTGAATGATCACGTAGCCGCGCTGGTTACCGTTGCCAACCTCAACATCAGGTTTGGCAATTTTGAAAAGGCCAAAGCCTATCTGGGCCTGGCCGAAAAACATACAGAAAAAATGACAGCCAAAATGAAGGAAGTGATTAACCGCCTTCACCAGGAATTGAAAAAACATTGAAAAATAGTATCAAGTAGCTAGTATCAAGTATCAAGATTTTTGTCACAAAAGGCCAATAAAGCTCTTTGAGAGGTCTTGATACTTGATACCGGCTACTTGATACTCAAAAAAATATGAGAGATTCGTTATTAATAAAAGCAGCTTTTTCCGAGAAAACAGAACGCCCGCCGGTGTGGATGATGCGCCAGGCTGGCCGTTTCATGAAAGAATACTGGGATATCAAAAACAAGTATTCGTTCCTGGAAATGTGTAAAACCCCGGAGCTGGCTGCTGATGTTACCATGCTGCCGGTTGATTTGTTGGGTATTGATGGAGCCATCCTGTTTTCGGACATATTGGTTACCGGCGAAGCCATGGGCGGCGATCTGAGCTTTACCAACGGTGTTGGCCCCAAATTCGCCAACCCGGTACGCACACAGGCCGATGTGGATAACCTGCAAACAAACGTATTGGATAAACTGCAATATGTTGCCGATGCCATTAAAGTAATTCAGCAACGTTTAAATGGCCGCATACCGCTTATTGGTTTTGCAGGTGCACCCTTTACCGTGATGAGCTACCTGGTAGAAGGTGGATCGACCAAGGATTTTAAACTCACCAAACTGATGCTGCATAATGAGCCCGAACTGGCTCATCAGCTGTTATCAAAAATAGCTACCGTTACTGCCGATTACCTGAATATGCAGATAGCTGCCGGTGTAAATGCCGTACAGATATTTGACAGCTGGGCACAAGCGCTGGCCTGGGACGATTATAAGGAATTTAGCCACCGTTATATTGCCGAGATCATCAGCAAGCTGAACCGTAAGGATATTCCGGTGATATCTTTCTGTAAAGGCAGTTCGGTGTTTGCTCCCCTGATGGCCGAAGCCAAGCCGGATGTGATCTCTATCGACTGGAACGTTGATTTGCTGGATATCAAAAAACGGTTACCCGCGGGTATTGCTGTTCAGGGTAACCTTGATCCGCATATTTTATATGCCGATAAAAAGGTGATCAAAGAACGTATCCATCGTTTGTTTGACAGGATGAAGGACGAAAATGGCTTCATCTTTAACCTGGGGCATGGTATAATGCCCGATATCCCGTTTGATAACGTGAAGTACGCGGTAGAGGTAATCAAGGAGTACAGGAACTAACTGCAAATAGGTGAATACCACCCATTTTGCTTAAAAGATAAATTGAATCTGGAAAATTCGGTTAATTTTTGTGAAGTTAGTGTTTATTAATTCGTAATTAAATATAACTACCTATGTACAATTACGTTAAAGCTATACACATCATTTTTGTGGTTTGCTGGATGGCCGGGCTGTTTTATATAGTGCGTCTGTTTATTTACCATACCGAGGCCCAGGAAAAACCAGAACCCGATCGTAAGATATTATCAGATCAGTTTACGATTATGGAGCGTAAACTGTGGAATATCATTACCATCCCTTCCATGATCCTTACCGTGACTGCTGGTATTACCATGCTGGTGATGCAGCCCGGCTGGCTTCATTTTGGCTGGATGCACCTGAAACTCACGTTTGTGATCATACTGGCTGTATACCACCACATGTGCCAGAACAAGATCAAGCAAATGGCCAATGGCGTATTTAAATGGTCGTCCACGCAATTACGTTTGTGGAATGAGCTGGCCACTTTATTACTATTTGCTATAGTTTTCCTGGTAGTGCTCAAAAGCGCCCTCAATTGGATATTTGGCGTGGTAGGTCTGGTTGCCTTAGCCATGATCCTGATGATAGCCGTGAAAATATACAAGCGCTACAGGATGAAGAGCAAACAATAACCCCTTATGCCATTCTAAAAACGCGCGTCATTGCGAGCGATAGCGTGGCAATCCCCGATAAGCAGAGCCGTTCTGTATAGTTGGGGATTGCCACGTCGTTCCTCCTCGCAATGACGTGTGTTGCAAATTCTATTCTGCTTACCTTTCGCTCCCGCGAAATTAGCGCAGCGTATCTCGTGGGTGGCATGATCAAAGCTTTCAGCTTTAATTTCAGCTGAAAGCTGAAGCCATGTTTACCACGGGCTGAAAGCCCGCGGTAGCAGAGCAGGTTAAAAATATATTTTTTAAACCATGCAACCAATTGCCAAAGCATCACATCTTACTGGTATAAATGATGTTTTTGGAACCAAAATTTACCATTCAACAATTGATAGACCGCTGCAAAGCGGACGAACGTAAAGCACAGGAATTGTTATACAAGCAATTTGCGGCCAAAATGCTGGCGGTGTGCATGCGTTACGCTACAGACAGGATGGAAGCGGAGGATATGCTGCAAAACGGGTTTATCCGCGTGTTTCAAAAAGTGGCAGACTACCGCGGTGATGGTTCATTTGAAGGCTGGGTAAGGCGCATTATGGTACACAGCTCTATAGAATATTATCGCAAACATCATAAAATACTACAGGTGGTTAATACGGACGAAGTGGCCAATGAGCCATCGGTAAATCCATTGGCTACATCAAATTTAGATGCCAAGGTATTGCTGGGACTGATACAACAGCTGGCGCCGGGTTACCGGATGGTATTTAACCTGTACGCGCTGGAAGGTTATTCACATAAAGAAATAGGGCAGATGATGGGCATTAGCGAAGGCGCTTCCAAATCACAACTTTCAAGGGCGCGGACTATACTGAAAGAGCAAATTGCAAAAATGGAGGGTAAAAGTTATGGATATGCAGGGTAATGAATTGGATGACTTCTTCCGGTCGTCGCTTGATGAATTGGAAATACAGCCATCGGCTCATGTGTGGGCGGGTATAACCAATCGGTTGGATGCCGATAAGCGCAAAAGATCGCTGGTGTCCTTTTTGAGCATAGTTGCTGGTATTGCACTGGCAATTGCCATGGGCGTATTGTTTATACCCAAACAGGCCAGAGTTAATAATCCTCGAGCTAACCGGATAGTTAAAAATGTGAAGCAGGTTACTCAAATAAAGCCTGCTGTGCCTGTTTACGAACAGCAAAACAAAAAAGTAACAAAAGAAGTTATAGCCTCAGCTAATCATTTGGCAGCTGTAAAAGTTGAAAAAACAAATAACGATGCAAACACCGGCCACATTAAAAAACTACAGGCTCGTGGAGAAATAACAAAGATAAATACCGAATCACAGATTGGTTCAGTAACACGTGGTGATGATTTGGCGAGTGCTACAATAACTGATGAAAGCCAAAGCGGGGTAACAAAAAAACCTGTGGTACAAGATCTGGATTTAACAGGGAATAAGCCGCAGGCAGTAGCTGTACAGGCTCAAACAAATGTTAAAACCTTGGCAAAAAAACGCCGTATCCATAGCGTGGGCGACTTGTTTAACGTAGTGATAGCCGCAGTTGATAAACGGAAAGATAAAGTTATTGAGTTTAGCAATACCGATGAGGGTGATGCTGTAATTACCGGCATAAACCTGGGTATCATCAAAGTGAAGAAAGAAAAATAATATATTTACCTTATTATATGAAACGCTTAATTTTTACCATCCTTATATGTTTTGCTGCGGGGGCAACATTCGCCCAAACTACAACCGATTCAACCCAAACAACGGCCGATAATGGCCATAAGAAACGTGTAAGGGTAAAATTGGGCGTGGGTGATGATGCCCCTGGGGTTTCGGTAAATAATGATCCGGATACGGCTTATCATGCCCACAAAGCGCCTGGGTTTTCGTTTGGGGTAACATTTTCCCGTATCGACCTGGGTTTGGCTACTTTGGTTGACCATGGCAGCTTTACGTTATCGCCCAACAATCGGTTTTTAAGCTACCGCCAATGGAAAACCAGTAATTTTGGTTTTGATGTGGTACAATTTGGATACCGTTTTAACAGCGCTTTTAAAATATACGTTTCGGGAGGGTTTGATTGGACACACATCCGCCTGCGTAACGACATTACCATACAACGGAACACCCCGGTTTTAACCTATACTGAGGATAACATCCATTACAGCAAAAACCGTTTTTCGTCAAGCTATCTGCGTATTCCACTGTCGTTTTACTATCGCAGCCATGAGGATGAAAGGGGTAATTACTTCCGGGTTGTGGCCGGACCCGAAATTGGCGTATTGTTGAATGGCCGTGTAAAGCAAATCAGCGAAGAGAATGGCAAACAGAAATTTAACGACGATTATCACTTTACCAAACTACGTAAGGGCGCTTTTGTACGCGTAGGCTATGGCCTGATGGGTATTTATGCCAAATATTACTTTAGCGATATGTTTGAGAACAGTCCGGAACAGGCTGGCCTAAAGAATTTCTCGTTCGGGTTGACCTTGGGCTTTTAGTCTGAACCATGACTCATTTGATTCAAGGATTGGCTTGATTAAATATTATCAAAATTATCTTGATCCTATAATCAGGTTAATCATGGTTCAGACAGAAATTGGGGTTCATACAATTTTGTATCTTTACCACCGATGTCAGATACTCCTTTTTTGCAGGCTATTGCGGTAAGTAAAATATTTCCTGGTAAACAACTTTCGGGTGTAAAGCCAACCAGCATGGTGGTGCAGCCCGGTAAAATAACAGCTATTATTGGCGAAAGCGGCAGCGGGAAAAGTACTTTACTCAAATTGCTTTACGGTTTACTATCGCCCGATACCGGGGAGGTTCAATTCAAAGGCGATCGTATCTGGGGGCCGGAAGAAAAGCTGATCCCAGGGCATGACGCCATGAAAATGGTTACCCAGCATACCGACGATCTGAACCTGTTTGCCAAAGTTTGGGATAACGTAGCCGCCATGCTACCCGCCACTGACCTGACTGCTAAACAACAAAAAACAGAGCAGGTGCTTAAACAACTGAACATGTTGCACATGGCTGAAAGACGCGTGGCCGATCTGAGTGGCGGCGAAAAGCAGCGTGTAGCCATTGCCCGGGCCATTATCACCCGTCCGCAGGTTTTGTTGCTGGATGAACCTTTTAACCAGGTAGATACTTCATTTAGGGAAGGCCTTCAAAGCGATATCAGGCAGATAGTAAAAGAAACCGGGCTCACCGTGATCATGGTATCACATGACCCTGCCGAGGTGCTCTCCATGGCCGATGAATTGATCGTGCTGCAAAACGGGGAGATCATCGAACATGGGCATCCTAAAACATTGTACCAATCGCCCCGTAATCTTTATACTGCGCAGCTACTCAGCAATTGTAATGTACTTACGGCTACCGAAGCCAGGCTTTGTGGTGTTGATATCAAAAAAGAACATGCCGTTATATACCCCGAATGGGTAAAAATAAAAGTGGTTACCCCAAACAAAAGCTGGACAGTGAAGCAGGTGCTTTTTAAAGGTTTTTATGAGGATTTGATACTGGAGCAGCGAGGTGTACCATTACGCGTAGTGAATGAGGAACCAGGCAAGTATACAGAAGGAGATAAAGTTGCTGTAAGGGTAGGGAAGTGGTTGGAGTATTAAAATGATATAATAACAAAATTGTCATCCTGAGGTACGAAGGATCTATTCGGCGATTAGATTCTTCACTACGTTCAGAATGACAAAAGTATTTTGAAGCGATTTCTTACACCAGATACTCAAACAGAGTACGGTCTTTATTGAGCTCAATAACATTAAAGCGATGAGCCAGCATACGTTTTAATAGGGCCGGATAATCATCGGCCGATTGTAGCTCGATCCCTACCAGGGCGGGGCCGTTCTCTTTTTCATTTTTCTTGATAAATTCAAATCGGGTAATATCATCATGCGGACCCAATACATTGGTCACAAACAATTTTAAAGCACCCGGACGCTGTGGAAAGCGTACAATGAAGTAGTGTTTAAGTCCTTCATACAATAAAGATTTCTCTTTGATCTCCTGCATGCGGGCAATATCATTATTACCACCGCTCACTACACAAACTACTTTTTTTCCTTTGATTTTATCCTTGCAGGCGTCTAATACAGCTACAGAAAGTGCGCCAGCTGGTTCAGCCACAATGGCATCCTCGTTGTATAGCTTGAGTATGGTGGTACAAACTTTTCCTTCGGGTACTAACAACATTTCATCCAGTAACTCGCGGCAAATTTCATAGGTTAAAGTACCTACACGTTTTACCGCGGCACCGTCAACAAAACGATCTATCTCCGGTAGTGTGATCGGTTCACCATGTTCAAAAGCTTTCAGCATAGATGGGGCACCTTCGGGTTCCACACCTATCAGGTAAACTCCCGGAACGTGTTGCCTTAAGTAGCTACTGGTACCTGCCGCCATACCGCCACCGCCAATAGGCATAACTACGGTCTCTACATCCGGCAGATCCTCCAATATTTCTAAGCCTACAGTTCCCTGGCCTTCAATGATACGGTAATGATTAAATGGCGGTATAAATGTCATTTGATTGGCTTCTGTATAGATCAATGCTTCGCGCAGGCAATCATCAAAAGTATCGCCGGTTAAAACGATCTCTACGTTGCCGTGCCCATGCATTTCTGTTTGAGTGATTTTTTGTCTTGGGGTGATCTCGGGCATAAAGATCACGCCTTTGGTACCCAAAGCATTACAGCTGAATGCCACACCCTGCGCATGATTGCCCGCACTGGCACAAACCACACCCCGGCTTAATTCTTCGGCGCTTAACTGGCTGATCATGTTGTACGCGCCGCGTAATTTGTAAGAGCGTACAACCTGCAGGTCTTCACGTTTGAGGTATACCTCGCATTCGTACTTTGCCGATAAGCCGGCATTATATTCCAGCGGAGTGCGTTTAACAACACCTTTAAGGCGTTCATGCGCAGCTTCAAAATCCAGCTGGTTCTTAGTATCAGTTTCCATTATTAGTTTTTTACCAACTTGTGCGCTACCAGGCTCAACAGGTCGTTATCGTTGATGTCTAATTTAGCATCAGCAAGGGTTAAAAAGTTAGTATATGCTTCGGCCAGTTCCTCTTTGCTCAGGTTGATGCCCAGGCGTTCGAGGTGGAATTTAAGCGCGTGACGGCCGCTGCGAGCGGTAAGCACGATACTGGCGCTTGGGAAACCCACATCCTCCGGACGAATGATCTCGTAATTTTCGCGCATTTTCAAAAAGCCATCCTGGTGAATACCAGAGCTATGCGCGAACGCGTTGGCGCCTACAATAGCTTTGTTTGGCTGTACAGGCATGCGCATTTGTGTGCGGATCATCTGGCTAAGCTCATAAAATCTTTTAGAGTCTATCTGGGTATGTAAACCCAGTACCTGGTGTGTTTTCAGGATCATGACCACCTCTTCAATAGAAGTATTGCCCGCACGTTCGCCAATACCATTAATGGTACCTTCTATCTGGCGGGCACCGTTTTGCAAACCTGCAATAGAGTTAGCAGTAGCTAAACCTAAATCGTTATGGCAATGTACCGAGATAATAGCCTTATCGATGTTTTTAACGTTCTCTTTCAGGAATTTGATCTTGGCACCGTATTGATCGGGCAGGCAATAGCCGTTGGTATCCGGAATATTCACTACGGTAGCACCCGCTGCAATTACAGCTTCTACCATTTGTGCTAAGTACACTACATCGGCACGACCGGCATCTTCGGCATAAAACTCAATATCTTCTACACCACGTTTGGCATATTTTACGGCTTCAACGGCACGTTCCAGAATTTCTTCGCGAGTGCTGTTAAATTTATGCTTGATGTGCATATCAGACGAACCGATACCCGTGTGGATACGCGGGCGTTTGGCGTATTTTAACGATTCGATAGCAGCGTCAATATCGCCTTTGTTGGCACGGGTTAAGGCGCAAACGGTAGGTTCTTTTACAGCTTTTGAAATTTCAACAACGCTGTTGAAATCGCCCGGACTTGAAACCGGGAAACCTGCTTCAATAATATCCACGCCCAGCAGCTCCAGTTCTTTTGCTATCTCAATTTTTTCGGGGGTTGTTAACTGGCAACCCGGTACCTGCTCGCCATCGCGAAGCGTAGTATCAAAAACATAAACGCGGTTGGGATCGTGTAACATATCTTTCTTAGTTTTTAAATTTTTGTTAGTATCAAGTAGCGAGTATCAGGTATCAAGACCCATTCGTTTACTTTTTACTCAATTCAATTCGTTATCTGTAGGTATCTAAATCAAAACAGATAAAAAGTCTTGATACTTGATACTAATTACTTGCTACTTAAATTATTCTTTTATGGCCACAAACCTCAGCCTTTTATAATCGGCATACCATTGGCCGTTTTCGTTGTAAAAGGGCTCCAGTTTGTGGGTAATCTCTTTTAATATTTCTGCCTTTTCCTCTACGGGGATATTCTCCAGGAATTGCGCGCCAAACATGGTCACCCATTTAGCTACACCTTCATCACCATCCTGCAGCGGTGTTTTACGGTCATAATGCACCATATAGGTTACCCTGAAGCCATGCTCTTCCAGCAGGGTAGCATATTCGCCTACAGAAGGGAAATACCACAGCTTGGTATCAGCCTGTACATGGTAACCATGATTTTGCAATACCAGTTGAATGGCCTCAATCAAGTGTGCCACATTTCCTTTACCACCCATTTCGGCTACAAAACGACCACCGTGTTTCAAGCTGTTATATACACTGCGGGCAGCGCCATTGGCATCAAGCACCCAGTGCAGCGCCGCATTTGAAAATACGGCATCATATTTTTCGTTCGTAAAAAAATCGGCAGCATTTTCTACCGCGAAGTCAACTTCAGGATATTTTGCCCTTGCCTGTTCAATCATTTCGGGCGAAAAATCGGTGCCTTTTACACGGGCGCCTTTATCTTTTATTTGTTGTGTTAAATGGCCCGTACCGCAACCCAAATCCAATATATATTCACCGGGTTTTACATCCAGTAATTCCAGCACATCCTCGCCGTATTGAAATACAAAGGCATGCTTTTGGTCGTATAAATCAGCGTTCCATTTCATCGTTGTAGTCATTGTGTCATTGGTCATTATGTCATTACATTTTTGACTTTTGACTTTTTAATTTTGACTTATTGTAAGTATTCCAACACTTTTTGGCCCATGGCCTTAGTGCCTAAAATTTTGCTTTTGTCGGTATTCGCGTCAGCGATATCACCGGTGCGGTAACCATCTTTTAACGCTTTATCAACGGCTGATGTTACCAGCTTTGCTTCTTCTTTCAAGCCAAAGCTGATCTCCAGCATTAAAGCTACCGATAGGATAGAAGCCAGCGGGTTGGCTTTGTCCTGTCCGGCAATATCATGTGCCGAACCATGGATAGGCTCAAAGAAACCTGTACCATCACCCACAGATGCCGATGCCAGCATACCCATGGAGCCTGCAATTTGTGAAGCCTCGTCGGTTAAAATATCACCAAAAAGATTGGCAGTTAACACCACATCAAACTTTTTAGGGTTTTTAACCAGCTGCATAGCTGCATTGTCAATAAACATATGCTCGGTTTCCACATCCGGGTATTGTTTAGCTATTTCCTGAACAACCTCACGCCATAAGCGTGATGCTTCCAGTACATTAGCCTTATCAACAGAGCATAATCTTTTGCCACGAACACGGGCTGCTTCGTATGCCTTTATAGCGATACGTTCAACCTCGTAACGGGAATATATCATTAGATCTGATGCGGTATTCCTGTCCTCACTGCGTTTCTTTTCGCCGAAGTAAACATCGCCGGTTAGTTCGCGGAAGAACAGGATATCGGTTCCTTTCAGTATTTCGGGTTTTAGGCTCGATGCATCCAGCAGCTCATCAAACAGCATGATGGGGCGCAGATTGGCATACAGCCCAAGCTCTTTACGTATTTTTAATAATCCTTGTTCGGGACGTACTTTGGCTGATGGATCATTATCGTATTTGATGTGACCAATAGCGCCAAAAAGAATAGCGTCACTGGCTTTTGCTTTGGCTAAAGTTTCATCAGGTAGCGGATTACCAGTTGCTTCGATACCTGCGTGGCCCATCAGAGCCTCGTCAAAGGTAAATTCATGACCAAATTTTTGACCAATGGCTTCCAGTACAGCCTTACCCCAGGTTGTTACTTCGGTACCGATGCCATCACCGGGTATTACTAATATATGTTTTTTAAGTGCCATAAGCCCCCTAACCCCCTAAAGGGGGAATTTTTTGATTGTGTTAATTATTTAGATTCTTCAAACTCTGCTATCAGCTCTTTTTTGCTCAGGATGTAATCAATATCGTCATAGCCGTTTATCAGACAGGCTTTTTTGTATGGATTGATCTCAAAGCTTTCCTGTTCGCCAGTGGCCGAGATGATGATCAGTTGTCGTTCCAGGTCGATCTCGATCTCCGCGTTATGATCGGCATAAACGGCGTCGAATATCTTTTTCAGGAAATCGTCGCTTACCTGTACCGGTAACAGACCATTGTTTAAGGCATTGCCTTTAAATATATCGGCAAAAAAGCTGCTTACTACGGCATCAAAGCCATAATCAGATATTGCCCATGCAGCGTGCTCGCGACTGCTGCCGCAGCCAAAGTTTTTGCCGGCAACCAGTACCTTACCACTAAAGGTAGGGTTGTTGAGCACGAAGTCCTCTTTAGGGCTATCATTCTCATCAAAACGCCAGTCGCGGAAAAGATTGTTACCAAAGCCTTCGCGGGTGGTAGCTTTTAAGAAACGGGCAGGGATGATCTGATCCGTATCGATATTCTCGATAGGCAGAGGCACTACGCTGGTTTGTATATGTTTAAATATTTTAGTTGCCATACTTTTAGATATGAGATGTTAGATGTGAGATATGAGACTATTTTGTCTATAACTTAATATCTGTATAATGTTCAACAACCGGAAAAGGATCATAAAAATGATGTAATAACCTTTTCCATTCCTGGTATTCTTTTGATTGCCTGAAGCCCTCTGTATGGTCGGTGAGTTTTTCCCACTCCACCAATAAGATGAATTGACTTGTATTCTCCATACATCTTTTTAATTGATGTGAGATATAGCCTGCCATCTTTGAGATGATACCTTGAGCTTTTGAAAATGCGTTTATAAACTCATCTTCCTGGCCGGGTATTATATTTAAAATGGCTACTTCAAGTATCATTTATTTCTTTTCATGTCATTGCGAGCGATAGCGTGGCAATCTCGTCGTTTGTATATTGAATGCGATGAGATTGCTTCGTCGTTCCTCCTCGCAATGACATGGTTTTTATAATTAACCTACCAATTCTTCTTCTTTCAAAAACTCCCGTATATCCGTTACCTTACCCGTAATAGCCGATGCTGCCGCGGTGAGCGGACTGGCCAGGAAGGTGCGGGAATTTGGCCCCTGTCTGCCTTCGAAATTACGGTTGGAGGTGGATACGCAATATTTGCCTGCCGGTATTTTATCCTCGTTCATGCCCAGGCATGCGCTGCATCCCGGTTCGCGAAGCGGGAAACCTGCCGCATCAAATATTTTATCCAGTCCCTCACGGATGGCTTGTTCCTGTACCTGTTTTGATCCGGGAACTACCCATACGGTAACGTTGTCTGCCTTGTGCTTGCCTTTTACAAATTCGGCTACCTGGCGAAGGTCCTCAATGCGTGAGTTGGTACAACTGCCGATGAATACATAGTCAATGGGTTTACCCAATAGCTGTTCATCATCATGCAGGCCCATATATTCCAGGGCTTTTTTGTATGATCCCTGCTCTTTGGCTTCAAACGAAGCGGTTTCGGGAACGTGTTGTGTTACGCCAATGCCCATACCCGGGTTTGTACCGTAGGTGATCATTGGCTCAATGTCTTCGGCTTTAAAGGATAATACTTCATCAAACTGCGCATCAGCGTCAGAGTATAAAGTTTTCCAGTAAGCTACTGCTTTGTCCCACTCTTCGCCTTTAGGGGCAAATTCGCGGCCTTTTACGTATTCAATAGTTGTTTCGTCGGGAGCTATCAATCCGCAACGGGCACCCATTTCGATGCTCATGTTACAGATGGTCATGCGGCCTTCCATGCTTAAAGAACGGATGGTATCACCAGCATATTCCACTGCATAACCCGTACCGCCTGCGGCCGAGATCTTGGCAATGATATACAGGATGATATCTTTAGCGCCAACACCTTTGTGCAATTTGCCGTTCACTTCAATCTTCATGCGCTTAGGACGAGATTGCAGCAAACACTGGGTTGCCAACACCTGCTCTACCTGTGAAGTGCCGATACCAAACGCTATGGCACCAAAGGCGCCGTGTGTTGAGGTATGGCTATCGCCGCAAACATAAGTGCCACCGGGGCGGGTAATGCCCAGCTCGGGCCCTATTACGTGTACTATACCCTGGTAAGGGTGACCAAGACCATATAGCTCTACACCAAACTCTTTGGTGTTTTTGGTGAGCATATCAACCTGGTAGCGGGAAAGTTCTTCTTTTATGGGGAGGTGCTGATCAATTGTAGGAACGTTATGATCGGCAGTGGCCACAGTTTGTTTTGGCCTGAAAACCGGTAACCCTCTGGCGCGCAAACCGTCAAATGCCTGCGGACTGGTTACTTCGTGTATGAAATGTGTGTCGATGTATAAAATGTCGGGAAAACCCTCGTTGCTACTGACGACGTGTGCATCCCAAATCTTATCAAATAATGTTTGTCCCATGTTTTTTAAAGTATCAAGTAGTGAGTATCAAGTATCAAGTAATTTGCGCGAGCCTGATACATGGTACAGGTATATCATTATAATAGCAAGTAGTTAGTATCAGCAAATCAAAAGGTCTTGATACTTGATACTAACTGCCTGATACTTGGATTACGCTTCTACAACCTGGTTTTCAGGGCGTAAGCTGCGTACAGTTTTACCTGCCTGCCATAATTCGCTTTCGCGTAATTCTTTTAATTCGGCATCCAGTTTCTCGCGGTAGTCTGGCTGGCTGTTTGAGTCGATAGAACGTTGTGACTCTTTGCCGGTAGCTACGCTTTCGTATAATTCTTCAAATACTGGTTTTGTAGCATCACGGAATTTTTTCCACCAGTCAAGCGCACCGCGTTGTGCAGTAGTTGAGCAGTTGGCATACATCCAGTCCATACCATTTTCTGCAACTAATGGCATTAATGATTGGGTTAACTCTTCAACAGTTTCGTTAAATGCCTCAGATGGTGAGTGGCCTTTGCTGCGTAATACATCGTACTGAGCAGCGAAGATACCCTGGATACAACCCATTAGTGTACCACGCTCGCCGGTTAAATCGCTATATACTTCTTTTTTGAAGTTGGTTTCAAACAGGTAACCGCTACCTACCGCGATACCTAATGAAATAACACGCTCAAATGCTTTACCAGTTGCATCCTGGAAAATAGCGTAGCTTGAGTTTAAGCCACGGCCTTGCAGGAACATACGACGCAATGAAGTACCTGAACCTTTAGGAGCAACTAAAAATACGTCAACATCAGCTGGAGGAACTATGCCGGTTTGCTCGTTAAAAGTAATACCAAAACCATGAGAAAAGTATAATGCTTTACCTGGAGTTAAGTGTTTTTTAACGGTTGGCCAAAGGGCGATCTGAGCTGCATCACTTAATAAATAGCAAATTACAGTTCCTCTTTCCAGAGCTTCTTCAATTTCAAAAAGTGTTTCGCCGGGTACAAAGCCATCGCTTACTGCTTTATCCCATGTTTTAGTGCCTTTACGCTGACCAACAATTACATTGATGCCATTGTCTTTTTGGTTTAATGCCTGACCAGGACCTTGAACGCCGTAGCCAATTACCGCTACAACTTCGTCTTTCAATACTTCCTGCGCTTTTGATAAAGGAAACTCTTCGCGGGTTACTACGTTTTCTTCAGTACCGCCGAAATTTAATTTTGCCATTGTTTTGTTTATTTTGTTGATTTTGATGATTTCACCGATTGAGGGTGATTTCACAGATTTGTTTAAAGTTTATTTGTTCTGATTTCACCGATTTTATACGGGATTTCACTGAGTTTGTTATTCACCTTTTAGCTTTAACCTTTCGGCTTTCAGCCTTTTTATTACATCGTAAATACTTTTTCGCCCTGGTTAAGATATTCGTTTTCTATCACATCCTCACCTGGTTCCAGTCGTTCAAATTCGCGCAGTTTACGGTTAAAGCCATCGCTGTCTTTAATAATAGCTACACGGGCGCTACGTACAAATTCAATCAGGCCATAAGGCTGCAATATACTGATCAAATTGTCAGTTTCCTCACGGTGGCCGGTGGTTTCAAATACGGTATAATCTTTACGCAATACAACCACACGTGCGCCGTTTTCGCGCAGCAAGCGTTCAACGCTTACCTTTTCGGCGATAACATCTGTTGATACCTTATATAACGCTAATTCCTGCCATATCACATCGGCATTGGTATGATAATATGCTTTTAATACCTCTACCTGTTTTTCTATCTGGCGAACCAGCTTACGCACCACTTCTTCCGATTCGGTTATCACGATGTTAAAGCGGTGAATCTTGTCGATCTCTGAAGGAGAAGTGTTCAGGCTTTCGATATTGATCTTACGGCGCGAAAATATAATGGCTATACGCGTTAGCAGGCCTATCTGGTTTTCGGTATAAACCGTGATGTTAAATTCTTGTTTCTCTGTATCTTGATTGCTCATGATTGCTATTTTAAAGGTTATAGGCTGTAATTATTTCAACCTGATCTCGGCTACACTGCATCCTTGCGGCACCATCGGGAACACGTTGTTCTCTTTAGTTACCATTACTTCTAAAAGGAATGATCCTTTGGTGTTCAGCATTTCATTTAATACTGCCGGAAGTTCTGCCCGGTCGTCAATTCGTTTTCCAGGGATCTTATATGCTGCTGCCAGTGCAACAAAATCAGGACTTTGGATATCTACAAACGAATAACGGCGCTCATTAAATAGTTCCTGCCATTGCCTAACCATGCCCAGGAAACGGTTGTTCAGGATGATGATCTTAACATCGATGCCGGTTTGCATAATAGTACCTAATTCCTGCAAGGTCATCTGGAAACCCCCATCGCCAATAATAGCGACAACGGTGCGATCCTGGGCACCAAATTTAGCACCGATAGCTGCAGGTAAGGCAAAACCCATCGTACCTAAACCACCACTGGTAACGTTACTGCGTGTTTTATTGAATTTGGCATAACGGCAAGCCACCATCTGGTGCTGACCTACGTCGGTTACGATAATAGCCTCGCCTTTGGTTATTTCATTCAATTGTTTGATCACCTCACCCATGGTCATTTCCGGGGTGGTAGGGTTTAGTTCGTCATGAATTACGGCTTCAACTTCTTTCTGCGTGTATTCGTTAAAAGTATTCAGCCATTCGGTATGTTTCTTTTCTTCTATCAACCTGGTCAGCATAGGCAGGGTCTCTTTACAATCGCCCCATACCGGTACAGTTGATTTTACGTTTTTGTCGATCTCAGCCGGGTCAATATCCAGGTGCACCACCTTGGCTTGCTTGGCATATTTATCTAACCTGCCGGTTACGCGGTCGTCAAAGCGCATACCGATAGCAATCAGTACATCACATTCGTTAGTTAATACGTTAGGGCCGTAATTGCCGTGCATGCCCAGCATACCCACGTTTAAAGGATGCTCTGTAGGGATAGCGCCAGCGCCTAAAACGGTCCATGCTGCAGGAATACCGCTTTTTTCAACAAAGGCTTTAAATTCCTGCTCTGCACCACCCAGAATAACGCCTTGGCCCCAAATTACAAACGGCTTTTTGGCCTGATTGATCAGTTCGGCAGCTTCTTGTACGTATTCAGAACGAACAATGGGTTTTGGGCGATAACTGCGGATATGGTTGCATTGCGTATAACCCTGATAGCTGAATTTTTGTATCTGCGCGTTTTTAGTAATATCAATTAATACAGGTCCCGGGCGACCGCTTTTGGCGATGTAGAATGCCTTGGCAATAACCTCCGGAATTTCATTGGCATCGGTTACCTGGTAGTTCCATTTGGTTACGGGGGTAGTGATGTTAATCACGTCGGTTTCCTGAAAAGCATCGGTACCCAACAAATGGGCGAATACCTGCCCGGTGATACATACCAATGGGGTACTATCTATCTGCGCATCGGCCAAACCGGTTACCAGGTTGGTAGCACCAGGACCGCTGGTTGCGAATACAACACCCACTTTACCTGATGTGCGGGCATAGCCCTGACCAGCATGGATACCGCCCTGTTCATGACGGACCAGGATGTGGTTCAGTTTATCATTATAATCAAACAGAGCATCATAGATGGGCATGATAGCGCCACCCGGGTAGCCAAAGATGGTATCAACACCTTCAACAATTAATGCCTCCAATAATGCTACTGATCCTGAAACTTCTACCGCTGTTGTTGGTGCGGGTGTAGTTAGTGTTTCCTGTGCAACTTCCATAGTGTTGGGTATTATGTTGTATGTTTATTGTTTTTAGTTCTTTATTATTAGCCCTTTTATTCCCCCTTCAAGGGGTGGGGGGCTATGGCATTTCGTCAGTTACGCAACCTTCGGCAGCGGTACTTACTGTTTTAGCATATCTGTATAATAAACCTTTGCTTACTTTTAAAGCAGGTTGTTTCCAGGCTGCTTTACGGGCAGCAAATTCTTCGTCGCTGATGATTACGTTGATGGTACGGTTAACGGCATCAATAAATATCCGGTCCTCGTCTTTTACAAAAGCGATACCGCCGCCATCATAAGCTTCTGGTGTAATGTGGCCCACTACAAAACCGTGTGTACCGCCCGAAAAACGTCCATCGGTAATTAATGCTACCGAGCTACCCAGGCCCGCACCAAATATGGCCGAAGTTGGTTTCAGCATCTCCGGCATACCCGGAGCACCTTTAGGACCCACGTTGCGGATAACTACCACATCGCCGGCTTTAACACGACCGCTTTGTATACCATGTATCAACTCAAACTCGCCATCAAATACACGGGCAGGGCCTTCAAAGCTGGTACCCTCTTTACCGGTGATCTTGGCTACGCTGCCACCTTCGGCAAGGTTTCCGTATAATATTTGTAAGTGACCGGTAGCTTTAATAGGGTTGGTAGCCGGGAAAATTATTTTTTGTGTTTCGAAGCTGAGCTCCGGAACATCAGCCAGATTCTCGGCGATGGTTTTACCGGTAACGGTCAAGCAATCGCCATGTAACCATCCCTGGCTCAGGCAATATTTCATTACAGCTGGCACACCGCCAATATTGTGCAGGTCTTCCATCATGTATTTACCGCTTGGTTTCATATCGGCCAGTACAGGGATGCGGTTACTTACCTCCTGGAAATCGTCCTGAGTTACTTTAACGTCAACGCTTTTGGCCATGGCTATCAAGTGCAATACTGCGTTGGTTGAGCCGCCCAGTACCATGATCACTACCATCGCATTTTCAAATGCTTTGCGGGTCATGATGTCTGACGGTTTAATATCTTTTTCAAGCAATACCTTGATCGCTTTACCAGCGGCAAGGCACTCTGCTTTTTTATCTTCGCTTAATGCAGGGTTTGATGATGAATAGGGCAAGCTCATACCCAAGGCTTCGATAGCTGCAGCCATGGTATTAGCGGTATAAATACCACCACAAGCACCCGCGCTTGGACAGGCGTTTTTAATTACACCCATAAAATCAACATCATCTATCTGGCCGGCAATTTTTTTGCCCAAAGCCTCAAATGCCGATACAATGTTCAGATCTTCACCTTTCCAGTGACCAGGTTTAATAGTACCACCGTACACCATGATTGATGGACGATTTAAGCGGCCCATAGCCATGATAGAGCCCGGCATGTTTTTATCACAACCCGGCAAAGTAATTAAACCATCATAATACTGCGCGCCGGTAACGGCTTCAATAGAATCGGCAATGATATCGCGGCTCATTAAAGAGTAGCGCATGCCTTCGGTACCATTGCTCATGCCGTCGCTTACGCCAATGGTATGAAATATTAAGCCTACCAGATCCTGATCCCAGATACCTTGTTTAACCAGTTTGGCCAGATCGTTCAGGTGCATATTGCAGGTGTTACCATCGTAACCCATGCTGGCTACGCCGACCTGGGCTTTTTCCATATCGTCGTCGGTTAAACCTATGCCGTATAGCATGGCCTTTGCAGCAGGTTGTGTTTCGTCCTGTGTAAAAGTTTTGCTGTACTTATTCAATTCTATAGCCGCTGTAGTATCTGATGATGAACTCATTTTATTTGGTATGATAGCCTAATTTGTAAATAATTCTGTCTCTTGATCCTGGTTTATTCGTACAGTACGAATCTGTATTTGTAAGGTAGATATAGCAATAAAGAATAGCAATACCTACAAATATTTTTTCGAAAAAAGTATTTTATGTTGTTTTTATTGTAAATATGAAATTTAATTCTGTTTTAAATAAAAATATAGCAATAATGTATGTTGTAAAATATACCAAAGTTCAAAACGGTATTCGGTACATTTTTTATGCATGCATAGCAAGTTGTCGATTTTCTGCCTGAAATGGCCAAAGTTGGTTCAGAAGTTGTGAAAATCGGGTTGCTTTGCATGGTGTAATTGTTGCTTAATGATGTTGCTTTATGCTATATATAATTTGCCTTAAAATTTACCTCCGTTAATTTAAACAACTTTTAAGCAGGGGCCGATAAAAAAAGGATTCAGTTTGTTCAGTGTCGGCTAATGTCGTGTTACTTATGAATTGATGTTTAGCCAATAATATTATCCCAAAAACATGGTTTACACTTTTTTGAGGAAATAAAATATATATTGTTAATTATCAATATTTTATGCCCATGTTAACCATGAAAAGTGTAAACCATGTAAACCCACTTTTTGCTTATTGAGTTAATCTCCAGCTCATGGTTCTACGCCAATTGCTGGTTGACATAGTTTGCAAAATCCCCTGTCGAAAAAAAATGTCAAAAAAAAACGTCCGGGGTATTATACCCGGACGTTTTTTTGTGAATGTAGGTATAAGGACTATTTGTGCTGAATGCCTTCAGCAAGAATAATGACCTTATTGTTTAATACTTCAACCACACCACCTTTAATAAAGAAAACCTCTTCTTTAGCAGCGCTGCCACCGCGCACGGTTAATTTACCATCCTGTAAAGTAGAGATGATAGGCGCGTGGTGGTTTAATATTTCAAATAATCCCAAAGTACCAGGAACGGTTACCGATGTGGCTTCGCCCTCGTATACTTTTTTGTCGGGAGTAAGAATTTCTAATGTCATGTTTTTAGTATCAAGTATTTAGTATCAAGTATCAAGTAAATAAAGTTAAACCAAGTAGCAAGGCTGTTTTGATCTTGCTACTTGATACTAATTACTTGCTACTAGTTATTAGCTTCTGCTAATAGTTTTTTACCTTTTTCAATGGCGTCTTCGATGCTGCCTACTAAGTTGAAAGCTGCCTCAGGATATTCATCCACTTCGCCGTCCATGATCATGTTGAAACCTTTGATAGTTTCTTTGATATCAACCAATACACCTTTTAAGCCGGTAAATTGCTCGGCCACGTGGAATGGTTGTGACAGGAAACGCTGAACACGACGCGCACGTGATACAACCAGTTTATCTTCCTCAGATAACTCGTCCATCCCCAGGATCGCGATAATATCTTGTAACTCTTTGTAACGTTGTAAAGTTTCTTTAACACGTTGAGCAGTGTTGTAGTGCTCGTCGCCTAAAACAGCTGGGCTAAGGATACGTGATGTAGAGTCCAATGGATCCACAGCAGGGTAGATACCTAACTCGGCAATTTTACGTGAAAGTACAGTAGTAGCATCTAAGTGAGCGAAGGTTGTTGCCGGCGCAGGGTCGGTCAAGTCATCCGCAGGTACATAAACTGCTTGTACTGATGTGATTGAACCTCTTTTAGTTGAGGTGATACGCTCTTGCATGGTACCCATCTCGGTAGCCAGTGTTGGCTGGTAACCTACCGCTGACGGCATACGGCCTAACAGCGCCGATACTTCAGAACCTGCTTGTGTAAAGCGGAAGATGTTATCGATAAAGAACAGGATATCACGGCCTTTGCCATCTTCTTCACCATCACGGAAATACTCGGCAATGGTTAAGCCTGATAAAGCCACACGTGCACGTGCACCTGGAGGCTCGTTCATTTGTCCGAAAACGAATGTTGCTTTTGACTCTTTCAGTGCTTCGGTATCAACCTTAGTTAAATCCCAACCCCCTTCTTCCATCGAGTGCATAAAGCCATCGCCATATTTAATAATGCCCGATTCAAGCATCTCGCGTAAAAGGTCATTACCTTCACGGGTACGCTCACCTACACCGGCAAATACTGATAAACCAGAATAAGCCTTGGCAATATTGTTGATCAATTCCTGAATTAATACGGTTTTACCTACACCGGCACCGCCAAACAAGCCAATTTTACCACCTTTAGCGTAAGGCTCTAACAGGTCAATAACTTTGATACCTGTGAACAATACTTCAGTTTCGGTAGATAGATCCTCGAAACGAGGAGGGGTATTGTGGATA
Organism: Mucilaginibacter sp. 22184; assembly: GCF_052045695.1. Classification (NCBI taxonomy): domain Bacteria; kingdom Pseudomonadati; phylum Bacteroidota; class Sphingobacteriia; order Sphingobacteriales; family Sphingobacteriaceae; genus Mucilaginibacter; species Mucilaginibacter sp. 22184. The sequence continues at coordinate 386,955 of NZ_JBQEPI010000008.1, forward strand.
GGGCGACCATTAGATTTATCTAAGTTAGCAATACCGTCAATGGCATCACCAACTACGTTGAATACGCGGCCTTTAATGTTTTCGCCAACCGGCATTTTAATAGCGGCTTCGGTATCCAACACTTTCATGCCACGTAGCAATCCGTCTGTTGAATCCATCGCGATCGCACGTACACGATCTTCACCCAAATGCTGTTGAACTTCTAAAATTACTTTTTGGCCATTTTCTTTCGTGATTTCTAACGCGTCATAAATCTTAGGAAGATGAGCATCATCAGCGAAACTTACGTCAACTACCGGACCAATGATCCGTGATATTTTTCCAATGTTTGGCATATATAACCTGGTGTTTTAAAGAATTTTTCTGCGAAATAGTTGTTACTGTTAAAATATAAGATGCTATTTCAGAGGCGCAAAGTTAAGATTTCTATCCAAATATTTAAATAGCAACGTCAACATTTTTGCATATATTTTCTGCACACCTGTTTTCAGGTTTTTAATCCGCAAAACTCAACACAATTTTCCCTGTGTGTTTGCTGCTTTCCATCAGCTCATGAGCTTGTGCTGCCTCTTCGGCTTTGAAAACTTTATAGATGACCGGTTTTATTTGGCCCGATGCCAGCAGCGGCCAGATATTTTTTTGCAGGTTTTGAGCGATGGCAGCTTTAAACGCCACGTCCCTTGCCCTTAGGGTAGAGCCGGTGATCACCAGCCGTTTCATCATCACCTGGGCCAGATCAACCTGGGCGTCTTTGCCTTTCATGGTATTGATCATCACCAGGCGGCCCTCCACAGTCAGCGATTGGATATTACCAGGAGTATAATCACCGCCTATCATATCCAGTATTACATCAACGCCTTTATCATTAGTGAGTTGTTTGATGACATCGGCAAAGCTTTCAGTTTTGTAGTTGATGGCTTTGGCAGCGCCCAATTGCTCGCAAAAGCGGCATTTTTCATCGGAGCCGGCGGTAACATATACCTGGTGACCCAGCGCTTTTGTCATTTGTATAGCTGTAACTCCTATGCCGCTTGAGCCACCGTGAACCAGCAAGGTTTCATTGCCCTTTAAATTCCCACGGTCAAATACATTACTCCAAACAGTAAAGAACGTTTCGGGCAGCGAGGCTGCTTCTATAAAGGAAAGCCCCTCTGGTACAGGCAGACATTGACCTTCCGGTGCGTTGCAGTATTCGGCATAGCCGCCTCCGGTTACCAGGGCGCAAACATTATCCCCAATTTTCCATTGGGTAACTTCCGTGCCGATTTCTACCACAGTGCCCGCTATTTCCAAACCGGGGATATCCTTTACCACGCCAGCCGGAGGAGGGTATTTACCCTCGCGTTGTTTTACATCGGGGCGGTTAACCCCGGCGGCCATCACTTTCACCAATACCTCATTGGTTCCGCAACCGGGTTTGGGCCTCTCGGCAATTTGCAAAACGGACGGAGCGCCGGGATGGGTGATAACAACTGCCTTCATTTTTCAATTATTGAATTATTGATTTTGAGAAAAGGTACATGATACCAAACGGTCGGTTTGGGGGTTCCTTTTTCTCTTAACTAAACAGCCCGTTTCTCTTTTTGTTGATGAGAAACGGGCTGCCGTGTATTGTAAATATACGGAAAAATTGTGGGAAGTTAAACGGCTATAAATATTTAAAATCCCAAACTATCTTCCGGTCCACCAAACAGGGGTGGTGTAGTTGTTATCTTTAATTACAGATGAAAAATTTGTATTGTTCGCGGCTTCACTTGCCGGGTAAGGGAACCTTTCCATTTGTTTCATGTTTTTTGGTGAACGAATTACCCTTGCACCTAATTCTTTAAACAAACGCCTGTTATCTGCCCACAATTCGTATTCATTTACCACATTAAAATGAACAAATCGTTGGTCGGAGATCAATCCCTTTTTTTCCTGGTCGCTTGCAGCTGTAAATTCAGCAACCTTGGCAGCCAGAAAAGCATCGATAACCGACTGATTAGGTTTAGCCGGTTGGGCGGCGGGTAGCAAGGACAAACTCGCGCCGCCCGGATTTAACTTGTTAATGGCGTAATAATAATCTATCGACTCCTGAATTGCCTTTTGATATTCGGTAGCGCCGTTGATGCCGAGATCGGGCCATCTTACCGCGGCTTCCGCCTTTATTAAATGCACCTCGGTAGAGGCGATGATCTGTTGCGGCATGGCAAAATTTGTTTCAAAAGTGGTGCGGTTGTACAGAGCCGGAAATGTTTTGGTAATATCCTGGGTGGTTACCAAATCGCTAATAAGCGCTACATCTGCTCCTTCTGTTGGCATAACAGAATAGTTGCCATTCATGTCGGGCTGAAACAATACCATTAAACGCGGATCGGTTGGCAACCCCGTTTTTTTCAATACCTCCATCATTTTTTGAGGCAAAAACAAAACACCTCTCTGCTCCAAAAAAGTTCTGTAGATAGCACCACTGCCATTATAGCCTCTTGCTGTCAGATTGGGGTCTAAATCAACTATGGTTATATCATCGGCGGCACTTTGTATATACGCACCATCAGCCAGCACGTCACTGATGGTTGATTTGGCCAGATCTGGTTCCACATTGGTTAAACGTAAAGCCAGGCGCATGCGCAAACTGTTGGCAAATACGCGCCACTTACTCATATTGCCTTTAAATAATACATCATACTGTTGAAAGGTTAGCGCAACTTGATCGGAGGTGCTTAGTTGATACCCTTTTAGTTTGCCCGAAATATCCTTCAGATCGGCTAACAAAGCTTCGTAAATTGCCTTTTGGCTGTCGAACTTAGGTGCGAATACCGCGTCCTGCACCTTCATGGCATCAACATACGGTACAGAACCGCATTTGTCTGTTAAATTGTAAAATATATAGTCTTTAACAATGCTGGTGGTCCATAAAAATGGCTGATAGCTGGTTTGCTGATCTGCAGGAAGCTGGTTCACATAAATGCTGACATCTCTTGCCGACCGCAGTTTTGAATACGCGCCAGTATAAGGGTCCGTTTGTATATTGATATTAGCGGGCAGGGAAACACTGTTTACACCGCCGGCGCTCAGCATCTGGTTAAAATATTCGCTCCAAACATGGTACCATTCGCCATAATCCAGCCTGAACAAGCCGCCTTGCTGCAATAAATTCGAAAAACTTCCCTCAATGGTTGGCTTTGTAAACCCATCGGGGTTATTATATTCTGCTGCCAATTGTTTTTTGCAGGAGAGGGTACTGCTTATGATAGTTAACAGGCAAATTACCATAAGGTAATTAAGGATGTTTTTATATGTTGTTTTCATGTGATGTAGTTTTAAAATGATGCCCTTAAAGTTGCGCCAAAGCTTCTTGTGCTTGGATCGGCACTGTTTTCGTAATACACATTGCTGGTGCCGCTAAATGATTCCGGATCAACGTTAGGCATGGTTTTATGTATATAGAACAGGTTATTGGCAAAAGCCGAAATAGAAAGCCTTTGTAACCTAAGCTTACGCGCCACGGCTGCGGGTAACTGGTAAGATAGTACTACGTTTCTTACCTTGATGTAATCGTTTTTATAGATAACATCGGGCTGTATGTCTATAAAACTTCTCCAATAGTAGGAGTATTTATCGGCTGCTGTAATGATGGTGTTATTGGGGGTGCCGTCTGTCTTTACACCAGGCAAAATAACGCCATCATGAAAAACTGTTCCATTAAATTTAGCGTTAGCCGGTACCGCGCCATTCGCCGGCACAAAAGCACCATCGCTGTTTACATAGTAAGCCAAACCGCCATGTGCCGCGTCGCGATACTGCAGGGTATTGGCTCCCGAGCCATTGCCCATCATATACATATTGGTTAATGAAAACATCCTGCTTCCAAACTGGTAATCCATATTAACCTGCAGCGAGAAGTTTTTATACCTGAAATTATTGATCAAACCACCGTTAATACTGGGCAAAACATTTCCGGCCTCTACTGTTTTGGTCTGATCGGTATAGTACAAACCATCATCACCTACCAGGCGTTGCCCGGTTTTAGGATCGGTGGCATAAGGGTGCACTAAGATAGTTCCCCATGGCCGGTTTACCGGAGCGGCTACAGTAGCGCCCTGGCTTGAACCTATTGAACCGGTAAGGGTTTGCACGGTAATGCCCGGGTATAATTTTTTTACCACCGGCCTGTCCTTGCTGGCATTTAGGGTAATATTCCATTGAAAATCTTTAGTAAGTACAGGGGTGCCGGTTAGTTGTACTTCTAAACCGTTGGATACTATTTTGCCCGCGTTTATTTTAAGCGCGTCGGCACCTGTTGAAGCGGCCATGGATACACCGATGATTGAATTATACCGGGTATTATGATAATAGTTAAATTCTAAACCTATTCTGTTCTTAAGGTATTTTGTTTCAATACCAATTTCCAGCTCTCTGCGTTTTTCGGGTTTCAGATCAACCGGGGCTAAACTGCCAGGAGCGCTAAAGGTAATTACTCCTCCGTAATTGCCAAGGGTATAGGTGTTGTTTCCGAAATAACGCGGCCCCGGTGTACCCAGATCGGCGAATGAGGAACGCAATTTACCGTAACTTAACCATGAAGGCATTTTTAATGCCTCAGAGAATATCCATGAGGCGCTTACACCCGGATAAAAATAGGAGTTATTTTGCGGGGGCAGAATAGAGGTCCAGTCGTTACGGCCCGAAAATTCCACAAATAACCAGTCTTTATAACCAATTTGTGCAGAACCCAGCGCGCCATAAAGGCGGTCAGAACCGCGCGACGATCCTGTAGTTAAATTTGTTGACAATGAATTTGTTAACGAGAAGAAATCGCGTACAACAAATCCGCCATTTGTTGCCAAAGAGCTATACCTGTTATTTGTGCGCTGGGCTACCCCGCCAAGGTTGGCATAAAAGCTAAAATCGTTGCCGAATTTTGTATTATAACTTAAAATAGCCTGGCCATTATAGCCTATATCCTTGGTGTCGGCCCTGGAATATATACCATGCAGAGATGCATCTGCAGATAAGAACAGCGGCGTTTCCACCTTGTTTTTATCCTCCTTGAATGTAGTTACCATATCAAAGCCACCCAATACATCCAAACTAAGGCCTTTAGCAAGATCAACAGAAACCGTAAGCGAATTGATATAGTGATTACGGGTAAGGTTGTGCGAATTTTGGGTTTGATCCCAGAAATATTTATCGGCCAAATCACTGCGGGTAGTACCACCGGGACTAAATAAGGAGGTACGATTATTTACATTAAACCAGTTGTAACCACTTGCCGGATCAACTATCTGGGTTTTGAGTAAACCTATATTCAGCTGCCTGGGCAAGCCATAAGTTACAAACGCGTTTTGGTTTTGGGCGGGTGAATTATGATTCAATGTGGCATTATAAGTACTTACCAGTTTTAACCTCACCCGGTTGGTAACCTTAACATTGGCGCTCAGGTTAAAATTGTTACTGGTTATCTTATAGCCTAAGAATATACCCTTATAGTCGTCATGTGTATAAGAAAAGCGTATGTTGGCATCAGGGCCGCCACCCGCTACCGCTATATTAGCAGAATTGGTGTAGCCATTTTGGTATATTTCATTGATATTGTTAGGCTGTGGAGAATAGGGGCGCATCACACCATCATACCACAATATCTGGCGTCCATCCATTTTGGGGCCAAAGTTATAGCCGGTAGGGGCATATGCCTGCTTTCCGTTTTTTAGATAAAAGCCTTCAGCATCCTGTTGAGTGCCATAATTGTATACCCCCCAGGGCACGGGGAAGCCAGACCCAAATTCGTTTTGAAACTTCTGCTGTACCCAGGGCCTGTTTACCGAAGATGTAAGATTGGCTTCCACCCCAAATCCGGGTTTGTTTTTACCACTTTTTGTAGTGATTAATATTACCCCGTTGCCGCCGGCAGCGCCATACAGTACAGAGGCCTTGGCACCTTTTAAAACATCGAAGGATTCAATGTCATCGATATTCAGGTCATTTAAACCAGTACCGGTACCGCGATCGATGCTTACATTGCCACCGCTTATAAATCCGCTGCCGCCTGAAATGCCATTCACCATCGGTATGCCATCGATAACAAATAAGGGCATGGTGTTAACCTGGTCATTCATAGATACGGCATTGCGTATACGTATGTTTATGCCACCACCCGGCCCTAAAGCAGTCCCGGTAACCTGTACGCCCGGCGCCTGGCCATAAAGTGAGGTAAACGCATTAATGGGCGAGCCTACATCCTGCAGCTTATCGGTGGTAATTCTGGTGGCAGCATAGCCCAGTGCCTTTTTTTCGCGCTTGATACCCAAGGCTGTCACCGTAACTTCGGTAAGGTCTGAGGATGATTTTTTTAAAGTAACCGCAACCGTGGTTTGGTTGCTTACATCAATTTCGGTTTTTGCAAAGCCAAGATAACTGAATACCAATAACGCCTGGGATGGTGTAATGGATACCGAAAAATGTCCGTTAACATCAGTTGATGTTAACGCGTTGCCGCCTTTTACAGAAACGGATACACCAGCGAGGTGATTGCCTTCCGGGTCATTTACGGTGCCCGTAACAGTTTTGCGTGTTTGGGCAAAACTGAGAGCTCCATAAAAGATAAAGAGCAAAGTGAACGCTAAACAAGTAAATTTTTTGATCATTTTGAATGGGTTTAAAAAATGTTAATAAAAAAATTATAATGTTGGCAAGACTTTATAAATATTTTATTAAGTTATGGAAACTTATTGATCGTAGACAAAAAAAATGTAATATTTTTAGTATAATGTAATATAATTAACTGTTTAACGTTTTAGCGGTTTCTAATAAGGAAAATCCTCCGTCTTAATTGGTGGATATTGGGGGGCAGAGGGAGAACAGGTTATTGTAAATGAAAATAACGACTGTTTATTTTGTGCTTAGGTCACAAGTGACCCCTTACCCACTGGACTACAACGCAAGACCTGCGCCAAGAAGGGGGCGTGATCTTAAGAAGAATTTAATGGAAATATTATCCCTGAAAAAAGAAGAAGGCTTTCCTATACCGAGATATTTAATTATTAATAAAGAAGGTAAGATTATTTCACCAGATGCCTCGCGGCCAAGTAATATGAAAGTGCTTTCATATTACTTGAATAAGCTACATTAGCTTATTTTTTTAAGAGAGGAGATAGCATCAAATTACATGGTCATGCTGCAGAGCGCAACATGACCATGTAATTTGATGCTGTCCTTTTCAGGATTTGAAATAAGTTCCCTGTTCCAGATCGGAAATAAGGGTGATGCCGTTTGGTTGCCAGCCTAGTTGCTCGCGGGTTTGGACGCTGGAAACCAGGTTGTCCATACCTGCAAAATGGCCGAACCAGCCAAAATGCTCATTGGCTTCTTCATGTGTTTTGCTCACAACAGGTACATTCAGTTGCCTGCCGATCACTCCTGCGATGTCGCGGAAGGGTACACCTTCTTCAGCAACTGCATGATACCTGGCACCTGCAGCTCCTTTTTCCAGAGCGAGCCGGTATAAGCGGGCTGCATCCAGGCGGTGTACAGCTGCCCATCGATTATGGCCCTCCCCCACATAAGCCGCAACCCCTTTTTCGCGGGCAATACCAATTAGCACCGGTACAAAGCCGTGGTCGCCATCGCCATGTACGGTAGGTGGCAGGCGTAATACTATGGTATGTACACCCTGGGCCGCTATGGCCATTGCGGCTTCTTCTGTAGCTACGCGGGGGAAAGATGAGGCATCGAAATTGGGTATAATATCTTCCGTAGCCTTTGGGTTGCCCCTAAGCAGTCCGGTGCCAGAGGTAATAATAAACGGACGATCGGATCCGCTAAGCACTGAGCCTATCGCCTGTATCACTTGCCTGTCTGTTTCACAGCTGGCTTTAAATTGGGTGAAATCATGAATAAAACCGGTATGGATCACGCCATCGGCCATGGCTGCCCCAGACCGTATACTTTCGAGATCGGTGAGATCACCGCGGTGCGCTTCGGCACCAGCAGCGATAAGGGCTTTTTCGCCCGCATCTGAACGCGTGAGGCCAAGTACCTGGTGCCCCGCGCTTAATAATTCCTGAACAACGGCCGAGCCTACAAAGCCCGTAGCGCCTGTTACAAATACACGCATGTTTTTTTGAATTAGATAAATAAAAATTAAATCGTTTTTAACGATTCAAAATTGGCCAATACCGCTCCGGGAAAAGAGGACATTTGACGCTGTTTTTATTTAGGTGATTTGCCGCTTCTGCGAATTTCCAACTCGTGGGTACTTGGCTTTAGCTTTCAGCCGAACAATCGGTGAAAGCTGGAAGCTTCAAACATGCATCCCACGAGATACGCTGCGCTAATTTCGCGGTAGCTGAAGAGGACAGATACAAAAACAGCAATTGCAGTAAAATATCGCAATTGCCGTTCTCTGTGTTTAGCTTATTGTTGAATTATTTTAGTCCGTAAGTAAGATAGCCGCCATCAGCTACCAGTTCCGTACCGGTAATAAAACTGGCATCGTCAGAAGCCAGGAACAATACTGTTTTTGCAATTTCATCGGGATCACCCAATCTTTGCATCGCTGTAGCGGCAGCTAAATGCGGCTTCGCTTCCGCGGGTACCGCGTACTCTAACCCTGGTGTTTGAACCGGGCCTGGACTAATAATATTTACGCGGATATTTCTTTCGGCCAATTCGTTTGCCGCGATATTGGCAATTTTGTTTAACGCGCCCTTGGTTGCCGAATAAACACTGGTTCCTGAATTTGAAGCGGTTGCTACCGTTGATGAAGTGAACACAACGGCCGATCCGTTTGCCAAATGCGGAATGAGCTTTTGTAACGTGAAGAAATGACCTTTCACATTGGTGTTAAATTGCGCGTCAAAATCTACTTCTGTTGCGTATTCAATCGGCGTAAATACCGCTATACCAGCGTTAAGGAAAAGAACATCTACTTTTTCTCCGTTTTCCGCGATCGCTTTTTCTAAGATTGAGATATCTGCCAAATTTGAAGTATCCGAAACTATTGTTTTCAACTTTGCACTGCTGATCTCTGTGGCTGCCTTTTGTAAATTTTCGGCATTCCTGCCTGTAATCCAAACGTTTGCCCCGGCGTTAATAAATGCTTTTGCGGTGGCTAATCCAATCCCTGTGGTTCCGCCTGTTATAACTACGTTTTTATTATTGAAATTCATGATTAAATTTTTTTATTGTTTACCATGCAAACATAGGATACTGAAGTTTATTTTGGTTACTTTGTAACAAAAAGTAACAGTAACATTAGGGTAACTAAGTAACTTATGGCTGACAACGTATGTCTTGTAGGACACAAAAAGGAAATCATGGCTGTGCACGATGCCATGGATGTATTGAGCGGAAAATGGAAAATCTCCATCATCTCATCCATTTGTTATTATAACGAAAGAAGGTTTTCTGATATATTGAATGATGTTCACGGTATATCAAACAAAATGCTGAGCAAGGAATTAAAGGAACTGGAAATGAATAAACTGATAAAACGGACTGTTTTAGATACTCAGCCTGTTACGGTTCAGTATAATTTAACCGAATACGGCAAAACCTTGCAAACTATCATTGATGACCTTGCGGATTGGGGGATAAAACATAGGAAGGCGATTACAGAAGATCTATAATAGAAGACCTGGGGTGCCGGGGTAGTATGCTTTTTTAGAAATTATTATCGTTTAAGCTGGGCGTGCCGCACACGGCTAAGGGTTTTGAGCGAAAGCCCGAGGTACGAGGCGATCATGTGCAGCGGCACACGTGCGAATACAGTAGGGTAGGTTTGTACAAACTCATCGTATTTTTCTTCGGGTGTGGCGCTGATGGCGCTAAAGATGCGATCGCGGCCTAAAGTTACGTTGCGGGAAATGAGCCGTTCGGTAAAATATTTTAAGCGGGGGATCTGCGCAAACAGGAGATTAAAATCATTTTTAGTCCAGAACATGATCTCGCTGTCTTCTACCACATCAATATAATAACGGGAGGGGGTATCATTATGCAAACTATCCGGCTCGGTAACCCAAAAATTTTCGGGCGAAAACTGAACGATATGTTCGGTGCCGTCTTCGCGGGTACGGTAGGTGCGTAACAGGCCCTTGCAAACGAATATTTTAAAACGGCATACTCCACCCTCCTGCAACAACACTTGTTTGCGGCGCACTTTTCTTTCATCGGCAAAGGAGTAGATTAGTCTGATCTCATCATCAGACAGTTGCATATTCTCCTTCAAGTAAATTTCAAATCCGGTGTGCATATAACTATCAAAAATAAGGAAAATATGAAAGTTGGTTGTATTGCTGTAAGAAAATCACTTTTGGATGATATGTTGCAAGGGGTTAGGCTAAGTGCTTTTAATATTTTTGTCTCCTCAGGGTCTCCTGAAAGAGATCATGAGGAGACTGGAAAGGTGCCTCTGACGATTGTATGCTTACTCGCTCCTTAAACTATCAACCGGGTTACTGCGTGCGGCTTTAAATGATTGTGAACTGATAGTAACAAAGGCAATAACCAACGCGCCCGCGGCTGCCGAAAGCAACATCCACCACTGGATATTTTGTCGGTAAGCATATCCCTGCAGCCATTTGTTCATGATGAGCCAGGCCAGCGGCGTAGCTATGATAATAGAGATGAAAACCAGCTTGATGAAATCTTTAGAAAGCATAGTTATTATGGTGGAAACGCCGGCACCCAATATTTTGCGTATGCCAATTTCCTTATTACGCTGCTCTGCTGCGTAGGCTGCCAGGCTAAATAAACCTAAGCAGGCTATAAAAACAGCCAGGGTAGTAAATGTCACAAAAAGGTTTCCCATGCGCTGCTCGGTTCGGTAAAGGGCGTCAAAATCGGCATCCATAAATGAATATTCAAAATGCTCATGCGGGGCTGTTGTTTTCCATGTAGCTTCTATCTGCGCTAACATCGCCGGTAGGTTATGCGTGTTTACGCGTACGCTTAAGCGGGCCAGCCAATCGTTTTCCATTACCATTACCAATGGTTCTACGTTATCGCGCAGCGAACTGAAATTGAAATCTTTTACCACGCCTATAACGATATATTTTTTCTTAACATCATTTCCTACACCTGTATAAAGTGATTGGTTGACAGGGTCGCCGTGATAGCCTAATATTTTGGCTGCTGTCTCATTAATAACTACCGCTGTGGAGTCTGTTTTAAACTGGGCAGAAAATCCACGCCCGCTTTTTAGCTCGATACCCATTGTGTTTAAATAATCCTCATCCACTTTCCAGAGTTGGGTAGATTGTCCGTTGTTTTGATCGGTAGATATAAAACCAATCGAACGGTAACCTCCAACAGGTAAATAGCTGGTTAACGTGGCATTCACAACACCCGGCAATTGTTTAATTTGCTGTTTAAACAGCTTGGTATTATTGAGGGTATTTACACTGTTAATGGTTAATACCTGGCTGCGCTTAAAGCCAAGATCCTTGTTTTGAATATAATGCAGCTGATTATAAATAACCAGCGTGCCGATGATGAGAAAAATGGATATAGAAAACTGGAAAACAACCAAGGTACTCCGGAGTGTGCCGCCTTTAAAACCGGCGGATAGTTTCCCCTTTAAAACATCAACCGGTTGAAATGCCGACAGGAAAAATGCCGGGTATGAACCTGCCAAAATACCAACGAATAGTACAATGATGAGTAAAGCGGGCAGTAACCAACTTAACGTTTGAGGTGTTATGCTTAATTCCTTATTTGAAAAATGATTGAAAAGCGGGAGCAAAGCCCAGGCAGTCAGCACAGCTATCAAGGCCGCCACGAAAGTTACTATTAATGATTCGGCTAAAAACTGGAAAACCAGGTGCCTGCGCGATGAACCCAACACCTTGCGCACCCCAACCTCGCGTGCCCGATTAGCGGAGCGGGCTGTAGAAAGGTTCATGAAATTGATACAGGCCAGCAGTAAAATAAATATCGCTACCGCCGAAAATATGTAGATGTGTTGTATGTTGCCGTTAATGCCAAGCTCTCCCTGCCGGTTCGATTGCAGGTGGATATCCTTTAGTGGTATTAAACTAAGCTTGAAATAATTGCTGCTCGATTTAAACTTTTTATAATCAAAATCGGTATGAACCAGGTTTCGATCCATTAAGGGATTAAGTTTTGCCTCAAAGCGTTTCTGATCGGTTCCGGGTTTGAGCAATATATAAGTTTTGAACGGACTGATGCTGTTCCAATTGCCTTTTCCAACAGGAAATGAAGCCAATAGGAAATTAATTTTAAAATGTGATTGCTGGGGCATATCGCGCATTACACCGGTTACTTTATGGTTACTGCTATCGGTAATCAGGAAAAGCGTTTCGCCTACCACATTGGTACGGTTAAAATATTTTTTAGCCATCGATTCGGTAATGACAACGGCATTCGGTTCTGTTAATGCTGTTTTAGGATTCCCGGAAAGCATGGGGAAGGTGAAAATATCAAAAATGCCGTTCTCGCAATAAAAAGTAGCTCCGTCTTCCCTCACAGTTTCATTTCCTTTCTTGAAACGGATGTTTACAGCGGGGGTTATCCGCACGGCCTTTTCAACTTCCGGAAACTCCCTCATCAGCGCGTCGGCAAGCGGGATAGGGCTTCCTGCAAAATATGATACAGTTCCGTTATACTTAAGATCGGTATTTACCCGGTATATGTTTTCACATTTGGTATTGTACCGGTCGTAACTTAATTCATCAACCACAAAAAATATAATAAGCAGGCAAATAGCCAAACCCAAGGCCAGACCAAGGATATTAATAAATGTAAAACCTTTGTTTTTTAAAAGGGTACGTACCGCAATTTTTAAATAATTCCTGATCATAGCGTGTAGGATTTTGATATCCTAAAGCTATAACTAAATGTTTAGTTAATCAAGAAATATTTTAAAAAACTATTAGATAGCTATAAAAACCAAGCCTGCTTTTGCTTCGCTATGTCAATAGTATGATCGAGCATCTGCATACCACCTTGCCAGCCCTGGTGACCAGGGATAACATATTTAACACCTCTGAATTTATTTTTTAAACGGGCTACTGATAAAGGCCATTCAGCAATATTACCATCGGCGGTGTAGCCCTTTTCGTTGGTATCCATGCTTTTGATGAGGCAGCCACCAAATAGTACTTTGGTTTGGGGTAGCCATATTACAATGTTGTCTTTGGTATGACCCTCGCCCGGGAAATAGGTTTGCACTTTTACGCCTCCAATAGTAAAAACGGTGTCTTTAGTAAAGGTAAACTCAGGCTGCTTGTCATTGTGTTGTTTGGCCAGCTGTTTAGTTAATACGTTGGTGTAGGTTTTGGTGCCACTCTTTCTTAATACATCGAGGCCAGCGGTACGGTCGGTGTGGAAATGAGTGGATATGCAAAGCGCTATTTTTTGATGATAGCGTTGTTGGATGGTATCTATCAGCTGCCGGGTCTGGTCTTCGTCCCAGGGGGTATCAATCAATACGATGCCTGCTGGTGTTACTATATACAAACCGTTGGCCGGGAATGGTGTCTTGTCATCGGGCAAACCATAGGAAATATATACATATACATTGCCTGTTAAGTGTCGCGTACTGACGTGGAAAGGCCTGGTTTGCGCTTTGACTAAATCGGATAAAAGCAGGAATAATGCAAACAATGTATATTTCATAGCTCAAAATTATATTAAACGAATTAATTACTATCCGATTACGAATAAAGCGGGTATTTTTTATTTATTTGTAGTAAAACAATTAACTATGACATTACAAGCAGGCCAGGCGGCACCTCAATTTACCCTGTTTTCAACCAATGTAGACGCGGTATCATTATCTGATTTTAAAGGCAAAAAAGTAGTCCTTCATTTCTTTCCTTTAGCTTTTACCGGAGTATGTACCACTCAGCTGTGTACCATGCGCGATAATTTTGGCTATTACGACGGATTGAACGCCGTGGTATTGGGCATATCTGTCGATTCGCCTTTTACCCTGGGTAAATTCAAGGCTGAGAACAATTACCAGTTTGATCTTTTGTCTGACTTTAATAAAGAGGTATCATCCGCTTATGGCGCTTTGTACGAAGAATTTGCACTGGGCCTGAAAGGCGTATCCAAACGCTCGGCCTTTGTAATCGACGAAGATCAGAATATTATCTATGCCGAAGTGTTGGAAGATGCTGGTCAGCTGCCCAATTTTGCAGCTATTGCCGAAATAGTAAAGTAGGTAGCAGGCAGCAGATCAGCTATTTGGCGGGTCAAAAAAAATAAATCAGAAAGATATTTTAAAAAAGTTTGCAACGGATAGCTAAAAGTTCTATTTTTGCAGTCCGTTTCAAAAGGCACTCGTAGCTCAATTGGATAGAGCATCTGACTACGGATCAGAAGGTTAGGGGTTCGACTCCCTTCGAGTGCACTAAACGTTAAGCCTTTCTGTGTTGTACCGAAAGGCTTTTAATTTATATAGAGCATGCTAAATCTGGTATTGTTTGGTCCTCCCGGAGCAGGGAAAGGGACTCAGTCGCAAAAGCTTATTGAAAAACACGGTTTGATACACCTTTCAACAGGCGACCTTCTACGCGGCGAAATTGCACAAGGAACAAAGCTTGGTTTAGAGGCAAAGAAACTGATGGATGAGGGGATGCTGGTTCCGGACGAGGTAGTTATAGGCATGATCAGCAATAAGCTGGATGCCAATAAGGATGCCGAGGGATTTATATTTGATGGCTTTCCGCGTACCGTAGCGCAGGCCGAAGCATTAGATGAGTTGCTAAGTTCAAAAGAATCTGCCATATCTGGCATGATAGCACTTGAAGTAAATGACGACGAGCTGGAGCACCGCCTTTTATTGCGTGGTAAAGATTCAGGTCGTGCTGATGACGCCAACCCCGAAGTTATCCGTAAACGCATCAAAGAGTATAACGATAAAACAGCGCCGGTTGCTAATTTTTATAAAAACCAGCACAAGTTTACCAGCATAAACGGTATAGGTTCAATTGACCAGATATATGGCGCGATTGATGCCGTTATCGAACAATATTAAGTAAAAAGACAGTCCGCAAGTCGGGTAAGTCAGTAAAGTCCGGAAGTTGAGAAAGTCAAAATTCTTAACCTTTCGGACTTTACTGACTTTCAGACTTCCCGGCTAAAAATTAAAATACAATGTCGCAGGGTTCCAATTTTGTTGATTATGTGAAAATCTGTTGCCGCTCTGGCCACGGAGGGGCGGGCTCTGCTCATTTACACCGTGATATATTAACATCCAAAGGGGGCCCGGATGGTGGCGATGGCGGTCGTGGTGGTCACGTGATCATCAAAGGCAATGCCCAGTTGTGGACAATGCTGCACCTCAAATATCGTAAACACGTCATAGCCGGCGACGGCGATTCGGGCGGCAGCTCCCTACGTACCGGCAAAACCGGGCGCGACGAGATACTGGAAGTACCCCTGGGCACAACCGTAAAAAATGCCGAAACGGGTGAGGTCATCTTTGAGATAACCCAGGATGGCGAAACAAAAATATTAACACCCGGTGGTCGCGGTGGTTTAGGCAACTGGCACTTTAAAACCGCTACTCAGCAAACCCCCCGCTTTGCCCAACCCGGTGAAGATGGCAGGGAAGAGTGGAATATCCTGGAACTGAAAATACTGGCCGATGTAGGTTTAGTAGGTTTCCCTAATGCAGGTAAATCAACCCTGCTTTCGGTAGTGTCTGCCGCCAAGCCCGAAATTGCCGACTATGCCTTTACTACCCTGGTGCCCAACCTGGGCATCGTATCGTACCGTAATAACCGCTCCTTTGTAATGGCCGATATCCCAGGAATTATTGAAGGGGCATCACAAGGCAAAGGTTTAGGTTTTAGGTTCCTGAGGCATATCGAACGTAACTCGGTGCTGTTGTTTATGGTACCTGCCGATACTAACCGCACCATTAAAGAAGAATACGAAATATTACTGAATGAGCTGCAGCAATACAACGCCGAGCTGATGCATAAACCCCGTGTTTTAGCCGTTACCAAAATGGACATGCTCGATGATGAGCTGCAGGCCGAAATGAAAAAAGAACTCCCAGAGGGCGTTCCTTCTTTATTTATATCCTCTGTAGCGCAAAAGAACCTCACCGAACTGAAAGACCTGCTTTGGGCAGAGATCAATAAGGGCGCTTAGAGATAAGAACCAAGAAATTAAGAGTCAAGAATCAAGATCAGAAATGTTTTCTACTGTGTAACACAAGTTGCGCTTTATCCTGATTCTTATTTCTTGGTTCTTGACTCTCTTATCTCTTGCTTCTCTTTTTACTTCGCTGAATACAGCACATAATCCTTACTCAACATATCCATTTTAAAGTCTGTATAATCCGGGAAACATTTGAGCATGATGTCTGATCTTTTGCCTGCATAGCTTGCGGGGAGCAGGATAAATAGTGGTCCGGCGTGGCCGCGATGCACGTAGCTCTCGTCCTCAATATCGCTGTCTGTGTCAAGAGGATTTAAAGTAATAAAACGGTTATGGTTGATCTCCAACCCCAGATCAGGACTGGTAAATACAAAAATGGCGTTGTTGTTCTTTTTGTCGAGATCCGTAATGTAGTTCAGTGATGGCTGATCAATAAACATTTGGGCCAACCCCGATGTACCCCTGGCATTTACGTTTTTGTTTTGCAGGTAGCCCGGTACAAAATAGGTAAAGCTAAAAAAGGCGATCATCATACAAAGAAAACCAAATGCAGCCTTGTAAAATATACTGCTCTGGCCTACTAAATAAACCACACCCGGTATAATTAACAGGCCAATTAAGCGCAGGTGCCTGGCTTCGTAAGATATGTACGCTTGTTTTAAAAAGTTATAGCCAAAAAACAATGTGGCAACGGCATAAAAAACCATAAGCATTAAGGCGTATTTTTTATCCGGCACTTTACGCACTATCCGTATAACCAACAAAACACTTAATATCGCAGTCAATACCACAGTGAATACCGACCAAAAATGGCTTAGCAAAGGTGCATCATCATGATATATCAAGCCGCCCACGATATCATCAACAGAAAAACCGGCCAATATAGGTGAGGCTAGTGGGAAGCTGAAGGTTTCCCAGGCCAGTTTGATGCCACCGGCACCCGAGGCGGGTGTACCGCCTTTGGATAGGTAAAACTTGTATATTGTAACCAATGACAGCACAGCTGGTATACCTATCCAGAACCCTTTTTTTACCCACCCCCAAAAACTGGTTTGACCGGAGGATAAGGTGATCCATAAATAAACGCAGCCTGCTCCGTATACCCATAAAAACGATGATTTGCAGCAAAAGCCAATCCAGCCCGAAAGTATCAGGAATACAACTATTTTCCATCCTGGTTTATCAATAGCCGCGCAACCATACAGAAACCATCCGGCGAAGCCGAAAAGCAGGATCTCGCCGCCATTATAAAAAATATAGGGTACTATAAAGGCTTGCTGGCAAGCAATAACCAATACACTTACAGCCGCCACAAGCGGTGTAAATCCCACTTTTTTAAAAAGCAGGTAAAAGCCAGCCAAACCCGACAGGCTGAACAAGATAACAGTAACCGCGGCAGCCTTACCGGTATTGATGCCTAAAAGCAATTTAAAAACGTAAGGAAAAAGATATTGACCCGGTGACCACCAAGCCAAAAACTCGGCGGAGTTTTTAGCTACATCGGCCGGATCGGGTTTTATGGCCATGTTAAAGCCGCCACCCATTTGCATGGCGCGCAGCACCTGGAAACCCCAACAGGAATCCGGAAAAATAGACGTGGGATACAGGTATATCATGATACCCAGGATAAGTACCAGGATACCCAGGGCAGCTAAAATAATTTGGTGGATGTGAGACTTTTGCACTGACATAAATGAGCTTAGGTTTGATGTGTAATAATACGGTCGCGGATCTTGACGGCTGGATTACCCTGGTAAACGCTGTAGGCATCGAGGTTTTGGGTAGCTACGGAGCCGCTGGTTAGTACGGCATGGCTGGCAACGGTTATCCCCAGGTTTACTATGGCGCCGGCACCTATCCAGGCTCCATCTTCTATAATAAGTGGTTTGGTTATCAGGTTAAAACTTGTTTTTTTATAATCGTGACTGCCGGTGAGCAACACCACCCCCTGCGAAAGGCATGCGTGGCTGCCGATGCTGACGCCGACAAGATTATCTATCCATACCTTTTCGCCTATCCAGCTTTGATCACCAACACGCAGGTGCCAGGGATATTTGATATTAACACATGGTTTAATGGTTACATTTTTGCCCACCTTCGCGCCAAATAGCCGTAGCAGAAACACCTTGAACCCATTGATGGGCACCAGGCTGGTTTTAAAGAATAGTGCATTCACATAAAACCATAATAACCTTTTTACAGCATTGCCACCCGGATGAAAAGGCGAATTGTTATAAGTAGACAGGTCGGTTTTATGCATACGTTTTGATAAGAGAGTTAAGAATCAAGAGTCAAGAAAAAGTACCTTGCACTTGTTTATAATTTCAATAAAGGAATAAGTTTTTTTAGATCATTTGTTTCGCCTTTATCTTGACCCTTAACTCCTGGTTCTTGACTCTTGATTCTTAACTCTTGGCTCTCTTTTTACCCAAAAGTAAAGACTGATCAAAATCAATAAATAGATAACAATATTAAAAATAGTATGATGATCAAATATCCCGTTTGTTTTTTTACTCCAAAACAAGGCTAACAGCACAAACCTGATAATGTTTAAAAACTGGATACCAAATAATCCCAGGATCAAAAACAGGAGTTTGGATTTTAACTGTTTGGGATAAGCGATCACAAAGGCCGAAAAAAAGCTCATTACCCCCAGCCCCAGGCAATCATAGGCTAAGCGGATAGAGCCTTTGCCTGCTACTAACAGATCAAGTTGATTATAAATCACATCAAACCCCATTACCCTAAGTACAAAGGCACTGCCCGATAGTAAAAGGGAGCGCAAAGCCTGTATGTAATTTAAATATGTGGCTAAAAAAGCATTATAATGATTGCCATGACTGGTTAAACCCAGGAACAGGATATTGAAATAATAAAATAACAGAAATAGGATGATAAACTTTAAAGCGAATTTTATAGGGGAGATCTGATCACCGGCGGACCTTTTTTTATTGGAGCTAAGTATTTCATCAATTTTTACATCAATAATAAGCCGGAACCAGAATCCCTGTAAAAAATGAAATATGATACCCGTACGCCCGTCCAGTACCCCCAACTGAAAAGTCATGCGGTAACCAAAGTACAACCATGGGCGTAAATATCTTGGTAATTGCCACCATAAGCGCTTAAGCCAGGCGGTACGTTCATCGGGCGAGCCCAACAGGTTTGGTTTAATGGTTTGATGCCTGAGGTTTTGCATGCGTTCTACCTCTTCGCGCGCCGCCAGGTCACTGTAACGGTTATGTTTATCTATCCAAAAGCTGATATTGTTTTCTTTCAGATTTTCCTCTAAAATATGGCCGCTTTTCCAAACTGTGGTTTTGCCCGGAACGATGAAACGGTGGTCCATCCCCTCATTCAGGTCGGAGTACCCAACCTTATACCTGAACATTTTGAGCAGATAGATAGGGTAGTATCCTCCATGTTTTATCCAGCGGCCCTTGAAAAAATTTTTCCGGTTAAAGTAGATGCCGTCAATATCCCGGTATTCTGCATCATTAAAATTCAGGAGCAGCTCTTTTAGCTCCGGGGTAACTATCTGGTCGGCATCAAAGCAAATAACCCAGGGGGTTTGTATATCAAAGCTCTTTAACGCATGGTCCCATTGTTTGGGATGGTTTTCAAAGGGGTGCTGTTGTATAACCGCCCCGGCTTGTTGCGCTATTTGGATGGTTTGATCGGTACTGCCCGAGTCCAGTATAAAAACAGGCGCGCTCAGTGGAGTTATCGACTCCAGTAAACGGGGTAAATGCAGGTCCTCGTTATAAGTAAGTATGATGATCGAATACGGAACCATCAATTCAATTTAGCTTTTATCAACATTGATTTCCATAAATAAGGCCAGCGTCCGTTACCTTTAAACGAAGTAACGGTAAAACCGGCATTTGACAATGCCTGGCTCAGTGTTTTTTTTGACCATAATTTAATATGCCCGCCCAGCCAGAGCGGATCCATGTGGCTGTCCCATTTGTTAAAAATACTGAGCACCAGGTTTTTTAAATAACCATGATATGGGGTTGATACCACTAACTCTCCGCCTTCTTTAAGCTGTTTTTTGCAGAACAGGATAAACGCCTCGGGATTGTACAAATGTTCAATAACCTCGGTAGTGATAATGATATCAAAAGGTATGTTTTGTAATGGCTCTGGTAAATTATCCGAGGACAGGTCTTGCACAAAAAAGCGATCCGGATTTTTTTGTCTGGCAATGTCTATACCTTGTGCAGAGGCGTCGGTTCCGTAAGCATTATAGCCTTGCTCAATTAAATAGTTCACCAGGTAACCATTACCGCATCCCAGATCAAGTATGTTACGATGCCGCGATTGATCGAGCATGCCAAGCAGGTCGTGGATCTGATAGCTTAAGTTATGCGTTGGTTGGTCGTGATGATAGCCATAGTCGTTATAATCGGCCATGGTTAATGATGTTGGTATACATGTTCAGGTATTGGTTGATCAGGTTGTTTTTATCAAAATCGGCTGCAATTATTGATGGGGCCGCTGCCCGGATACGGGTTAACTCAGCCCGTTGCCTGTTGATCAGATTCAACTGCCTGGCAAACGCGCGGCTGTTAGGTTCACATTGCCAGCCCAGGCTTTTTTCAACTACATATGTTGATAGCCCTACAAATTCGCTTAACAAAACGGCTGTTCCCTGGCTTAAGCTCTCAATAACCACGTTTCCAAAATTTTCATCGTAAGAGGGTAATACCAGCAAATTGTTTCCTTTTAAAAGCTCAAACTTGTTTTCGTTTTGAAAGCCCAGCCAGTTTATGCTTTGCTCGTGACCATTGCTTTTGGCCAATTTTTTCAATTCAGCTATATATCTGCTGTCGCCATCACCGGCTATGGTTAATGTAAAGGGGAAGGTTAAATAAGGTAAGGCGTTGATCAATATATCCAATCCTTTTTTTTCTTCTATCCGCGAAAGGAAAATTAATTTGAATACGGATCCCTGATGGTTGCTATCAGTAGCACGATTGATCAAAGGTAGCTTAACCAGGTTGGCAATATTAAAAATACTTTTGGGCCGAACCAGGCTCAGCATCGCTTCCTGTTCTCTCTGGGTAGTTACATGACAGTACGAGCGTTTGAACAGTGGTTTGGTAAACAGATGATGAATGGTTTTTTTAATGCCCTTGTTTTTGTTTTGAAAGGAATAAGGGCTTAATGTTCCCCTGGCCGAGATCACAACGGGCACCCTGCGCCACACAGCTATGAGACAGGACAAAACCGAAACCAAATTCCACCAGGCCTGGATGTGCACCACATCATATTGTTTAACATTTTGCCAAACGGATTTTAACAAGGCCGGTGAAAAATGGGTATGATCTTTAGTGATCCGCTTAAAATAGATAACTGTAACACCATCTACAGTTACCGCTTTATTGGGCGCTACCGGCAACTCAAGGGTTCCGTTAGCGGTTGTGGTATATACCATGATGTCGAAGCCTGCTGTAACCAGTTGTTGGCATAACATGGATACCGACATGGTGGGGCCGCCGTAAATAAGCGCGGGTTTGTATGAAGCCGAGATCTGTAAAATTTTCAAGCCTTTTGCAGGATATGGGTTGCCGTAAGTATTTTATGAATGATGAGCATGGTAATATAACTCCAGAAAACGCTGTTGATCAAAAACTCAAAACTAAGCCCGCGCCACATGATCTGGAATAGGCCGCTGAAAATAAGCGCGGTACCCAGGATATAGCCTCCAAAAAGCTTTTCGGCCTGTAAAGCGATGAGCTGAGCAACGGCCCCGTAGACAAACAAACATAAAATGATACCCAAAGCTCCGCCCGAAAGATAAGCGTCGACTATAAACGCGGGTTTTGCCGATACATTGGAGAAACGGTTAATAACCCCGGCGTTGTAAACGCGTTCCATGATCATTTCTTCGGTAATGGGTTTTGTAGGCCAGAATATACGGGGGATGATGGCGGTTCCCGATTGTTTAAGCAGCGTTAAACCATAATAATCAACCTGTTTAGGGGTTGATTGTACAAAATGTGTAAACATATCTATTTCGCTTAAGCGGTTTACCAAAAACGACCAGTTGGAGTCATCATCATCCGGATCGCTGTTTAGGGTAGCATCCAATGCCAGCTGACTGGCTTCGGTGGCGTTGCTGTTACCCGACCATGCATTTTGCCTGAAAACACGGTTATAAGTAGGTAAAAGAATAAATAGCAACAGCAGTAAAGGGATAAAAGTAAAGGTGACTGCTTTTTTATAACTTGAGTACAAAAATATTCCTAGCACCATTACGCTTATAATAATCGGTTCTTTAAACCCAGATAGGAGCGATTGATAAAAGTTAAAACAATAAAAACCAAGACAAATAAGGGTGTTGCCTACTTTTTTTAGCGGAATGGCAAATGCCAGCGCCAGCGTGCCCGCGATAAAGCTAAGCGAGTTAAACTGATTATAGAATTGCGACAAGCCCGGCACTTTTAAAAACAAAATAGATACCGGGAAACTGACAACAGCAAATAACATGAGCAAATTGGCCAGCTTTTGCGTATCTACCTGGTAAATTTTTTTAACAGGATACTGCATAAATACCAGTATACCTAAAACCATAGCGGCATGGCCCAGGCAATAATAGCGCTGGCATTGCGCGGTGAGCAGCAGCTTTTCATGATCAACCAGAATATAGCCTGGTTTTACAAAGTTCTCATAACCCATTACATCCATAAAATAAAAAATGGAAGTACAGGCCATGTATCCGGCAAAAATGATCTGCACTAAAAAGATGGGGCGCATTAACTGGCCTGCTATGCTTCTGTCGGCTGGGAGGGGTTTTACCCAACCGCTTAATGTGAGCCAGAATATCAGGAACGAACCCAGCCAGGCGATAAGATAGGAAAGCACCGGATCGCCTTTTAATAAAAAGGAGAGTCCCCAGGGTAAAAATAATACGATAAACCGCTCCAACGGAGCCTGATTAGTTCGCATGGTTGTGCTTTAGTGTATTTACAATGGCGGCTACTTGTTTGTCGAAATTCCAGTCGCCTATTTTAATTTGGGCATTGGCTCCTAAAGTTTTCAACCGGGATTTGTCTTTCAAAAGTGCGCCGAGTTTTTGGGTAATATCAGATAAATTTTCCGGATCAAAAATATCACCAGTAATTTCCGGAGTGATCAGATCGGCCGCGCACCCCACTTTGTTAGATACTAACACGGGCACTCCGGCAGCCATGGCTTCATTAACGGCGAGGCCCCAGGTTTCACCCGGACCTTTGGATGGCAGGCAAAAAAGATCGGCAGCCTGATAAATTGCAGGCATATAGGATTGATTTTGAAAATCCATAAAGTGGATACGCCTGTTGATGCTGGCCCTTGTTTTTAAAGGTATTTCCAAAATACCACCCCCTACCAATAATAAGTGTACGGTTGGTTTATTTAATGCCAGAAAAGCATCGATCAATAATTGTGGTGACTTTTTGTCTTCAAATTTACCCGCGAAAAGTACCAGGGTATCATCTTCTGGGATGCCCAACTTTTGCCGTAGGCTTAAAGCTTCTTTATGTCTGTCGATGCCAAATCTTCCGTTATCTATCGAGTGCGGGGCAAAGGTTAGCTGTTGGTCTGTCAATCCATATTTTTTAAAATAGGTTTTATTATTGGCGCCCACATAAAAAGCATGATCGATATAGCGATAAACCCATTTTAAGAAAATGGATCTTAGAAACGCACGGATGCCGGGTTTTATATCGAGCAGGGTAGAGTCGCCCCTGAAATATATGGGTAGTTTATGATGGTAATAACGAATAGCTTTTAAGTGACTGTGATAAGCCCAGCCATATACCAGTAAGGCATCGGGCTGCCATTGATTGATCTGATCGATCAATCCCGGATTGACAATACCATTGCGGTGATGCGAGCCCGGATCTGATGCCGTGTTGCTTACCCATTCAAAATCATACCCCTGTAATAACGGGATATCCCAATCGACTTTTTGGCCGAACCCGGGATCAAACTTTTCCATAGCTTTTTCGCCCCAGGTATAAAACACCCTGACCTCCATACCCGGGCTTTCGGCCAGCAATTTAAAAACCGGGGCGTAATATTGTACCGGGTGGGTAGTTATAATGGCTAAGCGCATAGTTTGTTAAGAGGCAAGAGTTGAGAATTAAGAACCAAGAGAGCTTCTATCATGAGTCAATTTTTTTTCTGTCTTGATTCCTGATTCTCAATTCCTGACTCTCTGTTTAAAACCTGATTAAAAAGTCGGCACTGATTCACCGTCATCTGTTGTGCCGAATATTTGCTGATGGCTTCCTGGTTGTAGACAGGCGGTTCTGGATCGCCATGCGCTAACTGTGAAAAAAAGCTATTGATAGCTGCTGCTGTTACACTTTCATAATCATAAACGTGCTTTACGCCATACTCCCTGAGTATTGATATTGCTGAACTTTTTTTATTGAAAACTGCCAGCAAGGGTTTTTGCGTAAGCAGGTACGGGTAAATTTTTGAAGCCGTGTATTGCGGATCATCCGAACCCGGAATAAAAACCGCGTTTGCCTGTTGCAAGGTAAGCAACGTATGATAATAACTGATCCGATCGGTTATTTCAACCACATGATCGGCTGTTCCATATTGTTGGGCAAGAGGCAGTATGGTTGGTTTGCCCTGCCCTGCAGGGGCATAGCTGGTACCGATAAAATAAAACTTCAACCGGGTAAAAAAGTCGTTTTCGAGATTGCCTAACCCTTTTTGTAGCGCCTCAAATACGGGTGCAATGGCTCTGTACATATCTGTGCCGCCACGACCAACATAAACAACATTAATAAAGCGATCATCTAACAGGCTTGTAAATTTTGCTTGATTTTCACGAGCGATGTACATATCCGGTTCAAAAGCACCAAAGGTGATCACTGCCAATGGTCTGTTTTTTATTACCGGATACCTATTTTTCAGATCATCGATATAGCCTTCTGAAACACTGATCAAACCATCGGCGTTTTTAATGGCGATGGGTTCCAGATATTTATTTAAACGGTACGAGAACCAGTATTTGGGTGGCTGCTCCGCCCGGGGTTTATCCCGGTAATAATCAGAATGCCATGGATCCTGCATATCAATAACGTAGGGGATACCAAATCTTTTTTTCCAATAAGCGCCTAAAATGCAAACCGGGAACTGCGTGGTTGAAAAATAGATAAGGTCAAATTTCCTATCCCTTAAAAGCCGGTTAACTTTACGGCGATAAAACCAAAGCGACCGTAAAGCGATGCTCCCTAACCCCAATTTGGATGTCCACCGTTTATGAAACGCTTTCACTTTGTGGATCTTGATATTGCCGGGGATACTTTGCAGCAGCAAAGGATCGATAGCCATATCAACATATTGCTCATCCACCATCACCACTTCTACGTTCCATCCATGAGCGGCAAAATAAGGCAAACTCATCCGCACCCGCTGCATATCCGCTGCGTTTACCGGTGGAAAATAGGGTGATATGATGAGGAGGTTTTTCAATTTAGTATCAAGTAGCTAGTATCAAGTATCAAGATGTTTTGTGATATGTAACAGTCATTTTCTAAAAGTCGTGATACTTGATACTAGCTACTTGATACTAATTCTACTACGTTTTGAAATATCACACTTTCATTTTCCCAGTTCAACTCCGTTTGCCCCAATTGATAGTTCATTTTCTTTGTTTCCGTTAAGCTTTCCGGGTTTTCGGCATAGCCCAACAGACAGTTGGCCAGGGAGGCGGCATCGTTTTTTTGATAAAGGCATCCTGTGCTTGGGTACTGCTCCATAAAAAGGCGCTGGGCCTGGGTATCGCTGGCAATAATGGCCAAACCTGCCTGTATATAGGTAAAAATTTTATTGGTAAGGCAAATATCCCTGTTCAGGTTCGGTGCTGTTTCGGTGGCCATGCCGATATCAAACTGCGCCGTGAATTTAAAAAGCTCATCCGGCGCAATAGGCTGATGAAAATGGATCCGACCGGTATCAAGGCGATTGTATTTTGCCAGCTCCGTGATCATTATCTTATCGTTATCAGAACAATTGCCCAGTAAATGTAATTCGGTTGGTTGGGCGGTTAGCGCCATCGCCTCAATGATATTTTCTATCCCTCGCTCGGGCCCTACAGTTTGTGAAAACCAGAAAAGTTTCAAAGGCAGTGTCGCATCAGTGTTTGGCCTCGCCGGAAGATCGGTCCTGGGGAAAACATTATTGATCACCACGGGATCCAGATAAGGGTAAGTTTGTTTGTAATACTGCGCAATAAGCGGACTTGCCGCGGTAAAATAGTCTGTCTGCGGGAAATATTTTTCTTCAATAAACTTATTCAGCAGATAGCCTTTTTCTTCCCTGGTTTTAAACTGGCCAGAGTGCATATCCTCGGCGTCATACCCAACTTTTGCACCGTTATATTTTGCTGCCAAAACGGCCGCCGGCAATGCCCCGAGATTGTGCGCTATGTACAGATCAGTTTTGATAGATCTGGCGACAGACAGTGCCTCCGCATGTGTTCGGGATATGGCATTTTCCGGGATGTCCAAAGTTTTGGTATAATTAAAAAGATGCAGGCTTGTTTTTTGCCGCAAACGTGTTTGGTAATAGCTTAGTTTTTCATGTACGGGATCGCCACCGCAATAGATATACATTCCTTTGTTTCTGTTGATGATATCCTGATCAAACTCCCGCGCCCACTCCTGGTAAAAGCAGCAGATCACCTTAACGTGGTAACCAAGTTTTATTAATGTCTCGGCCTCCTTAACCAGCCTGGGATTGGTACTTGGCTGCCCGGTAGTAATGAAGGTGATATTTTTGATTTCGGATTTCGGATGTTCGATTTCGGATTTATATTTTATGGTCGTGATACTTGATACTAGCTACTTGATACCAACTTGTACAATTGCTCATATTGCTTAGCCATCACCGCGGAGCTGAATTTTTCTTCGGCTGCCTGGCGGCAATTGGGTCTGCTTAAGGAGGGGATGTTGTTTACGCCTTCAATCATTTCGCTGGTGTTGCTGCATACAAAGCCGGTTGAGCCGTTGTTTACTACTTCGGGTACCGCACCCCTGTTAAAACCTATCACGGGCGTGCCGCAGGCCAGGGCTTCGGCCATTACAATGCCAAAGGGCTCGTCCCAGGTTACGGGCATCAGCATAGCGCTGGCGTTTTGTAATAAGTCATTTTTTTGCATGTTATTAACCGGACCGATGTACCTGATCTGTTCCTGATCGATAAAGGGCCTTACCTGTTCATTAAAGTATTGCTGATGGATTTGCTCGTCGGGAATATTGCCCGCGATGATTAGTTTTTTGTTTGTTTTAAGCGCAATTTCAATAGCTATGGCCGTTCCTTTTTCCTGTTGTATCCTGCCTAAAAACACCAGTGGCGCATCAGTATCAACTTTGGGGTTAAATTGATAATCGCCCATATCCACACTGTTGTAAATGGTGGCTACCTGGCCGATGTGACTGATCTGCTGCGCGATGAAATTGCTACAGGCCGTGAAATAAAGCGAGTTTTTAGCTGCGATTTTTACGGCTTTTTTTACCTGTGATACTGTAGGAGGTAGCTGGTATGAAACTATTTTAGGCTGTTGAAAAGGCATCAGTGAGGCGATGTTGTTCATCCGGCAAAAGGTGTGTACAATATCAAAGTTTTGAAAAAGCAGGGAAGATGTTAACAGGTTGATCTTTAGCAGGTCTTTTAGTCCGTAATTTTCAGATTCCCGGTAGCCTTTGAGCTCGCAGCCCGGTTGCGAATCCGGATGGGCATACAGCGTTACATGGTGCCCCATTTTTATCAGTTCCCTGATCAGTACATACACCACGCGTTCTATACCACCATATTGTTCGGGAGGCACGGGTATCAACGGATTTACAATGAGGGCTATCTTCACCGGTTTTTTTGTTTTAATTCCTGAAAGCGCAGGCGTGTTTGCTTGAGTAAAAAACTGTAGGTTTCTTTTTGCGATGCCATGAAAGTTTTCATGTAGTTTAATTTATGCCCGTTCCTGATAAGCCATTTGCCAATGATGATCCAATCGGCCAGGCTGAAATACCTGTAAAGCGACCTCTGCTTTATCAAGAAAAGATTGGCCAAAAAGAAATTGGCGATGGGGCTGGGTTGCAGTTTGCGATGGCTGGCCAGCGCTTCCCGAATGGCTGCTGCATTATTGCCGGATGCCTCTACATAACTGGCCAGCAACATGGTTTGTGAGGCTATCCAGGGGTAGGGATCATTGGAACGGCTGGTATTTATAGTGATGGCGAAATTGGCCAGGGGCTTGTGATTTAAAATGATGGGATGTTCAAAGCTTCGCTCCCTTACCAGCTCCATCACATCAAATATGGTTTCATTGGGTATTAGATAATGAGGCGCATATTTACCGCGATACAGCATAGCGCCGTTGGAGCTTATTGCTCCCAACACCTGTTTTTCTGCAGGCCACGAAAAGGTGGTTTTACCGGTATCGGCAGGCCAGATGATGTTGCCTGTATTTTGCCATTCGTTGCCCGGTTTTTCTTGCCATAGGTTCATGTTGCTCCAGGAGATATTCAGGGTAGGATTGTTTTCCATCAGCGTGATCATTTCTTCCAGGAAAGTAGGTTCCCACCAGTTATCATCTTCCAGGATACTGGCAAAGTCTTCTGTGCAACCCGCAAAGGCAAGATTAAAACTGGCGGTGGCTCCTATGTTTACATCATGAGTTTTAATGATGAAACGAGGATCATTTAATGATTCAACATAAGCTGCCGGATAAGGATCGTCCGGGCAATCATTGTGCAGTTCGCAAACCCAGTTTTGGAAAGTTTGCTTGAGGAGACTTTCAACAGCCCTGGGCAGCAGATGATTTCTTTTATAGGTGAACAGGTAAACCCTACAGCTAACCATTATTGTTTTTGATATACGCGGTTGTGGCCGATGTTCAGGATATTTTTAAAAGGCATATCGTCAATTAACCGGCAGGCATTTGATACGGATTGATGGCCTTTCCAAAACTTAGTGCCGGGCAAATCGCAGGAGGCATCATCCATAATTAACAGGCCACCCTTTTTTACAAGTGGGGCATAGTTTTTTATATCGCTTACCACCCCGGCAAAAGTATGATCGCCATCGATGTAAATAACAGCATATTCCTGTTTCGATAGCTGATCAATGATCTCCAGATCGGTTGAATATCCTTTTAATAAGTTGATATCATTAAAATTTAGACCAAGTTGAGTGAACAGGTTTTTGATGATACTCAAATAATCAATGTCGTCATAATTGTTTCCGCTCCCCATATCATCCCGGTATTTTTTTGAAATTTTGCTGTGGAGGTATTGTATCCATGATAATTTTTGCGCGGAATTGCCTGCTAAGGGGGAAACGCCTGTAACCCGGAGTTCCAAATGCAGCTCTTTAGCGATCAGTGCCCAAAGAGAAATAACCTGGCCTTTAAATACCCCGATCTCTAAAAACTGCGGATCGGTGTTGATGGCGCAAACGTGTTGGGTTATTAAATACCACATGTACGCGAATGCCCTTTCGCCAAAGCCCAGGCTTTCGGCCTCGATATGATCTCTGTGATTTTTCAGGAAGGAGATCTCATTGGTTTTTTGCGTAAAATGTTCAAAAAGATAATCGTTGTGCGCTGCACTATTGGTGTACGCGTTGATATAGGAGCTTAAATTATCTTCCATGTGTATATAGGGCTTTTATTCTTTTAGTCAGTTTCCAGCCGAAGGTCTTTGCCATGATCCGGGTAATACCCCCGGCAGGGAAGGGGCTGTTTGATCCGCCCAGTTCCCTTACCCTGAGCTCTGCGTTATGGATCAGGTCTTTGTGGTATGGATAAAACATGTATATATAAGTTTGAAAGCAATCGGCCCCGATCTTTTTAATACGGGGGCTACCTTCAAAACTGAGCAGGTGCGACACGCCCTGATCAATAGATTTATAAGCTGAAACGGCACCCGCTCTTGATTGTAATGAGGACAAGGAGTTTGCCACGCCACTCCGGTAATACAAAATGGATTTGGGGGTAAACAATACTTGCCGGGCACATAATAATACCCTGATGAAAAACTCAAAATCATTGATCAGGCTGAGTTCTTCGTTCCAGAGCCCCGATTGATCTAACAGCTCCCTTGGGATGAGCCATAGTGCGCATTGCATCATGGATTGCCTGTTGTACATGGAATTTGCCAGCCAGTCGATAGGTTTACAATCATGCGTGATCATGTCGTCAGACAGCTTAAAGGTTTGCAGGTCATCATCATAAAAACGCCCCCATGATGCCGAAGCAATGGCGTCCTTACAGGAGCCCAAACGATGTACCTGCTCCGCTATAAAATGAGGCGATATCAGGTCGTCAGCATCCATAAACTTAATCAGCGTACCTTTTGACAATTGAAAAGCCTGGTTGGCTGCTGCGCACTGTCCTTTATTTTCCTGGTGAAATACTTTGATGCGGGGATCTGTTAATTGCTTAAGGATACCGGCTGTATTATCTGTCGATCCATCGTTCACGATGATGAGCTCCCAATTGGTGTAAGACTGACTGGTAATTGAGCTTACCGTATCAGTGATATACTTACCCGCGTTGTAGGCTGGCATGCAAACAGAAACTAATGGAGTATCCTTTTCCATTCGGAGGTAAAGTAGGGCAGCTTGGCCTTGAAAATATAGTGGCGCACAATTGGTGAGTTATCTACCTCAATTTTACTATCATAAAATATAGGGTACTGATATTTGTTCAATGGTTTGGCATCCTGCTTAAATAACAAATAGCTCATTAAGGTTTGTTCTACCTGTGCCGCGCCCGCATGGGGATAATGATCAAGCAATGTTTTTGCTTTTTGTTCCAGATCGGTATAATCTACGTCGCCGTTGTAGGCTATAATACCGCCATTCACATTGCTGATGCAGCTGATGTTGTATTTATCTTTTAGAATCCTTTCATCATCAACAAAATAAGAATTGTGCAGATGCTCTTCCATATAAATGGCTGTTTTATTTTGATACGCATCGATGATCTGTTGCGGACGATCAAAAAAAAGCATGTCACTATCCAAGTGAATGGCCCATGATTTAATGCAATGGATATCAATCAGGCGCCTGAAAAAAGGGTGCCATGTTCTTAAATAATGGAGGGTAGGAAATTGAGCCGGTGGCAGAAACTGATCAAGATGCGCATCAACACTTTTGGCTGAAATAAAAGTGACGCCGGGAATAGCACGTGCCATCAAAGCTTCATGAGTTTGATCTAATGTTCCGTCGGAATAGATATTGATCCTGAGCCTGCCTTGCAGAACCCTGGCAAGCGATTGAGCGCAAAAAATAGTTTGATGCCAGTAGTTGGCGCCCGTTAAATAATTAACCTCAAGCAAATGATCTTTTGCTAGTGAAATGGGAGTAATGTTCATGGCAGCTTTTTTCATTTGCTGCTCACCCTTATACAATTTGTACCAACCTGATAAACCAAAATGATGTATATGATACCTGATCTGTAAAGTTGGTTTGAAAAATATCTTATAGATCAATCGCCCGATACCCATTTAATTGATTAGTTTTCTCCATGCCTGTGTGTAGTAATATTTTTTGGAAAGATCTACATAATGGTGCAGAACAGACGGTTTAGCATCACCAGGGGTAGGGTTCACTTTATAGGTATCCTTATCCAAAATACTTGACCGTTGATTGCCGATAAGCATGGCGGTTAAGGCCTGCTCCAGGTAATAACTGGAACCTTCTTTTTCTTCCAATTTATGTATCCAGGTATCTATGGCCGCCCAATCGATCATAGTACTGTTTAGCCCGATAGCGCCTACATTAAGTAAAGGTGGTATGGCATGGCCGCTCAGCTGCTCCATAAGCTGTTTTGAATAACCATAACTTTCTACACAATCCACCATGTGGATTGGCTGTTGGGGATTTTTTAGCCATCGGATAATCTCAGCCGGGTTATCCCAAAACAGCATGTCAGAATCCAGTACCAGTTTCCAATCGGCGCCAGGGAGAGCGTGGATATCTGTTAGTTTTTTTAAATGGGGATATACTTTCCGTTTTTGATATAGGTGGGGATACTGCTGCGTTGGTAAATGCTGTCGCAGGTTTTTATCTATTTCATCCTGCATAATGATTATACAGCCGGGAAGTTGTTTTTGAATTTGTGTTACCAGCTTGTTGTCAAAACTTCGGTCGTCAACCAATATAAATTGAAATTGCTCAGTCGAAAACTTAACAAGCGACCGGATACAAAATAAAGTTTGATAGAGATAATTTTTGCCGGTTAAAAAATAAACGGGTAAGCCATGAGCATAGCATTGAACCGGCGGTAATTGTAAAGATGCCTCCATCATTTGCCGGCGGCCGCGCATCATGGCCCGGTAACTCCAATACCCACCGAACCGACGGTATGTTTTTAATTGCGATCGTGGGTTACGGTATAAAATATTGATGATCTTTTGAAACAAGCGGTTACAGATTAAAAAAGGCGTCGCGCCAAAATAAATGCCTTACGTTAACGGTATAATGTCGACCCAGTACATTGTTTTTTGACATGGGTTTTATTTGCTGATTATCATGGTTGAAATTTTTGATCGCATCCATCGACCATAGTATTCCTGCAGATGTGCTTGCCATGTGTGCAAATATGGTTTGTTCGGTAAAGTAATGATCATGGTTGGGTAATTGGGTCAGTAATTCTTCGAGGTTAAACTGTTCATAAATATGCTGCCCATAAATCAATAACAGACCCGAGCTGAATTTATATACATCGTATAAATTATTGTTGAAGAAATTTAATGCCCTGTCATCATAGACAGAATAACCTTCCTCGCTTCCTCCGCATATAAAATCCCCGTGTGGTGGAATGTGTTTGAGGAAATCACCATAGAACAGGATATCGCTATCAATCCATACTACGGGTTCAATTTCTGCATAATGCAATATTACCGCCATCTTTTTCCCGAGCACATGCCCATGAGCATAATTGACAAGGGCTGTTCTGTTTTTTGCCAGATGGTACGCCTCCGTTTGCTCCCAATTGGTAGCTACAAGCTCTCCCGGCCAAAAACTTAAATTTTTGCAGATCTCTTCTGTCGATATGGTACCGTCAGAAGCGACGATCAGTTTGGGAAGGTTGTCCCAGTACCTGGCTATGGATAATATGGAAAGACGGGTCATATCCATGATCTTTTTGCCGGTCATGGTGATCACGATTAAATCGGCCTGGGGTTTCGATGATGAAACAACTATCTTTTTATGGCGGAGCAGCTTCCGGTAAAGCGTTGGCAAGCGGTAGGCGAGCGAGTTTTTTATCGTG
Organism: Mucilaginibacter sp. 22184; assembly: GCF_052045695.1. Taxonomy (NCBI): domain Bacteria; kingdom Pseudomonadati; phylum Bacteroidota; class Sphingobacteriia; order Sphingobacteriales; family Sphingobacteriaceae; genus Mucilaginibacter; species Mucilaginibacter sp. 22184. Next base: position 420,355 of record NZ_JBQEPI010000008.1, read on the forward strand.
TTTATCATAAACTCTTTTTAACCCGGCCTTCCAGCATGCCACAGGCTCCATGCCATTTAATCAAATGAACTTCGGTTTTCCAGGCTTTGTAGGTTAGGTAGGCTTTTAGTTTTCTAAGGCGGAGCGTTTGTTTATTGATCTTTTTCCATGGGCTGATCTGGTATTTTTCCAGCAATTGTACCCATGATCTGTTGGTATCCCGAAGCAGCCTGGCCAGGTACTCAACTTGCATCCTTTCTTTAGGTATAATATGTTTGAGCGCCAGTTCAGGGAAATACCCCAATGTCCAGCCCGATCGTAATATTTGAATATTGATCTCATTATCCCCACCCGATGATAAGGAAGTATCGGTGCGGTCGGTTATCACATTCTGATCATCGGCCATGGCGTCCACATATGCTTGCAGCGCGATTTTTCTGATGGCCATACCTGCGCCAATAGGGGCTGAATTGGGATAGGTGTTTTCCCATCGGGTAATGATGGTATCCTCTCCAAGATCGCGCAGGGCCAGGTTGCCGTAAAAATCGTTTAACCAGACTGGCGCTTCATCTTCAAATTCGGGTAGCGATCTGCCGCCTGCCGCGCCCAGTTGAGGATCATCTTTAAACAAATCAATGGTTTTTTGCAGATAATCATGTTGAAGTATATTATCATCATCAACCATAACAATAACAGCTCCCCTGGCTTCTTCAAATCCTTTAAGCCGTGCATAAGTGAGGCCTTGCTTTGGTTGTTTGATGATGCTGGAGTTTGGGAAAAAGCTAAGATCAAGATAGGTATCGAATCCGTTGGAAGAATTGTTATCTACAATGATTAATTCCCACACCCCGGGATCCAGGGATTGTTTTTGTAATGCCAGAAGTGTTTGATCTAGCCGGGTTAAATTGGGATTATAGGCGCAGATAATAACCGTAATATCCATTAATTAAATTGATTGATCACCTCCTGATAATAAGCGATAGAATTGGAGGCCAGCTGTTTATCCGAAAATTTATCTTCAACCGTTTGCCGGGCATTTGCACCTAATTCTTTGCTAAGGGAAGGATTTTCTATGAGCATGGAAAGCTGATGGACAAGACCTGATACATCCTCCGGCTCTACTAATAAACCATTATGGTTATCGACTATAATATCCATTGCCCCGCCTGCTTTTAGTGCTACAACGGGTTTTCCATAGCCCATTGCTTCGATGTATATCAACCCAAAGGATTCATATCGTGAAGGAGCCACAAAAATATCGCAGCTGGCGTAAGCATCTTGAATGTCTTCCGTATTCATCAGGCCGCAAAATATCACTTTACTGGTAGTATTCGCTGGGTATTGATCGCGGAAAGTTTTTTCATAAGATTTATCCTCATCATTTCCTATCAGCTTAAAAATTACATTTTCATATTTTTTCAATACCATGGGAATTGCTGCCAACAACAGATCGATACCTTTTCTATACTCCAAACGCCCAACAAACAATATTTCGATCTGATCACTGTTTTGAGCTTGAACCGTCGGCAAAACCGGCAGAGGAATACCATGCGGAACGATCTGAAAGTTACCGGCGCTAATGCCATACAAACGTTCCATTTCAACGGCATGTAGATGCGTATGGGTAACCAGGTAATCGCTTTTTTTTAGCATGGCTATCTCCATATTTCCCAGTCTTTGCTGAAGCCGTGATTTAAAGGGATAGTAATCATCCATGATCTGTAAAAAGGTTGTACTCACGCGTACCACAATGGGTATCCGCGTTTTTTTTGCCAAAAGATTAAAATAGCACAACGCGTAATAATTGGTTGTTTCAATAACATCAAGCCCATACTCTTTAATCACTTTGTTCAGGATCTTAAAAACAGTGCGCATGCATCGTAACTTAAGCAGGAAATCCAAAACGGTCCATTTGTTTTTCAAGAGCTTGTGAGCATAAGCCGGTAAAGCTATTGGATAAGTTAGTAAGGTGATCAAGGGACTTATCTGCTGTTGCTGTATCTGATCGCCTTTGCTATAGGATGGCCGGATATGCAAAATAACCACATGATGACCTTGCTTTGCCAGGGCATGGGCCAAAATGCCGAAGTGATTGGCTATCCCACTATTCAGCGTTTGTTTATCCGGGTAGTAAGGTGTAACTAAGCCAATGTTCATCCAGAAATAATGACTGAATTAGTGTAATGGTTATTTAGTGATTTTTTCATGATCACTTTTAAATGTTTTATTTACCTCCTGTACCCAGATATCAAAACCCAGCGGGTTCCAGTGGGCATCGCTTAAAAAATATAGATTGTGTCTATCTGTTTTAAATATTTTATAGATACTAATGATGGGTAAGTCTGTTTGTTGCTCTACCCGTTCCAGCAGATGATTGTAGGGCATCCGGTTTTCATCATAAACAGATACCGGATTGGGTACAATACTTAGAAATACTTTTTTAAACCCGATTGCCTGGTAATAGTTTTGGGCTTTTGTAAGGTTTGTGGTGATGCTATCAATTTGCCGGTTGCTTTTATACCGGAATGCCGAATGGATATCTCCGGTATCCACTGTGATGTTTAATAGTAATCTTTTTTTGTCGGTACTCACCGCTACCTCCTTGGCAACCCGGCCAAATAATTGGTAATTGAGTGAAGCTTTTAATTCTTTTATCGGGGTAAATAATCTGTCATCAAATAGTACAAGCTCCAGGTTCCGGCTCAGGTCCTTGTTGAAAATGATTTTTCCTAACCTGTTAAAAACAGAAAGCGAGGCGGGCGTATTTACTTTTTGTTCAACAGGTGTATAGTGTTTGGCTTTGATGTCATTTTTCGCCCATCGTATTTCATCGGTTTTGTTGATGTCGTAGCCGTTGAGGTTACGCTCGGCAAACTCCATGATCAGAAAATTTTGTTTGGTGCTGTCTAACCGAATTGGTCCGAATGGGAATCTTCTGTCTAAGAAGATAACATTATCAAAGCCATCAAACGCGCTGGTTAAGGTTTTATCGGCCAAAAAACTATCGCCGATAATATAGAGCACCCGTTTTTGAGGATTCGCCCTGTTTACGGAATGGTATTTTTTAAATGGGTCCAGCCTAAATCGGTATTGAGGCAAATAGCATAGACCGTAAAGGTCGCCATAAGCCCAGCGGTCCGACTGCACAAAAATGCGCTGATACAATGACCTGGGGCCATGGTTGTCATTCAAATGATCAAAATACCGGTCGTTTTTAATACGGTTGATGAACGACTGGTTCATGGCGGTTAGCAGTATCAGCGTGCTAAAAACTAAAACCAATATACCAGCGATCTTCTTCATCAGAATTGAAAATAGATAAACTGCGCCTCATTAAATATGCCCAGGAAATAACAGGCAATAAATAAGATAAGCGTTGTCAACAACATACCCCGTTTTGACCACACGGCCTTCCTTTGCAAATACCATTCGCCCGCTAACAGGGCCAGTATAATGAGTATGCAATAAAAAACCTCGTTCCGTGGCATAATAGCAGTAGCGGTATAGTGAAATGGTTTTATAGTAAAAATCTTATTCAGAATAAAAAAACCTTCGGCAATGGTATTGGCCCTGAAAAATATCCAAGCGAGGCAAACCAGATTAAAGGTGAGTATCCATTTGAGATAGCTAAAGCCTTTGATGTTGATTTTGAGTTTTTTTGATAATTGATAGCCGATCAACAGCAGGCCATGCACCAAACCCCATACCAGATATTTCCAGTTGGCGCCATGCCATAGCCCGCTGATGATAAATACAATAAGTATATTGATGCAGGTGACCATGAAAGTTACCCGGCTGCCGCCAAGCGGGATATAAACATAATCGCGAAACCAGGTAGACAGGGAGATATGCCAGCGCTGCCAAAACTCCGCAATGTTTTTGGAGAGATAAGGCATGTTAAAGTTGCGCATCAGCTCGATACCCAGGGTTAGGGCAGCGCCAACGGCTATGTCTGAGTAGCCGCTAAAATCACAATAGATCTGGAACGAAAAAAAATAAACGGCCACCAGCAGATCAAGCGCGGAATGGCCATGCGGGTTGTTAAACACCGGATCAACAAATAAGCCCAAACGATCGGCGACCACCATTTTTTTAAACAGGCCTATCATGATTAAAAATATGCCGGTGATAAAACCTGTGGTATTGAATTTGTTTACACGATGCAGCTGTGGTAAAATATGCTGAGGCCGCTCAATTGGTCCGGCTACCATCTGCGGGTAAAAAAGAACGTAAAGTGCGTAAATGCCAAAATGTTTTTCGGCCTTTTGGTTGCCGCGGTAAACCTCAATGGTATAACTCATGGCCTGAAAGGTGTGGAACGACAGCCCTATAGGTAATAAAATGTGCAGCAAAGGCATCTGCGGGCCGCTAAAATGATGGCTTAAAAAATTAAAATTATCAGCAAAAAAATCGAAATATTTAAATACAGCCAGTACACCAACGTTGGCTACAATGCTTGCCAGTAAAAAAAACTTTTTGCTGCCGCCTTGTGCCTTTTCAATCAGTAGACCAGCTATATAATCAACTACAATGGTAAACAGTATAATTAAAATATATACCGGTTTAAAATACATGTAAAAATAGCAACTGGCCAGTAAAAGCCATACCCAGCGTAGCTTTGGCGTAAGCAAATAATACGCGCTGGTTACCACCAGGAAAAAGATCAGGAACAGGAGGGAATTAAATAACATTGGGGGGAGGAAGCTTTAGTATCAAGTAGCTAGTATCAAGTATCAAGACACCCTTGTTATTTGATAATAAGAAAAAGCATTCAAAATCGTGATACTTGATACTAGCTACTTGATACCAAAATCAAACTATCTTCAATAATCTGTATAATTTTAGCCTGATGCGGTTCAGGAAAACGATGCGTTTCCATTCCGGTACTGGCCCATGCCCATCTGCCGACCACATTTTTAGATGATCCTCGTGCCATTTAATCTTCATGGTATCGTTATGGGTTTTGGCATCAGCATGCATATTGGCAACAGCCAGGGGCTGTTTTATGCGTTTGCGTTTATGGCCTTTCACCAGTCGTAACCACAGCTCATAATCAAGTGCGCATTGCATTTCTTCCCAAACCGGCTGATTGATGCTCGCTTTCCAAAAGCAGGCAGGCTGCGGTAATGATGGTATTTTTAAAAAGTAATCATATAGAGGCGGAACGGTCACCAGTTCAAATTGGTCATCCTTTTTATTAAAGGTGTACCCATAAATAAAATCTGTCTGGCTTTTTAAAAAGGTACCGGCAACCAAGTGGAATGTATTTTTCATATAATAATCATCACTATTTATCCAGGCATAGTAGTTGCCGCTTGCCAGGCTGAAACCTAAATTAATGGCGTTTGATTGTCCCTGGTCTTTTTTGCTTTGCCAGTAACTTATCCAGGGCGAATATTTTTCCAGTATTTCCTGGCTGCCATCTGTGCTGCCCCCATCAATTACAATATACTCCAGATTGGGGTAGTTTTGTAAAAGTACGGACCGAATGGTTTCTTCCAGAAAATGCCCCTGGTTATAGGATGGGGTTACAATAGTAAGCTTTGGCCAGGTGATCCTTTCATCGTATACGCTTGGCGAGGTCTCCTCGGTCCAGGGCCAGCCGGTTTTATCACTTTGGGGTTGGGGCAAAGTTTCTCGTAATCCATGTTTGGTAAATGGTACCGTATGTAAAGGAAACGGAACTCCGTTTTTTTCTAATTTGGCACGATAATGAAGTAGGTTAGGCAGCAACATTTACTGTATTATTTTTGATGTGGATAGCCGTATTTAATGTATTTTTTTAGGCTAACCCTGTCTATCATTTTTATTAAGTCCGGATGAAAAGCTTTCAGCAGGCGGTATTCCCAGTGTTTGAACAGCCGTTTTGAGCTGAGGCTATATATCCGGTTTATGTTGTTGAGATGTTTATCAAGGTAATTATCGATATACTCAAACCGGGAGGGGTTTAATTGCTTTTCGATCGATATCAATTCTTTGGACCGGTCGGCGTTATTCTCGTTTGATTTTTGATCGTTATGCAGCCGGTAAACAGAAAAGTATTTTTCTGAGGGAATAAAGTTTACGCCGTTGGCCTGCGCACGGGCAAACCATTCCCAATCGAAACCAAAGTGCAGATCCTCCCGGAGTTGCCCGGTTTGTTCAAACGCCTGCCTGGTCCAAAAGCTGCTGGGTTGTACAATGTAATCTCCGTGAGTAATAGCCCAGTTTTTCAAAGGGTCGTAAGAGGTGCCATATACCAGATGGGCATCTTCATTTAAATGGATGCAATTGCCAAACAACAATTCCGGTCGCTCATTTGATAATGTTTGATTCACTTCCAGCAAGGTGCCGGGCAAATAATAATCATCGGAATTTAGCCAGCATAAAATATCGCCGGTAGCCCGTTCAAAACCTTTATTGATGGCGTTGCTCTGGCCTTTATCTGTTTCGCTTACCCAATAAGTGATATGCTTTTCGTATTTCCGGATAATATCCAGGGTTTCGTCGGTACTCCCGCCATCGATGATGATATATTCCAGATTGGGATATTGCTGACCGATAACCGAGAGGATAGTTTGTTCAATAAACCTGCCCTGGTTATAGGAGGGTGTGATTACGGATATTTTATGATATGTCAAATCTGATACTTGATAAATGGATTCCATTGTTCGTCATCGGGCTCCCGGTACCGTAATATTTTGGCTGGATTACCGGCAACAACCGCAAAATCGGGAATGTCTTTATTGACCACCGAGCATGCCCCTATAACAACGCCTTTGCCAATGCTCACGCCGCCCAGGATAGTTACCCGGGCCCCGATCCAGCAACCCGCGTCGATTACCACCTGTTGATTGTTTTTGGGGCGCAAAGAATTTACCTCGTGCGAACCGGATATGATGAGCAGATCTTTCGCCGTTTGGGTATAATCGCCAATGCTTACGGCATCAAAGGCCCAGATGTGGTTATCGTGGCCCAAAGAAACATAATTGCCTAAAGTAATATTGGTGGGGTTGATACATTTAAAACCTTTATCAATAAAAATGGGGTGGCCGATTTTGATCCCTGTTAATTTCCAGGCGCTGTAACTTACCCGCGACCAGAAGCCTGATCTGTGGCTTCGTGGCGTTAGTTTGGCGATACCTAACATCAGAACCCGTGTTTTTGCGGTCAGATAATGTTTGGCGGATCTTAATGTGTTCAGGTTCAAAACGCTTTATGAATTAGGTGACCGGAAAAAGGAGGCGAGCCTTTTCTTGATCCTAAAGATCAGGTCTTTTTGGCGATAAAAATCTTTTATGGCCTGCCGATCATCGTTGTAAGGTTGCTCATTGATATCAATGCGTTCCCCAATAAACTCAAAACCCTTTCTTTTGATGGGGAAGGGTTTTTTATCAAAAAACTCATCATGTACCGTGCAGGAGCTTTTGAACCTGGAATAAATTTCATTTAAAAAGAACTGGTCGCTGCCGTATACCAGATTGTTTTTTTCGGCAAAGCTGCTGATCATGGATTTCATGGGCACTGCACCACCCTTGATGCCCCACAGGCCACCCAGAATATAAAAAGCATGGCTTTCATCTGTGGAATGGTGATGCGGATGATCGCGCATGATATGGATCATATCATCATTTTTAAGCCATTCATCAACCGCCAGTTTTTCCCGCATGGTTAAGCGCGAATCGGAATCCCTGAAAATGACATGGGTGCAGCCATCCAGATCGGCAGCGTAAAAACGCCAGAACATCCCGTAAATATCTCCGGTTTTGTTGATGGTGATGGCTCCTTTTTCCTGGATGGTATGGATGATCTCCGGCGGAACAGTACCATCAAAATATACCACGATTTGCCATTCGGGATATAATATGGCGGCTTGTTCCACATTCCTGATCATGCCGGTTGTATACAGCGGATTATCGCCCCATAAGGAATATGCTATATATTTTGTCTTCGAGTTCGGCAACCTGCAGGTAATTAATGGGGCGGAAGAAAAATCAGTCCGGCCCCTTTTTCATATTCAAAAACATGACCGCTGGTCATGCTGTACCCGGTATATTCTATAGTTAAAGCTTTCTCGCAGAACGCGTATATTTCAACACCCGGGTAGGTGAGATACAGGTTCATATCCAGATCTACCTTGTTCAAATTGCCGGGGAAAGTTATTTTATAAGTTAGAGACACCTCGCCCTTGTTTTGAATTTTGACCCCATCATGGTGCCCCGGACTAAAAAAAGCAACCGGGTTGGAATCCCTGTCTAAAAAGCGGCATTCTATATCTATCGGAGTATCGGTTTTTAAGGACAGGTCAATTTTTATTTCGAACGAAAAATTATTTTCTGGATTCAGAACAAGGCTGTTGACAGGGCTATTGTTAAACAAAATATTGTTTATTTTAACTTTATCAGAAGAGTAACTGATCCTGTTCAGGAAATCGGCGTCTGTTTTAACGCCATTTTGAGCGTAATGATAAACCGTGTCTTTACAGGAGCCGTTAAATGCAATTTGCCCGTTATTCAATAAGATTCCCTTATTGCAAAGTTTCTGCACTGCGCCCATATTGTGGCTTACGAATAAAACGGTTCGCCCTTCACCCTGACTTACATCTCCCATTTTACCCAGGCATTTTTTCTGGAATTCGGCATCGCCTACAGCCAATACTTCATCCACAATCATAATCTCTGATTCGAGGTGGGCCGCCACCGCGAAGGCCAGGCGCACATACATGCCCGATGAGTATCGTTTTACCGGCGTATCTATATAACGTTCTACCCCCGAAAAATCTACGATCTCATCAAACTTCCGCTTGATCTCGGCCTTGCGCATCCCGAGGATAGCACCGTTTAAAAAAATATTTTCACGACCGGTTAGCTCCGGATGGAAACCCGTGCCTACCTCCAGCAAACTGGCTATGCGCCCTTTTACTTTTACCGAGCCCGTTGTTGGCGAAGTAACCCGGCTTAATATTTTAAGCAAGGTACTTTTGCCCGCTCCGTTGCGGCCAATAATACCAATGGCATCGCCTTGTTCAACGTTAAAATTAATATCGCGTAAGCTCCACACTACATCGCTTTGGCCTTTGGTGGTGCGGTCATTGGTTTCGCCTACTTTTAAAAAAGGGTCTTCTTTACCTCGTAGCCGGGCCCAATAGCGTTCCATATCACGGGATATGGTGCCGGTACCAAAATCGCCCAGCTGGTAGGCTTTTGACAGGTTTTCTACTTTAATTACGGTGCTCATTATACGGTATCGACAAACGTTTTTTCAACCCGGTTAAATATGATAGTTCCCAGCAGCAGAATAACGATGGTGCTTGCCAGACTGTACCCCATCAGCTCCCAGCTGAAACTTCCGCGACCCATAAAACCGTATCTGAAAGTTTCGATAATGGCCGTTATCGGGTTGAATTTCACCAGCCAGCTGTAAGCCGGGTATTTGGCTTCGGCTACGGAAAGCGGGAAAATTACAGTTGTAGTGTACATGAGCAAAGGCACACCGAATGACACGATAAAAGCAAGGTCGCGGTATTTGGTGGTTACTGCCGATATGATCATCCCGAGCCCCAAACCCAAGGCCGCTATCATAACGAGGAGTAAGGGTAATAGCAACAGAAAAGCGTTCGGGACAATGGTTGTTCCTTTAAATAGGTAAATCACATACAGGATCATGAACAATAAAAACTGTACTCCAAACCTGATGAGATTGGATAACACAATGCTCAGGGGCATGATCAGCCGTGGAAAATAAACTTTCCCTAACAGGGCTGAGTTATCCCTGAAAACGGTGGCTGTTTTGGTTAAACATTCCGAAAAATAATTCCATATGATGATCCCCGCCAGATAAAACAAGGGCTTGGGTAAGCCATCAACGGGGATGCCTGCCAGGTTGCCAAACACCAGGGTATAAAGCACAATAGTAATAGCGGGCTGTATAAAAAACCAAATGGGTCCAAGGATAGTTTGTTTGTAAAAGGAAACAAAATCGCGCCGTACCAGCAGCAACAGCAGGTCGCGGTAGTGCCATACATCCCGGAGCTTTAAATCGAAAATGCTGTTTTGCGCGGTTATTTTGATGTCCCAGTCTTCGTTTTCCAACATGCTTATTCGGTTAATAGTTCCTGCAGTTTACGGGCATAATCGGATTGATTAAAATGCTGTAAACTGCGTTTTTGTAATTGCTCACGATTGGCTATTGTTAATGGCTGTGCCAGTGATTCATTCATGCAGTTATATAGTTCGGCAGTGTTATCTGTGTTTACAGACCGGCCCAGTTCGCCATTACGTATGGCATCGATGCTGCCATCGGCATTACCGCAAATAACGGGCAGGCCGCAAGCCATAGCTTCGATAAACACAATGCCAAAGCCTTCTTTTTTACTGGGTAAAACAAACAGATCGGCCAGTAAAAAATGATCGGTGAGTTCGGCTTCTTCGATAAAGCCGGTTAAAATGATATGCTCACGCACATCATGGTCGGTTATTAGTTTATTGATCCGCACATCTTCCAGCTCATCATATTTGCCAGCCAGGATATATTTAATACCCGGGTATTTATTTTTCAATTTTCCGATAGCCTCTATCACCAATTCGTGCCCTTTGTATTTCTCTGTGGAGGCCATGCGGGTTAAGGTAAATATAATCGGATGGCTATGGTTAAGCTGATAGCGGTTAAGCAAGCCGCGGGGCTTTGAAAACGTAGCCGGTAATGGCATCAAAGGATCAATAGCATTATTCAGCACCATACAAATATCCTGATCAATATGGTGACGGCTGAGCATCTGCTGCCGGGTATAGTTGCTTACACAGATCACTTTGTCGCAGGTTTTTATGAACCGTTTTTTGATGAATGAAAACGGTCGCCATACCTCAATACCATGAGCCACTAACCAAACCTGGCATTTAGGGTTCAGGGCCTTGATAATCAAACCAATGGCAGCCAGGTTAATATGGCTCAGTATAATAACATCCCGGGAGGTGAATTTTTTACTTGCCAGCTTTAAGGCAAAGCTCAGTTTGTTGATACCAAATCCCTTAAAATTAATAGCGGGAAGATACTCCGGCATCAGATCGGCGGTGTGATCATAAGCCGACCATAATTCAAAAGTCCAGTTGTTGTTTTGTGCTATCTGATTTAAAGTATAACCCAATGTGCGGGTCATTTTTTGGATGCCCCCGGTGGTACTAAACGTTTGTAAAGTAAGCAATAGCACCTTTTTAGACATGAGCCTGTACCTGATAAAGTGCAAACGCTTTGGACCAGTGCATGCCTTTATTTTTAAATTTTTTAATCATTGTTTGGGCTGCCTTCCCTTTGTAATGCCCACTATCGCTTATTTCGGGATGCGCTGCCATCCACTGCTGCAGCGGAAAAGAAAATCCCATTTTTGGCCTGTTCCAGATTTCTGGCGGCAACAGATCATCAAAGCTATTGATCAGGAATTTTTTGGGTTGGCCATTATCAAATCGTATAGATGGATCAATGCGGTTTACGACGCTGGTAAAATCCTCATCTAAAAATGGCACCCGCACTTCCAGTCCGTGATTCATGCTCATCACATCGGTATCCCGCAATAACTGGTTTTGCATATACAAATTGGTTTCGAGCCAGGAGGCATGTTCTTTATCATAATGGTTTGGGCAGGATTCCGAGGGGGTATCAAAAAGGATACCCCTCACCTGCTTACTGTCGGTATCCAGAAATTTAGCAATCTCGGTAGGTGAGAAAAAGCCTCTCAGTAAAAGATAATCAGCTAAATAATGGTTATTGGCTAAAAACGCGAGCTTTTTATACTGATCGGGTAAAAGGCCGCTGACAGTCGAAAATAATGCGGGACTAGCTTTCCGGAGATATTTCAAATATTTTATCCGCCCGAAGGAGGGATATCCGCCAAAAAGTTCATCAGCACCAATACCCGATAATACCGCTTTCAGCCCGTCCTCATGGGCATATTTACTGATAAACCAACTGTTGATGCCGTCGGTAGTGGGCATATCCATAGCGGCAATTATCCTCGGTAAAAAAGCATCAAAATCATGCTGCTGTACCAGGTGCGAAAAGCTTTGGCCTTGTAATTTATCTAAAATTACCCGTTGGTAATGCTGTTCGTTGTAATCCTGCTCATTAAAGTAGATGGATACCGTTTTTAGCTGCTGGTCTTTTTGAAGATTGGCTAACAGTGTAAGCAAGCTGGAATCAATGCCTCCGCTTAAAAATACACCAATGGTGGCATCGGCAATGAGCTGCCGGTTTACACTTTTGATCAGCGTGTCTTTGATCAATATGCGGGCTTCATTGATATCGGTGATCTGTTCCTGTTTCTGTGTTTCATGATATGGAGCGATGGTACAGGCCGACGAAGTAATATCCCAGCGTAAAAAATGCCCCTTTGGTAAGCTGAAGACATTTTTTAAGGTAGTGTATGGTTCAGGAATATGACCAAAGGCCAAAAACCTTACAGTCCAGTTGGGGTCTTTTTCCATAGCGATATCTGCTGCGGTAAAAGCCCTTATCTCTGATGCGAAGCTCAATGCCCCGTGTTGGGCGTAATAATATATAGGTTTGATACCCGCGCTATCACGTACCAGGTAAACGAGCTTGTTATGGGTATCATATAAAGCGAAAGCGAACATCCCACGGAATTTAGCGAAGGCGGCGGTTCCCCATTGCAGATACGCTAATATGATCACCTCCGTGTCTGTCGCCGATTTGAATTGTGCGCCGAGTGCTACGAGCTCTACTTTTAATTCCAGGTAATTGTACAGTTCGCCGTTAAAGGTTATCCATACTTTTTGCCCGGTATCTGACATGGGCTGGTGCCCGTTGCTGCTCAGGTCAATAATGGATAGCCGCCGATGTCCTAAACCGATATGATGCTGATCGTCAAAAAATAAACCCTCATTATCGGGGCCGCCATGTTGTAGTATCTGGCACATGGCCTTTACTTTTTGATGGATCTCGTCCGGGTGCAGGCTTTTGTTAATTATTCCTGCTATCCGGCACATGGTTGGTATATCTTCACAGCTTCGCCCCGTAAGTCACAGTTGTATTTTGTAACTTATTATTTTACAGTTGTTTATGAGGGTCAAGAAATCAAGAGTGAAGAAGCAGGAAAATAATTCAATATGAAATAATATCCGGCCCAAAAAGAAATATCAGGTACCGCTTTTCACTATTTTTCTTGATTCCTGGCTCTTGATTTCTTGACTCTTAACTTGTTGTATTTTCTTTATTGTTAAAAATAATAATTCCGATTAAAATCGCTCAATATAGGAGGCGGCAACATGCACAATAATGGAGCATCCTATGCTTTCCAATCTTAATATCAATTGCTTTTGCGACCGGTATATAACCACCTCTCCGGTCATTCCTTTTAAAGGACCCGCTTTTATAATAATTTTTTCCCCGGGCTGCAGATCTTCTTCTGTAATTTCCAGGTCGAGCGAACTTGTCATCAATAACTTCAGTTCGTTAATCTGGCGGTCGGGCATGGTGGCTGGTTTGCCCGAAAAATATAAAAAGCGGGATATTCCTTTTGTCATTAATACATCTGCCTGTGCCTGTTCGGCGATGTTAACAAATATGTATGATTTGATAAAGGGCTCCTCGACCCACTTTTTACGATCGCTCCATTGTTTAAGTTGCCGGTGCAAGGGCAAATAAGCCGATATTCCTTTACTGATCAGCGCTTCGTATGCTTTTTTTTCGGCCCGGGCATGCGTATAAACAGGGTACCATTTCTTTTTTACCTCACTGGTTAGCAGGTTCATTGTATTAAAAAGCTTGCTTATTTAAACCATTTTCTCACATCCCACCATTTGGCCTTGTTATCATCCAAATAATATCCGGAATCTTCGTAGCCGTTATAATCGGCATAATAATAATAGTGTACTCCAGAATTATCACCGGTAAATTTGGTAGTGTAGTATCTGGAATGTAAAGGTTCTTCCTCATAGGCGTTAAGCACTATTACGGTATTATTCAACTGATATTCCTGCGCAACACGCTGTGGCACGGTGGCCGCGTAAAACTTCGATCTTCCGGACCGGATCACAAAAACATTAACGTCGCTCATCCGGATCAGCGGGATAGCATCAGACACCAGGCCTATGGGCGCCGTATCTATCATCACAATATCATACCTGGTTTTTAACTGTGCAATTAAGGCGCTCATCCGTTCGCTATGCAACAGTTCGGATGGGTTGGGTGGCACGGGCCCGGAAATGATAAAATCAAGATTTTCCTGTTCGGAATGAAAGATGATATCATCCAGCTCGTTTTGGTGGGCCAGGTAATTGCTTAATCCAATGTCATTAGATACATTAAATATTTTGTGAACCCTTGAGCGGCGAAGATCGGCGCCGATAAGGATAACTTTTTTATCAATCAGTGAAAGCGTGCTTGACAGGTTAACCGCTACAAATGATTTCCCTTCGCCGGCTACTTCTGAGGTGATACAGATCACCTTGCTTTTTTTATCAGATGCCAGGAAACTCAAATTGGTACGTACCGAACGCACCGACTCCGCGAATATGGATTTGGGCCTTACAAGCGCTAAAATTTGCCCGTTATCTTCGTCAATCGGCTCCGGGAACTTCCGGATGATACCCAATATAGGTACAGAGGTAAGACTTTCGATGGTTTCTTTATCGTAAATATACGGGTTCATGATCCGTACAACAACAATAAGCCCCAGGCCTATAATTAAACCGAAGATAATTGCCGAGCGGTGGATATTATGCTCATCGGGCGATACCGGGTTAAAATTAGGCTGGGCTGGCTCAATAATGGTTGCTCCCGGTAATATACCGGCCCTGCTTATCTGGGCCTCCAGTTTTTTTTCTGATAAAAAGGAATATACTTTATCGTTGATCTCAAAATCACGTTGCAGGCTCACCAGGTCGCGCTGCGCAGCGGGTAAGGTCATGATGGTTTGATTAACCTGCGAAAGCTGGCTATCCAAAAAAGCGATGTTCTTTTCGATGCCGGAACGTAAAGTTCTGATATTATTGAGGGCGTTCAGTTTTATTTGTAATATCTGCTGGTTGATATCACGAATGGGCTGCGAATCGGTATTGTAAGTTTTTAACAGTGCGTTCTTTTCCTGTATCAGACCATCCAGTTTTTCGACCATAGCCTGTAGTAAATGGTTGTCTGACCCGGTAGTAGTGAAGTTTAAATTAACGTTATCCTTTTCCCGGGTGATCTGATCTTTGAGCTGATCAATAGCCAATAGCTGTATTTTTAATAATGACTTGTTCGACTCCAGATCGGCTGCTTTGGAGGCTGTTGTTGTTGAAGCCGAACTTACATCCAGGATCTTTGACCGCTGTTTATACTTTTCAATGGAATTTTCGGACCCCTTTACTTCGGTTGACAGGAAGGCCAGCTGGCTGTCAATAAAATCAATCATTTGCGAAGCAGACTGGGTTTTTTGATTACGATCAAAAGACACGTACTGATTCATGATACTATTGATAATATCGGCGGCAAACTGTGGGTTGGAGTCGGTTTCCTGGAGGCCGATAATATTGGAGTTTTTTGAGGTTTCACCAGTTGATAAGCCGGCCCTGACACGATCAACATAATCTTCCGGAATATTGAATTTAAACAGGTAAACCGTGTTTTTGCTCAATGTACCCGGATATTTTATGGTGAAACTGGTAGGCCCCACGTTTACAGGCGTATCATAGTTAAAAGTACTCTGAATTTCTTTACCCCCGATCTTGTATGACAACTCAAACGATTTCGTGTTCAGTGCTTTAAAGCCTATCTGATCATGGTAATAATTCAAACTATCAAACCTGATCAGTTCAATGTTCAATGGTTTTGAGGGGTAGA
This sequence comes from Mucilaginibacter sp. 22184, assembly GCF_052045695.1. Classification (NCBI taxonomy): domain Bacteria; kingdom Pseudomonadati; phylum Bacteroidota; class Sphingobacteriia; order Sphingobacteriales; family Sphingobacteriaceae; genus Mucilaginibacter; species Mucilaginibacter sp. 22184. The sequence goes on from NZ_JBQEPI010000008.1 coordinate 436,147, forward strand.
TCTCGGAAGTGCGTACCCGACCCATGATATAAAAGCTGACACGATAATCGAGCGTTTTTATAGCACTGAGAATAAGGTTGCGGCTTTGTATTACAGAGGTAATGCTTTGGATTTTAGATGGCCCGCGTTCTGGAACGGTCATCACGGTTACCAGGTCTGATATTTCTGACTTTTTTTCTTCAATTTTTAAGGTGCCCGATGATGAATAAGTTTTTGGGGTATACCATAAATAGGTATAGGATATCAATACAACTATGCCCACAGAAGCGGCTATCCAATACCAGCGGCTCAGCAATATCTTGCCTATCTTAAAATAGTCGATCTCCTGGGCGGGCAGTTTTCGCTGAATTTTTTCTGTTTCTTCCATTAGCGATGGGAAAGCGTGAAAATAATTAGGGCCGTGTTCAACAAAAGCAATACCGGCTGACTGATCACTGATATGTTTTGCAGATTTTCGTTCCTTACCGCACGTTTGTTTTGGGCAATATAAATAATATCTCCATTTTGAAGAATAGCGCGCGGGTCATTAATGGCCTGGATGTTTCGGAGGTTGATCACCGTTACCTGCGGGTTTACCTGATCGCCCCGTATAATCTGAATGTTGGTTTCGTTGGCTTTTTCTGTAAGGCCGCCTGCTGTACCTATCATTTCTACCAGGGTGGTACGGTCTTTGGTTAGCGGATAATTTCCCTGTCCTTTGATTTCGCCCAACATAGTAACCTTAAGGTTTACAATTTTTAGTTCGATGATGGGGTCTTTGAGCAGGCTTTTGCGGTAAAGGCTTTCAATAAGCTTTGCCGCCTCGGGCCGGGTAAGGCCCGCCACAGCTACATGGCCAATAACTGGCAGGGCCACGGTGCCATCATCATCAACCTGGAAAGTTTGCCCGGTATTTGTAGTGGTGTTTCCGGTTGACGCCGTATTGCTGATAGGCGCCTCATCAACAATATATTTTACGTTTTGCAGATTCCTGATCTGTAAAATATCCTGTGGTTTTATGCGATAAGCAGCGGCAGCTGCCGTGATTTTTTGCGCCGAACTGCTATCGGGGCCGGCGTTTTTTTGTTCAAAAAGTAATTGGTATTGTTTGCTGGAACAAGATGTTAAAACAAAAATTATCCCGAAAAATAAAAGAGTAAGGGTACAAATGCGCATACAGACGAGTAGAAACTAAATAACTATAATTAGGGATTGAATTCAAAAATACATAATTTGCGGGTATATATATTGGTAATTCTTTCCCCAACTTGTACGTTTTGAAGCTCTCTCTGGTTACAGTAGTTTACAATGCTCAGGATACCATAAGGCAGTGTATCCAATCTGTTATCAGCCAAAACTACCCCAATCTGGAATATATTATTATCGACGGTGGCTCGACCGACAACACGCTCGCTATCATCCAGGAATATCATGAACACATTCATGTGTTAATCTCGAAACCAGATCAAGGTATATATGATGCCATGAACAAAGGCATCCGCCTGGCTACCGGCGATGTAGTGGGTATGTTAAACGCCGACGATCAATTTGCCGGTGATGATGTTTTACAGGCTGTTGCCGGAGTATTTACGCAACAGGATACAGAAATAGTATACGGCGATCTGGATATTATGGATCAGTACCGGCGCGTTATCCGTAAATGGCGTTCTGGACAATATAACCGTAATGCCTTTAAACTTGGGTTTATGCCGCCACACCCTACCTTTTACTGCCGGCGTAACTTATTTGATCAGTTTGGCTATTACCGTATTGACCACGGATCGGCAGCTGATTATGAACTAATGCTCCGGCTGATGTACCGGCATGGGGTCAGAAGCTATCATCTAAAGCAGGTGATGGTTAATATGCGCACCGGGGGCATCAGCAGCAAAAACTGGAAAAACAGGCTGAAAGCATGGCAGTATGATCTGTTGGCTATGCGGCAAAATAAACTTCCTTTCCCCATACTTACCCTGGTTTTAAAACCACTCAGAAAAATTCTTCAATTTCTTTGATTTCAACTTCAACTTAAATTTTTTGCACTCGTATAAGGAGTAATACTTAATAACCTGTTTTTATAAGATAGCCCCCGCTAACATTATAAAAGCATTTACATGATTGATTTTTTACACTCTTATCACTTTCTATACAATGTGTTAATACTGCTTGTATCCACTCTTATAACCAGGTTAACCATCCCGTCCATATTACATGTGGCGCGGGCACGTCATTTATATGATGATGTGGGTCATTTTCGTAAACAACATGATCACGGCATTCCGCGCCTGGGAGGAGTTGCCATGTTTGTGAGCTTTATAATCACCATGCTATTGTTTAGTATTGTTGACAAGGCTCTGCCCATCAGTTACTTGCTGATAGCCTGCATCATTTTATTTGCCATGGGCTTAAAGGACGA